>NZ_JBEXWK010000016.1:0-185377 GCF_040629815.1 Streptomyces sp. NPDC005878
CCGGCTGCGGCGGGCGGCCTGGGGGAAGGGGTACGCACGCGAGGGCGCGCTCGCCCTCATCGAGAAGGGGTTCGCAGAGCTGGGATACACGCGGAACCATGAGCTCCTGGAACTGGGCGGAGAACCAGCGCCCGGAGAGCGGGGCGTTGGGCAGCGCGCCCGAGAGGCTGTTGCCGTTGCGGGGGTTACCCGTGTACGTCGGGTCGCACATCCGGTCGAATCCCTTGCCCTCGTCGTTGGGGATCGCGCTGCTGGAGCCGTCGGACTCGCCCGGGGGCTTCATCCACACGTACGCGTCGATCCCGGCGGCCGGGGCCGCCTGCGGACGCTCGCCGAGACCGGCGCCCGCCTGGTTGCACCAGTTGCCGACGTGGATGCGCCGGTCGTAGCGACCGCCCTCCACATAGGTGTCGACACTGGTCTTCGCGCCGGGTCCGGCGGGCCTGGCGGTGCCGCCCCAGCCGTTGCGCGAGGTGTCGATCAGCATGCCGATCCCGGGGTCGAAGCCGACCGAGACCAGCTTGGCGCGGAACGCCTGGGCGAAGGACAGCTCGTCGACGTACCGGTTCCAGTCCACCCACTTGGACTGGCGCACGGACACCCCGTTGACGGAGTCGTCGATGGTGAAGTTGTTCTCCTTCAGGGCGCTGTAGTTGGCCGTGTTGGTGATGAAGCCGTGCACGTCGGCGGGCGTGGCGCCCTCGGCCGTCGCGGCCTTCTTGATCATGTCGGCCGAGGGCCCGAAGTTGTCGTCCCAGCCCAGCCAGCCGTGGTGGCCGGCGTCCACGTAGTTGTACACGTTGGGTACGGCACCGAGCTTGTGCAGCGCGTAGCCGACGCCCTTGACGTAGTTGCCGTTGGCCAGCATGGTGTCGCACTGCGGGGTGGCCGTGGCGCGGCCGCCGGTGTTGGTGACGAGGTTGGGCAGCGAGTCGATCTCGACCGCCGTGACGATCCGCAGCCCGGCGTACTTGCTGTCCGCGAGGATCGCGGCGATCGGGTCGATGAACTGCGTCTTGTACTTGTCGATCTCGGTGGCGCCGAGTTCCCCGTTGGACGAGAGCGCGGAGCAGTCGCGGCCCGGCAGGTCGTAGACGACCAGCTGGACCACCATCTCGCCGCTGCCCTTTTGCTTCAGGGCCTCGTCCAGGTGGGCGCGCAGCCCCATGGTCCCGTTCGTCCCGGCGATGGCGGCGATGCGGTCGAGCCAGATACCGGTGGGCTGCTTGGCGACCCGGCTGCCGCCCGGCTCGGCGGCGGCGTTCGCGGACCACTCCGGGTTCACATACACCTTGGCACCGGCGTACGGGTTGTCCACGCGGTTGCCGGCCGGGGGAGTGGTGGGCGGGGTCGTCGGTGGGGTGGTCGGCGGGTCGGTGGGGGTGTCGCCGCCGTTGCACGCCACGCCGTTGAGGGTGAACGAGGTGGGGAGGGCATTGGTGCCGCTGTAGGAGGCGTTGAAGCCGAAGGAGGTCGAGCCGCCGGTGGCCAGCGAGCCGTTGTAGCTCTCGTTGGCGGCGGTGACCGTCGCGGCGGCCTGGGTCACCCTGGCGTTCCAGCCCTGGGTGACCTGCTGGTTCCCCGCATAGGTCCACTTCACGTTCCAACTGTTCACGGCCGGGCCGTTGTTGGTGAGCGTGACGGACGCGGTGAAGCCCGTGGACCACTGGTTCTGGATCTGGTAGGCGACGGTGCAGCCGGTCGCCGCCGAGGCGGTGCCCGCGGCGCCGACGAGACCCGCGGTGCCGGTCGCGGCCGCGACGAGCACACCGGCGCCGAGCAGGGCCGTTCGCCTTCGGGAGGAGCGGGTGGATCGGGGGGACTGGGTGGGTATGCGGCTCATGGTGGGGCGGTGTCCTTTCGGTGGGTGACGTGCGGGGACGCCGGAGAGGCGCGTCTTTCAGCCGACGGCGCGCAGATGGTCGCGCAGACCGCTGCCGTACCCGGTGGGGGTGCCGTCGTAGTTGCTGATCAGGGAGGGTCCCGAGGAGCAGTCCCAGGTGTTCCAGGTCCAGCCGAGGTAGGAGATCCCCCGGTCGTCGAACCACTTCATGGCGCGGTCCACGAAGGAGTGCGCGCAGGTGTTCTCGCCCAGCTCGCCCGCGACGAGCGGGACCTTGGCGGCCACGGGTGCGAGCGTCGCGTCCCAGCACGCCTCGTTCGCACAGGTGTTGAAGTTGTAGCCGTGGTAGGCGGCGGCGAGGTTGCCCGCCGGGTCGGCCGGGGCGTGGGCGAGCCACTGGCCGAGGTCGTTGGCGTAGGCGATGCCGCCGGCCAGGACGAGGTTGTGGGCGCCCGCGCCCCGTACCGCGTCCAGCAGGTCCTGCATCCCCGCGACCTCGTAGCCGATGCCGGGACAGCTTCCGCCGTCGCGCCAGCAGTTCCACGCCTGGTCGGTGGTGGAGGTGGCGCGGTCCGGGTACGGCTCGTTGAACAGGTCGAAGACGACGGCCGGATCGCTCTTGAAGGTGGTGGCGACCGAGGACCAGAACGCCGGTGCGTACTGGGCGTCGGGCATCGGCTTCTGGCAACTGGCGTGGACGTCGGAGCAGCCGGCCGAGTTGCCGGTGTACTGCCCGTACGACCAGTGGAGTTCGACGATCGGGGTCATGCCGTGGGCCTCGACGCGGTGGACGAGGTCCTGGACCGCGCCGATGTAACGGGCGCCCGCGTACTCCGGCTTGACGTTGGACAGTCCCAGCCAGCACTCCTCGTTGAGGGGGATGCGCACGGTGTTGGCGTGCCAGGCGGCGATGGCGGCCACCGAGGCGTCGTCCACCGGCCCGTCGAAGATGCCGCGGCCCTGGACGCACATGAACTCGCCGCCGGAGCGGTTGACGCCGAGGAGCCTGCGCGTGGCGCCGCCCGCGTCGACCAGCTTGTTCCCGGAGGCGTGGAGCACGGGCACGCCGGTGCCGGGGGTCGGGGAGGGTGAGGGGGAGGTGGGGGTCGGGGTCGGGGTGGGGTCGCCCGCGCCCGTGGCGGCGCACGGCTCGCCGTTGAGGGTGAACGCGCGGGGCGGTGTGTTGGCGCCGGTCAGCGAGGCGAGGAAGCCGAGGGTGACGCTCGCGCCGTGGGCGAGCGAACCGTTCCAGCTCTCGTTGACGGCGGTGACGGAGCCGCCGGACTGGGACCATTTGGCGTTCCAGCCCTGCGTCACCTTCTGGCTGCCGGTGAACGCGAGGCCCAGGTTCCAGCCGGACAGCGCGGAGGCGTTGTTGGTGAGCGTGACGGAACCCTGGAAGCCACCGCCCCACTCGTTGGTGACGGTGTACGCCACCGAGCAGGACGGCTCCGCTCCGGATGCCGTGACGTGCGGGACGACGACGGCACTCGCGAGCACGAGCGCCGCGGCGGCCAAGGGTAGGGCCAAGTGCGGGGGGTGTCGCATGAGCGGATCCTTCGCGGCCGGGACACCGGCTGATGCCCGGCGTCCGACGGATGGAAGCGCTCCCACTGGTGGGGCATCACGGTAGGGGCTCGGGTGGCGCATGGCAAGGGAGGAGGACGCGATACGTTGCGGCCTGTTCCCCCGGTGGCCCTCGCGATCCGCAGGCCCCGCCGGTAACGGGCCTCCGGCCCCAACTGCCCTAGAACAGCGAACGAGTTGGCCGCCGATGGCGTCTCATGACTTCGACTCCTACAACATCTTGACCGCACGCCCGTCCAACTCCATGCTGGGAGCGCTCCCACTGGTTCAAGACTTGTGTGCAAGCCCCCGTACAGCTCGGTCCGCGACCCCTACCGCTGGGTGGCGTGGAGAGATCCCCCGGTCGATACATCGATACATCGGTACGTCGCCGACCGGTCCGCCGTGACCCCCCGGGACGGTCCTCCGCTCAGGCCCCGAGGGGAACGCCCCGCCTGATCGAACGAAGTGTGGTGGAGGTGTGTACGGACGAGAAGCCGGGGCAGGCGGAATCCCATCGGGACCGTTTCGAGTGGAGGATTCCTCATGTTGATGGCTCACCCGGCAGTGCTGCGCGATCTCCTCGCCGAGTACGACGCGCTCAGCGCGCTGAACGCGGCCGAGGGCACCGAGGCCACCCGCCGGCGGCTGGAGGACGTCTCCTACACGCTGTGCGTGTCCACGGGCACCCGGGACGTGGACACGGCCGTGATCGCGGCCCGCCACCGGCTGCCCGGTGCGCGGACCTTCGACGACTCGGTGCTGAGCGCTTGAGCGGAGTCCGGAAGAGAACAGCATGGAGCGGATGAGCCAGGACGGCGTGCCCGGCGGGCGGGCGGCGGAGGGCACGGCCGAGGAAACGGCACGGCTGCGTGAGGAGGTCCGCGACCTGCGGGCCCAGGTCCGCAGCCGACCGCTCGTCTCCCACGCCCAGGGCATCCTCCAGGAGCGCTATCTGCTGCCGGACGCCGACAGCGCCTTCACGCTGCTGCGCCGCTCCTCGCAGCGGTACAACGTGAAGCTGCGCGTCCTGGCCGGCGCGGTCGTACGCACACCGAGACCCGACGGCCCCGCCGACCTGTGGTTCCCGGGACGGGTGCGCGGCAGGCCGCCCCGCCTGGACACGGTCGGCGTCGACGACCCCGGCCACGTCAACCGGGGCGCGGTGCTCGGCGCCCTCCTGTCGCAGACCCTGGCCATCACGGGCACGGACATGGGCAACGTCCAGATCAGCGATCCGACCGCACGCGGTCTGCGGATGGAGCACCACACCGGCCACAGCGAGCACTTCGTCGAGTTCTTCGCCTTCGTGGGGGAGAACGGCACCTCGTGTGCGAAAGCCGCCAAGAACGTGGAGCTGACCACCGTGCACGACGTCGCCACCGACGCGGTGTTCACCGAGGAGGCGCGGCACACCATCCTCGCCGCGGGCAGCCGCGCCTGCCACAGCGTTCCGCTGGTCAGCGCGTCGGGCGCGTGCCTGGGCATCGTCTCGGCCCACCTCGAACGCCCCACGAAGTCCCTGCACCCGGTCCAGGCGAAGGCGCTCGCCGCCACCGGCCGGCAGGTGGGGAGCTGGCTCGCCTGGCACGAGCGCACCGTGGTGCTGGACGCGTTGGAGTACCTCCACGCCCTGGGCCGCTCGGGGAACGCGGGCACGTAACTCCCGTGGGCGCACAGGATAGAGCGCGTTCCGGCCGGCCGGTGAGCGCACCGCCCAGAAACCCGGAGTAGTGGCCCCGGCGCCGTCGAAGTCGATATGCTCACTTTTCGGAGTGGTCAGGAAGCGGCTACCCGCTCATCGCCGTACAGCCGATCAGTGGGAGCCATCTGTGCCCGTACCGCTTTCGTCGTCCCGCATGCCCGGAAACGCGTCCCCGCCGGGCGAGGGACAGGCTCTTCTGCTGGTCGACGACCACGAGGACAATCTGTTCGCCCTGGAACACGCCCTCATGCCGCTGGGCCGCCCCGTCCTGCGTGCCACCAGCGGCGAACAGGCACTCAAGGCGGTGCTGCGCGAACCCGTCGCCGCCGTGGTGATGGACGTGGCCATGCCGCACATCGACGGTCTCCAGGCCCTCTCCTACCTCCACCGCCTGGACCAGACCCGCGATCTGCCCGTGCTGCTGGTCACCGGCACCAGCCGCGACAACCGGATCGCCCGGCTCGCGTTCGAACTCGGCGCCGCGGGGATCCTCCTCAAGCCACTCGACCCCTGGGCGCTGTGCTGCCACGTCCGGACCCTCGCCGACCTCCACACACGAGCCTGCGCACCGGCCGTACCGTAAGGGCGCGCCGTCAGCCCAGGACGAACGGCAGCCGCGGCGCCAGCGCGCCGAGCGCGGCCCGCTCCGCCTCCGTCGGCGTACGGCGGCCGGTGCCGACCAGCAGGGCGTCACGGTCGGTGAGCGAGGCGGGGAAGGCCGCCCCGGCGATCGCCTCCAGCGTCGCCCGGGAGTGGGCCAGACCCGGTGCGGGCGGCCCGGCGGCGCCCGGCAGGTGCGCGACGAGGTCGAGGTGGTGCAGCGTCGCCTCCATGACGTACGTGGAGAGGTAGTCGCCCACCGTGAGGACCTGGTCGCGGGTGCTCACCCGGGCCGCGGGGTCCGCGAGCGCGGCGGCGCGCCCGGCCGCGGAGCCCACGTCGTCGAGGTGGAACTTGAGCAGCCCCGGGTCCTCGTAGGCGGCGGCCAGCCGTACGGTCAGCGCGTCGAGCGGGTCCTCGCCGGTCGGCGGGTGGTCCTGGACGTGCCAGTACGTCACGGCGTCGGCGGTCGGCGCGGTGTCGGCCGGCGTGGCGAGGGTGATGAGGATGTCCTGCGCGTCGACGATCAGGTGGCAGACGAGGTCCCGCACGAGCCAGCCGGTGCAGCCGGAGGGTCGTTCGAAGTCCTGGTCGGGCCGTTCGGCGACCGCGTTGAGCAGGGCCGCCCATGAGTCCGGGAAGAGATCCACGGGGGCACGGTAGTGCGGGGCCGACACGCCGGACAAGCGCGTTTCGGCGGTGCGGTGCGGTGCGCGGGCGGCGGGCACCGGGTGCGACGCCGGAGGACCGGACCCGGGGTCCGTGTCGGCGGGGGGGGGGGCTCAGGGGGCCGGGTCAGCCACTTCTCTCGGTCCGCACGCGTACGCCGGCGTGGAGCAGTTCGGCGCGGCGCTCCTCGTCCTGGGCGAGCAGCGCGAGCAGCGCGGCGACGGTGAGACCCGCCTCCGCCTCGGCCGGATGACGCAGGACCTTGCCCGGCTCGATCCGGTAGGTGTTGCTGCGTCCCTGGCGCGTGTGGGAGAGGAATCCCGCCTGCTCCAGATCGACGATGATCTTCTGCACGGCGCGTTCCGTCAGCCGGCAGTGCGCGGCGATGTCACGGATCCGCGCGTTCTGGTTCTGGGCGATGACCGCGAGCACGCGCGCGTGGCTGGTGATGAACGTCCACCCTGTGTGCGGTTCCGGTACTTCACCCATGAGCGGATCGTACGCCCTGGGCTTCATGTATAGGAACAGGCGAATTCTACTTCCTGTATCTCTTGACGTGTCTTCGGTCCGGGCGCGACTCTGGGCGCGGAGGAGACTCGGGATCCTGGACACAGGGGAGAGCGCCATGGCGCAGCCGTCACATTCGGCCGAGCCCGTCGACGTGGGTGCCGGGTCGGATCCAGGGGTCGAGCTCGTGCAGTTGCGGCGAGCCATGCGGAGCCGGGGGACGATCGACCTGGCCCGTGGGGTCCTCATGGCCGCCTTCGCCCTCACCCCGGAAAACGCCTGGACCGCGCTGGTCATGACGTCCCAGCACACCAACATCAAGCTGCATCGCGTGGCCCAGCAGGTGGTGGACTCCGTCGGGGGCGTCCCCCTGCCCCAGCAGGTCCAGAAGCGGCTGTCGGCGGCCGTCGCCCACCTCGCCTCCGTGGACGGAGAGGCGGGGCCGGAGCGCGACGGCGCCGCTCCTCGGTGATCCGAAGGGCCGTTCGAAGGGTGGCGTGGATCCCGGTGTTTCGCGAGACGATCGCGAATTCGAGGTTTTCACCGCCGCGAGTGAGGTAGTTCGGTAGGACGTTATCTTCGTACGGAGGACGTAGGCGCCGGACAGGTTGGGACCATCAGCCGCCGGCGCCGCCTAACTCGACAGTTCTTCCCCGCACCGGGCGCAGTAGCGCGCGTCCGACTCCGCCGCCATCCGCCCGCAGGCCGGGCAGACGCGGTCCAGCGAGCAGGGCGCCTCACCGCCTTCGTCCACGGGGGCGGTGCGGACGCCGATCTTCAGCCCCGGTCGCCGCCGGTGCACGGAGAGGTACGCGAGTCCGTCCGGACCCGCGGACAGGGCGCGCCGGGCCGTACGTGGCAGCCAGGCCACGGCCCCGGGCGCCAGGGGCTGCCGCTCCACGCCGTTGTCGAGGTGGCCGGCGCCCGCGACCACGACCAGCAGCACGTCCAGTTCGGATTCGACGTGCTCGGCCACGGACGCGTCCGGCGCCAGGCGCACCAGATTGGCGTCGAGCTGGCGCCCCCCTTCCGCCAGCCGCCACAACGCACCCGCCTGCCCTTCCTCGGCGGCGGCGACGGTCTCGTAGAGGGTGACGAGCACCCGGGAGGTCTCGGCTGGGGCGTGCAACGGTGGCTCCTGACGGCGCTGGCGGACGCTGGCGGGTTGGACGAGGCACCGTACCGGATCCGGGTGGGCCGGGGGTGGAGTGCTGCCCCGCGCCAGGGGTGATCTTCCAGGGTGGGCCCGTGAACAGTCACCTGGCGGCCGGGGGTTGCCCCGTGCCGGGGTCGAGGAGGTCCGGGCCGACGGAGTCAGGGCCGAGTGAGCCCGCGCCCGGGGAGTCCGTACCGTTGGTGCCCGTGGCGGACGGCCCGGTGCCGGACGGGTCCGTCACCGCGGCCGCCAGGTGGTCGCGGAACCAACGGTGGCCCGGGTCCGCCGAGTTGCGGGGGTGCCACGCCATGCCCAGCTCCAGGGGCGCCAGATCGAGCGGCACGGAGAAGGTGCGCAGCCCCAGCGCGGCGATGGTGTCGGTGAGCCAGCCGGCCAGCGTGAGCGCGACGAGATCGGTGGTCCGGGCCAGCAGCATCGCGCTCGTGTGACTGGGCACCACGACCGCCGTGCGGCGGCGCAGCCCGAGCTCCGCGAGCGCGCTGTCGATGGGCCCGAGGCGTTTGCCCAGCCGGGAGACGCCGATGTGACCGGCCGCGGCGAAACGGCGGGCGGTGATGCGCCCGTCGAAGAGGGGGTGGCCGCCGCGGGCGACGCCCACCAGCGGTATCCGGGTCAGGGCCCGGGTGCGGATCTCCGGGTCGAGGTGGTCGAGAACACCCAGCTCCACATCCACCACACCCTGGCGCAGGGCCGGGCCGCCCTCCATCGCCTCCGGCAGGAAAACCACGTCCACCTGGGGCGCCTCCGCGCGGACACGCTCGGTCAAGGGCCCGGCGAGGCCCGCCATGAGCAGGTCGGTGGCCTGCACGGTGAACGTGCGATGGAGGTGCGCGGCGTCGAAACCGGCCCCGGGCCGCAGCACGTTCTCGCAGCCGCGCAGCAACGCGCCGACCTCGTCCCGCAGTTCCAGGGCGCGCGGGGTCGGGACCAGTCCCTGCCCGGCCCGGACCAGCAGGGGATCACCGACGGCACGCCGCAGCCGGGCGAGCGTACGGCTGACAGCGGCGGGCGACGTACCGAGCCGCTCGGCGGCACGGGTCACGCTGTTCTCCTGGAGCAGGACATCCAGCGCACGCAGCAGATTGAGGTCCAACATCGCTCCTGAGCTGCGTTTTTACGCCTGGGACAATAATGCCGTGCTCATTCTTGCATGGTGGGGGGACGGGACTCCGGCAAGAGTGGACACGTCCGCGAGACACCTCGTGCGATGTCCTCTCCACCCTTCAAGGGAGCCTTTCGTGCACCAGTCCCCCCGCGCCGGCCGAGACGGCGATCTCCTGGCAGTGGTCAGCCAGAGCGGACCCACCGTCTCGTTCTTCGACGCCGCCTCCGACCGGCACGTGGACACCATCGACGTCCTGGCCGAGCCGCACGAGTTGTGCTTCGATCCGACGCAGCGCCTGCTGTGGTGCGCCACGACGTACGACTCGGGCTACTACCACGCCAATGGCGGCCGGCGCACCGAACTGACCGTCATCGACGTCGATGCGCGCCGCGTCGTCGAGGTGATCGACCTCGCCCCGGAACACGGCCCGCACGGTTTGGCGCTGGACGCGGCACGCCACCGTCTCTACGTCAGCGTGGAGGGCTCGGCGGACCGGCCCGGCGGGGTCGTGGTGATCGACACGCTGACCCGCCGCCCCCTGGGCAGGATCGACACGGACGCGCCCGGCCCGCACTGGTTCGCCATCGACCCCACGGGCCGGACGGGGTACGCCACCAACAAGGAAGCGCCGTTCGTCTCGGTCGTCGACCTCGAACGGGGCGTCCTCACGGCGAAGGTCGAGGTGCCCGGCAGCGAAGGACTCGCCGTGTCCGGCGACGGCTCCCGGATATACGTGGCGTCGCCGTACGCCGGTTCCTTCCTCTCGGACGCCGGCGACCGCCCGGACACGGGAGTCTCGGTCATCGACGCCCGGACGGCGTCCGTCGTCGGCACCCTGCCCACGGACGACGTGGTGCTGCCGGTGCACCTGACCTCGACGGGCCTGCTCCTGGTGGGCGAGCTGCGGACGGAACCCGACCCGGCGTCCCGGCTCGGCCGCCAGGCCCCGGGCCGGCTCACGGTGTTCTCCGCCGGTACGCGGGAGCGGCTGGGCGCGGTGGAGGTCGGGCTCTTCCCGCTGACCATCACCTCGTCGCCGGACGGCCGCCTCGCGTACGTGTCCTGCGTGGTCTCCTCCACCGTCCACGTCGTGGACCTCCATACGCTGGAGGAGGTGGGCCGGCTGGACATCGCCAAGACGGGCGAGCCCGGCGCGCACGGGCTGGCGTACGTCCCGCGCGCGGCCGGGGGCCCGGAAGGTGTCCGGACCGGGCCGGGGCTATGACCCGATCGGGATCCGGAGCACCTGTCCCGGCACGATCCGGTCGGGGTCGGTGATCTGGGCGGGGTTGGCCCGGACGATGCGCGGATAGAGGGAGGCGTTGCCGTAGTACGTCTTGGCCAGCGCCGACAGCGTCTCGCCCTTCGCCACCGTGTGCTCGCGGTAGCCGTAGTAACCGGGCACGATGTGCGGCCCGTAGATGACCGGAACGGTGACGGCGTTGATCTCGCCGCCGTCCCTGGCCCGCGCCTCGAAGACCTGGACGAGCAGCCGGTCGGCCCGGAAGGCGGTGTGGCCGACGTCGACCGTGAAGTGGAACTGTCCGTGCTCGCCGGTGCCGCCGCCCGCCGCGAACGTTCCGGTCACCTGCTGGTGGCCGTCGCTGACGCGGTACTCCAGAGTGGCCTCGAAGCCGGTGGCGACACCGCCGACGTGGATCGGGTTGCCGACCAGGTCGAGCGGGCGCGGTTGGTCCACGCGGTTGGTCATGAAGCCTCCCCGGGAGATGAGTTGTCCGGCACTGGCAGCTTGGGCGCCGGGCCGACGGAAGACAACCGCCAACTTCGGTCGTCTTCCGTCGGCCCGGCGCATACGTGCCGTCCCCGGGGAGAGCCTGCTCCCATGGCCTGTATGCGAAGTGACGGGTTGTCAGGCAGTGCCGTCCGTCATGCCGCCGATCATCTCGGCCAGTACGCTCCGGCGGTCCTCCCCCGGACGGGGCCCGAGCGGACGGGCCAGCCGGTGGCTGTCGTAGTGCCAGCGGTGGTCGAGGTCCCGGGGCACGGCGTCGCTCTCGCGGACCTCGGCGTCGGTGCCGAGCAGGTCCGTGAGGTCCCGAGCCAGGTCGTGCCAGGAGACGTGGCCGCTCACGGCGTTGGCGACGCCGTGCATGGGACGGTCCAGGCACTCCGTCACCGCGCGGGCCAGGGCCGCCGCGTGCACCCAGGCGGCCCCGTACCACGGGTGGCCCGCGGTGCCGGGCCGCGGTACCTCGATCGCCTCGCCCCGGACGGCCGCCTGGTAGAGCGTGCCGAGGGCGCCCCAGCGCAGCTGCTCGCGCAGCCGCTCGTGCGCGCCCCAGACGATCGGTGACCGCACGGCGCTCGCTCCGCCGCGCCCGTCGGTGCCCGCGGCGCGCAGCACCATGGCCTCGCACTCGGCCTTGGCCCTCCCGTACGGGCTGAGGGGCTCGCGGGACGGGGACTCCTCCACGACCCGCTGGGTGTGCGGGTGTCCGTACGCGTCGACGCTGCTGACGAAGACGAACGGCCCGCCGTGCCAGGCGCCGACCATCGCCTCCATGGCCGCCAGGTCCACCTCGGGCCGGGTGAAGGTGGACGCGGCGTGGACGACCGCGTCGGAGGCCGCGACGGCGTCGCGCAGTCCGGCCAGGTCGGTGAGGTCGCCCTCGACGACGTCGACGCCCTCGGCGGCGATCAGATGGGCGGACTCGGGCCGGGCCAGGGCCAGCACGGGACGGCCCCGGGCGGCCAGTTCCCGCAGGACGAACGCGCCGACGCCCCCGGTCGCGCCGGTGACCAGCACCGTGCCGGGACGGGTGGCCCGGGTCCGGGCGGGCCCGGCCGCGGCCTTGGCCGCGGACTGCTGGGCCGCCCGCTCGTCCAGGAGCGCGGTGAGTGCCCGGGGTGTACGGGCCTGGAGCACGTCGAGGCCGGTGAGCGGCAGGCCGAGCCCGGTACGCAGACGTTCGGCGAGCTGCACGGCGACCAGGGAGTGGCCGCCCAGCTCGAAGAAGTCGCCGTCGGGCGGCGGAGTGCGCCCGAGCAGCGCGGCGAACCCCTCGGTGACGGCGGCGGCGCGCGGTCCGGAGAGGACGGCCGGGGCGGGTGCGCCCGGCAGCCCGCCGGGTGTCCGCGGCAGCGTGTCGAGCACGGTGACCGCGGCGGGCACGGACGCGGCGGGGAGCGAGCGGCGCAGCAGCCCGAGCAGCTCGTTGCCGGAGGGGCCCGCGCTGTCGCTGAGCACGGCGTAGGCGACCGGCCGGATCCGCTCGGCCTGGACGACCAGCGCGTCGGCGACTTGGGGGTGGGCCCGCAGGACCTGGACGGCCGGGTGGGCGTCCTCCCCGGTGGGCAGAGCGGCGGACGGCTCCGCCTCCGCGGGGTCCTGGGCCTGGTCGCGGGGTGTACCGAACCCGGGCACCTTGCTCAGGGCGAGCTCCGGATCGGCCGCCGCCGCGTCGAGCACGGCGGCGTAGTCCCGTACGGTCACCTCGGCCGCGGCCTCGTCCAGCGCGTCGCGGTCGAACTGCACCAACGCGGCTGGCGGTTCGCCGGCGCCGAGCGCCAGGGCGTAGGACAGGGTGAACTTGGCGCCGCCGGTGGGCACGTCGACGTACTCGGCCGAGGTGCCGGGCAGTCGGAGCACGGTGGGCTCGCCCAGCACGTCGCAGGTGACGCGGACCAGCGCGGTGCCGTCGGCGCCGCGTGCCGTGGCGCCGAGGCGTTCCAGGGCGAGGTCGAACGGGATGTGCCGGTGGCGCTGCGCGTCGAGGAGCGCGTCGCGTACGCGGTGCAGCAGGTGGGCGAAGGACGGGTCGCCGGAGACGTCGACGCGGACCGGCAGGGTGTTGACGCACAGCCCGACCAGGCCGCGCATGGCGGCGCCGGTGCGGTGGGTGCCCGCCACGCCGATGACGAGGTCGTCGTCGCCGGTGAGGCGGTGGAGCGCGGCGAACGCGGCGGTGAGCGACACCGCGAAGAGCGTGGCCCGGTGTTCGGCCCCCAGGGCGCGCAGGGCGTCCGGCAGCGCGGGCGCGAGCGGCACGGTGTGGACCGCCGCCGCTCCGGCGGTGGCGGGCGCTTCCGAGGGCCGGGGAGCGGGCAGGCGGGGCGGGGCGGCGTCGGCCAGCAGGGCGCTCCAGCGGTCCAGTTCCGCCCGGAGGCCGGGTATCCCCTCGTGTTCGCGGCGCGCGTGGTCGGCGTACTGCGGCGGCGTGTCGGAGAAGGGCGCCTCGGAACCGTCCGTGGCCGCGGTGTACAGCGCCGCGAGCTCGTCGGCCACGGTGTCCAGGGAGCCGCCGTCGATGGCGATGTGATGGAACGTCAGCAGTACGGTGTGGTCCTGCTCGGCGTGGCGCAGGACGCGCGCCCGTACCGCCTCGCCCGCCGTGAGGTCGAACGGGCGGGCCGCCGCCTCCCGCAGCAGCGCCGGGGCCTCGGTCGCGTCCGCCTCCACGACGGGTACGGCGACGGCGGCCGGGGCCGGGAGGACCTCCTGGAAGGGCTCGCCGTCCTCCTCCCCGTACCAGGTGCGCAGGATCGTGTGCCGGGCCACCAGCGCGTGCAGGGCGGTGGCGAGCGCGGCCGGGTCGAAGGGGCCGCGCACCCGGGTGGCGAAGGGGACGTGGTAGGAGTCGCCCGCGCCGCCGAGCCGTTCCATCAGCCACATACGGCGCTGGGCCCGGGACAGGGGCGGACGGCCCGGCGTCGGGGCGCGGTCGGCCGGGGCGGCGGGGGAGCGCCGGGTGGCGCCGGCGCGGGCCCTGCGCAGCAGTTCGAGCTGGAGCCGTTGCTGCTCGGCGCGCGCCGTGGCGTCGGCGTCAGTGGACATCGCTGTGCTCCGGAGTGCGGGGGTGGAGGTCGCTGTGGGCGGACAGCAGGGCCCGCTCGATCAGGACGGCCTGGGCGGTGACGGTCGGGGCGGCGAAGAAGTCGGCCAGGGAGAGCTCGACGCCCAGCTCCTCGCGCAGGTCGTCGGTGACGGCGAGGGCGAGCAGGGAGTGACCGCCCAGGGCGAGGAAGTCGGCCTCGCCATGGGTGACCTCGCTGCCCAGGGACCTGCTCCACACCTCGGCGACGGCCTGCTCCAGCGGGGTCAGCGCAGGGGCGGGCGCCTCGGCCCGCTCCTGGGCGGCCCGGGGGCGGTGGGCCAGCGCGCGCCGGTCGACCTTGCCGGACGGGGTCAGCGGAAGCCGGTCCACCAGGGTGAGGGCGTCCGGCACCAGATGGGCGGGCAGGACGGCGGTGAGCCGCTCGCGCAGCGCGGAGACGGCGGGCACCGGGCCGGGCGCGGCGACGACGAACGCGACCAGGCGCGCCTCGGGCGTACCCGCGCCCTCGACCGTGACGGCCGCGTCGTCCACCTCCGCCTCCCGGCGCAGGGCGTGCTCGACCTCGCCGGGTTCGATGCGGAAGCCGCGGACCTTGATCTGGTCGTCGTTGCGGCCGTGGAAGTCCAGGACGCCGTCGGGGCGGGCGGAGACGAGGTCGCCGGTGCGGTAGAGCCGCCCGGCGGTGGGGTGGTCGACGAAGCGCTCGGCGGTCAGCTCGGGCCGGCCGGCGTAACCGTCGGCGAGCCGCGTGCCGCCGACCCACAGCTCGCCCCGCTCGCCGTCGGGGACCGGGCTGCCGTCGGCGTCCAGGACGTGGACGGTGGCCCCGGCGATGGGGCGGCCGATCGGCGGCGGCCCGTCGCAGTCGGGCACGGTGACGGTGTGGGCGGTGGCGAAGGTGGTCGTCTCGGTCGGCCCGTAGCCGTTGACCAGCTCCAGCCAGGGGAAGGCGGTCAGCACGTCGCGGGCGTGACCCGCGGCCATCGCCTCGCCGCCCACGACGACCGAGCGGAGCTGGGCGAAGACGCGTGAGCGCCGGGCGGCGAGCTGGTGGAAGAGCGCCGTGGTGAAGAACGCCACCGTCACGCCGTGGCGTTCGACGTGCCGGGCCAGGTCCTCCAGGGAGGGCCGGGGCACGGTGCACACCACGACCGCGGCGCCGTTGGCGAGCGCCGCCCACACCTCGAACGTCGAGGCGTCGAAGGTCATCGGCGAGTGGAACAGCACGCGGTCGCGGGCGGTGACCGTGACGTACTCGGGCGCGGTGACCAGCTGGGCGACGGCCCGGTGCGCGATGGTGACGCCCTTCGGACGGCCGGTGGAGCCGGAGGTGAACATGATGAACGCCGGGCTGTCGGGAGCGGCGCCGCCCGTCGGCGGGCCCTCGCCGAGCGGCGTTTCGGGCAGGGCGAGGACGGGCCCGCCGAGCCCGGCCGCGTCCAGCAGCTTGGCGTCGCCGAGGGTGAGGGTGACGCCCGCGTCGGAGATCATGCCTTCGGTACGGGGCCGGGGCTGTGCGGGATCGAGCGGTACGCACACGGCGCCCGCCCCCCACAGGGCGAGCTGGGCGACGACCGTGCGGGCGGAGCGGGTGGTCAGGAGCGCCACCCGGTCGCCGGGCGCCACCCCGTGCTCGCGCAGATGCGCGGCGAGGGCGCGTCCTTCCTGGTCGAGCTGACGGTAGGTCAGGGTGGAGTCGCCATCGACCACGGCCAGGGCGTCGGGGGTGCGGGCGGCGTGCCGGGCCACGAGGCCGGGCAGCGCGGTCGCCGTGGGCTGCGCGGGGGTGGATGTCATCTCAGGCTCCTGCCGGTCGCGGGGTCCAGCGCTGGTCGAGGAGGGCGGCGAAGGCGCCCAGATCGGTGCTGCGCAGCAGTTCGTGGGCGCGCGGCCGGACGCCGCTCTCGCGCTCGACGACCGCGAGCAGCCGCGCGGCGACGACGGAGGTGCCGCCGATGTCGGTGAAGTGGTCGCCGAGTACGGTCTCGGGCCGCCCCAGGAGCTCGCGGACGGTCGTGAGGACGAGGCGCTCGCCCGCGGTGGCCTCGGCCAGGTCGTCGGCCGGGGCCGAGGGCGCCGCCGGGGACGGGGCGTGGGCGGCCAGGGCGGCCCGGTCCACCTTGCCGTTGGCGTCCAGCGGATGGGCGTCGACGAACCGTACGGTGGCGGGCACGGCCTGTTCGGGAAGCCAGGCGCGGACCGCGTCGAGCAGATCGGCGGGGGCGGGCGGCGTGGCGTCGGCGGGCTTGAGGTGGGCGACGAGCCGGGCGAGGCCGGAGCCGTCGCGCGCCACGGTGACCACGGCCGTGCGCACCCGGGCGTCCTGCTCGAACGCGGCTTCCACCTCGGCGAGTTCGATGCGCACGCCGCTGATCTTGACCTGGCTGTCGAGGCGGCCGAGGAACTCCAGGGTGCCGTCCGCTGCCATGCGCACCCGGTCGCCGGTGCGGTACAGCCGGCCCGTGCCCGCCAGCGCCGGGTGCTCGGGGGGCGCGGTGAAGCGCCGCGCCGTCAGCTCGGGGTCGAGGTAGCCGAGCGCCAGGCAGTGGCCGCCGAGGCGCAGTTCACCGTCCTGCCCGCGGGCCACGGGGTTGCCGTCGGGGTCGGTGACGACGACGGTGACGCCCGGCAGCGGTGTGCCGATCGGCGGCGGGGTCGTCCGGTCGGCGGCCGGGTCGGTGGCGCGCATCGCGTACGTGGTGGTGAGGACGGTCGCCTCGGCCGGGCCGTAGGCGTTGTGGACCGTGGCGGTGACGTCCGGCCCGGGGCGGCGGCGCATACGGTCGCCGCCGACGACGAGGTGGCGCAGCGGCAGGTCCGCGGGCCACGGCCGGTCGAGGAGCGGTTCGACCGTCGGGGTCGCCGCCACGCACACGGTCACGGCGGCCTCGCGCCACCAGTCGGTGAGCAGGGCCGCGTCCCAGCGGGTGTCGTCCGGGGCCGGGACGAGGGCGGCGCCCGAGGTGAGCCCGGCCCACAGCTCCAGCAGATGCGGGTCGAAGGCGACGCCGATGAGCAGCGACTGCCGGTCGCCGGGCGCCAGCGCGGTGGCCTCCCGGTACCAGTCCAGGGCCACGGACAGCGAGGCCTCGGCCACCGCGACCGCCTTGGGGCGGCCCGTCGATCCGGAGGTGAGGACGGCGTACAGGGCGCCCTCGGGGGCGCGCCGCGCACCCTCGGCACGGGTGGTGAACGCGGCCACCGGGGCGCCCGGCGCGTTCACGCCGTCGGCGGGCAGGGGCAGCGCGACGTGCTCCCCGTCCTGGTGGGCCCGGGGCAGGACAGCGGGGTCACCGACGAGGCAGGCGACGTCGAGGTCCTCGGTGACGGCCTGGGTGCGGCGCTCGCCGGGGCGCGGGCCCAGCGGCAGGTAGACGGCGCCGATCCGGGCGAGCGCGACGGCGGTCACCACCAGGGCGGTGGACCGGTCGAGGCAGACGCCGACCAGGTCACCGGGGTGTACGCGCTCGCGCAGTGCGGCGGCGACGCGGTCGGCCGCGGCGCCCAGCTCCTCGTACGTCCAGGTGCGCGTGCCGTCGACGACGGCCGGGGCCTGCGGGGCGCGCCGGACCCACTCCTCGAAGCGGGCGACGACGGCGGTCGGTTCGGCGGCCGGGCCGTGGGCGATGCTCGCCGGCGTGCCGGCGCCGGTGGTCGCGGGGGTGGTCTCGGGGAGGGCGGGGGACTGGATCATCACGACTCCGTGGAGAGGGGGGCGGTGGCGGCGAGGGCGTCGGCCTGGTCGGCGAGGACGGGGTTGCGGAAGAGCACCTTCAACGGCGGGCGCGTGCCCAGGTGGGGCTCCAGCCAGGCCGCGAGCTCGGCGGCCAGCAGCGAGTGGCCGCCGATGCGGAAGAAGTGGGATCCGGCGTCGAAGCGGCTGTGGCCGAGTACTTCACGCCAGCCGTTCGCCAGCAGGGCGGTCATCGGGTCGTCCGGCACGGCGGCGGACACGGTGTCCCCGGTCGCGGTAGCGGTAGCGGTCGCGGTCGCGGCCTCGGGCGCCGCGCGGGCCGCCGGGTCGAGCGCGGCCGCGCGGCGGGTGAGGACCGTACGGTCCGGCTTGCCGCCCGCCAGGGTCGGCATCGTCTCCAGCCGGGCCCACCGGGCGGGCACGAGAGCCCCGGGCAGCCGGTGGCTCAACTCGGTGTGCAGCGCCTTCTCGTCCACGTCGGCGAGAGGGGCGCCCTCCTCGAAGAAGCCGACGAGGCGGGGAGCGGCGGGGCTCTCCGTGTCCAGGACGACGGCGCAGGACCGGCCGCCGAGCGCGGCGGACGCCGCCGCCTCGATCTCCTCCAGCTCGATGCGGTGCCCGCGCAGCTTGACCTGGTTGTCGCGGCGGCCGAGGAAGTACAGCAGACCGTCCAGGCCGCGGTAGCCGAGGTCGCCGGTGAGGTAGACCCGCTCCCCGCCCAGCGCGTCCACGGTACGGAACCGGGCGGCCGTCACCTCCGCGTTGCCGGGGTAGCCCTCGGCCAGGCCGGGCCCGGCGATGGCCAGTTCACCGACGGCGCCGGCGGGCAGCGGGCGGTGGTGGGCGTCCAGGACGTGGACGCGCTCGCCCGGCAGCTCGGTGCCCAGCGGGATCTCGGCGCCCTCGGCCAGGGCCTCGCGGGAGACCTCGTGGACGGTGGAGGTGATGGCGGCCTCCGTGACGCCGTACGCGTTGAGGACGGTGGCGCCGGTGTCGGCCAGGAGGCCGCGCAGGGTCTCGGAGGGCAGGCGCTCGCCGCCCAGGACCAGGAGCCGGGGCGTCCAGCTCTCCTCGCGCAGTGCCGGGCGCAGCTCTTCGCGGGTGGCCAGGAAGTAGCTGGTGGGAAGGTTGGCGACGGTGACGCGGGCGGCGGCGAGGAGGTCGGCCAGCTCGGCTCCGGTGGGCACCTCGTGCTCGGGGATCACCAGGCACGCCCCCGCGTGCAGGGTGGGGAGCACCTCCTCCAGCGCCACGTCGAAGGACGGCTGCGCGAACATCAGGACCCGGTCGGCGCTGGTCAGCGCGAACCGGTCGGCGGTGGCGGTCAGATGGTGCTCCAGGGCCGCCCGGCCCACGGCGACCGGCTTGGGCGTACCGGTGGAGCCGGAGGTGTGGATGACGTAGGTGGCGCCGGGCAGGACGTCGGCCGCGTGGGCGCGGGGCAGCACGGGCGCGTCGATGCGGGCGACGGGCAGGCCGTCGGGCAGGTCCGGGCCGCCCTCGGCGGTCAGCACGAGCGCCGGGGCGAGCCGCTGGAGCAGCAGCGCGGTGCGGGCGGGCGGATCGGCGGGGGAGAGCGGGCAGTAGACGGCGCCGGTGCGCAGACAGGCCAGCAGCGCGGTGACCGAGTCGGCGCCGCGGGGCAGGACGACGGCCACGGGCTGCCCCGGTGTGACCCCGGAAGTACGCAGCCGCTCGGCCAGCGCGGCGACCCGCTCGTCCAGTTCGCCGTACGTCACCCGGCGCGCCCCGCACAGCAGGGCGGGCAGCGAGGGGTCCTGGGCGGCCACCGGGTCCAGCAGGTCGCGGCCGGACGGCACGGGCGCGGCCTCGGCGGCCGGCTCCACGGTGGCCGGGGCCAGGTCGGCCAGCGGGGCGGCGGGCGCGTCGAGGTAGGCGCGCAGCAGGTCCAGGAAGCGGCCGGACAGCAGCCGGGCCACGTCCTCGCCGAACAGGTCGGCGTCGTAGTCCCACACCAGGGTCATGCCGGGCGCGCCGTGGCGGGTGGTGACGCCGCGCCGGTCGTCGGGCAGCAGCACCACGTCCAGGTCGAAGCGGGTGGTCCCGGTGTTGAACCCCTCGAACAGGGTGATGTCCAGGCCCGGCAGGTCGATCTCGGGCAGCGGGGCGTCGTGCGCGCTGAACATCACCGAGAACAGCGGATTGTCGGCGCCGGAGGTGTGCAGGCCCAGCGCCCGGGTCAGCTCCTGGACCGGTACGTCCTGGTGCGGCAGGGCGCGGATGAGGGTGTCGGTGACCTCGTCCATGGTGTCCTGGGCCGGGAGGGTGGCGTCCAGGGCGAGCGGCAGCGGGATGGTGTTGACGAACATGCCGACGGCGTCCTCGTACCCCAGCGGCCGGTTGCCGACGGCGGTGCCGATGACCATGCGGGAGCGGCCGCTGTGGCGGCGCAGCAGCTCCGCGAACAGGCCCAGGAGCGTGGCGAAGGGGGTGAGGCCGCGCTCACGGGCGTGGCCGCGCAGCCGTTCGGCGAGGTCGGCGCCGATGGTCTGGCGCAGTTGTCCGCCGTGGTGCCTGCGGCGGGCGCCCGGCCGGGCGAGACCGGGCAGTGGCAGGTCGTGGGGCTGGTCGTGCAGGAAGGACCGCCAGAACTCCAGGGACTCGGGGGCGAAGGCCGCGCCGGACCTGGCCTGTACGTGGTCCGCGTAGGAGGGTGCGGGCGGGAGCGTGAGGGATTCCCCCGCGACGCGGGCGCGGTAGGTGCGGAAGACGTCGTCCAGCAGGATCGCGAACGAGTGGCCGTCGTGGATGAGATGGTGCTCGACGTGGACGAGCCGGTGGTGCTCCTCGGCGAGGCGGACGAGCGTCCAGCGGATCAGCGGCGCCTCGAAGGTGTCGAGGGGTGTCTCGGCCTCGCGGCGCAACAGGTCCTGGAAGGCCGCCTCGGGGTCGTCCTCGCCGCCGAGGTCGGCGGTGTGCAGCCTCGGCTCGCAGCGCGGCGCGACCCGCTGCCCGGGCACCGATCCCGGCCGGTCCACGAGTTCGAGCCGCAGACCCGCGTGGCGGGCCAGGGTGGCGGCCAGGCCCTCGCGCAGGGCGTCCGCGTCGAGGGGGCCCCACAGGTCGAGCGCGGCGGTGAAGTTGTAGGCACGGCTGCCGGGCTGCATCTGCTCGTGCAGCCAGACGATCTCCTGCGAGGCGGAGAGGGGAAGCATGATCGGTCCCTGAGGGTCGTCGGGGCGGTTCACCGGCCCGGTCACGGTGGTGCCGGGCGTGGTCGTACGGGCGGCTCGGCGGGTTGTGCGGAGCCGCGGGGGAGGTGCGTGCGGGGTTGGGGGCGCGACGGATGCCGCGGGGGTGTCGGTTGCCGGGGGTGTCGGTTGCCGGGGGCGTGCCGCGCGGAGACGTCCGCCCCCGTGGGGTGCCTGGGTCAGCCCGCGGGGTGCGGCACCGGGCGCAGCGCCCGGGTGAGCGCGTCGAAGGCCCGGTGGGCGGTGGCGTCGTCGAGGACCGCGCGGTCCCACACCATCCGCAGCCGGATCCCGGCACCCTGGGTGACGGAGACGGCGAACGGACCGCGCACCGGTCTGCCGTCGACGTGGACCTCACGGCCCTCGGCGCCGGCGAGGCGCAGGGGTGGGCGGCGGCTGTCGTCGTCGACGGTCAGCAGTCCGTCCAGCGCGCCGTTCCAGCCCGTACCGGCGGCCCGCGCGGCGGCCACGACCGCGTCGAAGGGCATGTCGGCCCGGTCCAGGTCGTCCCACCAGGCGTCGGCGGTCGCCTCCGGCGTGGAGTCGTGCCCGGTGGCGGCGGGGAAGACGACGGTGTTGAGGAAGCAGCCGACGACCGGCTCCGCGCCGACCGGACGGCCGCCCCACGGGTAGCCGAGCGGGACGACGTGGCCCGGGCCGTACAGCGCGTCGGCCGCGGCGCGGCAGGCGTCCAGCAGACCGGGGAAGGGGACGCCGCCGTCGTGCGCGGGCAGCCGGGCCTCGGCCGAGCCGCTGGGCAGCGCGCCGGCGGCCACCCGTTCCGGGCGGGGCAGCGGGGCGTGCGCCCGCACCGCGCGCAGCCGGTCCGCCCAGTACGCGGCGGCGTCGGGGGTGTCCGCGCGCTCCTCGGCGGCGAGCTGGAGCAGGACCGCCTCGCGGTAGGCGTCGCGTTCGGCCTCCGTCTCCTCGGGGGTGACGCGGAGACCGGCCGGGTGCTCGGTGTACGCGGCGCCGAGTTCGTCGGCGATCCGGGCCAGCGACCGGCCGTCGCAGACGGCGTGGTCGAGGGCGACGGCGAGGAGGTCCTCGGTGCGGCCCTCCTCGTCGCGGACGAGGAACAGCCGCAGGGGCGGGCCCTGCGGGTCCCAGGAGGCCAGGGCGCGGCGCAGGGTGTCGGCGGGGCGCTCGCCCGGCGCGGGGACCGGGCGCAGGACGGGGATGTCCGGCTCCCCGACGTGCAGGACCGGGGTACCGCGGACGACGGCGGGCCGCGAGCGCAGGGCGGTGTGCCGGGAGGCGAGGCCGCGGGCGGCTGCCCGCAACCGCGCGGGGTCGACGGTCCCGTACGGAAAGGCGAAGAACATCGGCACCACGTCGGGGCGTCCGGCCGGGTCCAGCGAACGCACCAGCGCGAAGCGGCGCTGCGCCCCGGTGACGGGCAGCAGGGTGCCGGACCCGGCGTCGGCGGTGATCCGCCGGTAGCGGGCCAGGTACTGGCTCGTGATGCTGGGCACGGAGTCCTCGTTCTGTCGTGGTGGGCCGGGGTGTCGTGGCTCTGCGGCACGCGGGGGCGACCGCGCCCCGGAGGGTCAGCGGGAAGGTGTGGGGGCGGGCTCCTCGTCGCCGTCCACGGCCGGGTCCTCCCCGGGTGTTCCGGGGACGGCCGCGCCGAGGTCTCCCGGTTCGGGCAGGTCCCGCATCCGGCGCAGCGGGGAGAGCAGCAGCGGCAGCGGTACGGCGAGGAAGCCGGCGGCGCAGCAGGCCAGCGCGGCGCGCGGGCCGAAGGCCTCGGCGAGGGTGCCGCCGAGGAGCGCGCCGAGCGGCAGGGTGCCCCACATCAGGAAGCGCAGGGTGGCGTTCATCCGGCCGAGCAGGTGCGGCGGGCAGAGGCCCTGGCGGAAGCTGACCTGGGCGATGTTGTAGACGACGGCGCCGAAGGAGATGCCCGCCGATCCCGCGGCGAACAGGGCCGCCCCGAGGGTGCCGTGCCCGGACAGGGGCCACAGCAGGGCGAACGGCCCGCTCAGCAGGACCGACCAGAGGATGAGCCGGGCCTGCCCCCACCGGGCGGCGAGCCGTCCGGAGCACACGGCGCCCAGGAGCCCGCCGACGGCGGACGCGGACAGCACCAGGCCCAGGGCGCCCGGCTCCAGACCGACGACACGGACGAGGTGCACGGTCTGCGTCGCCATGAGGACGGCCATGCACAGGTTGCCGAGGGCCGTGGTGAGGGCGATGACGCGCAGCAGCGGATGGCCGGTGACGAAGCGGATGCCTTCGCCGATGTCCTTGCGCAGGGACGCGTCGGCGGCCACCTCGGGCGGTGCCTCGGGCTGCCTGATGCGCAGCAGGAACGCGGCCGAGAGCAGATAGCCCAGGGCGTCGGCGAGGACGGCGAGATGCGCCCCGACGAGCTGGACCAGCCCGCCTCCCGCCCCCGGCCCGCCCACCTGCGCGGTCGAACGCACCGTCTCCAGGGCGCCGTTGCCCGCCATGAGCTCCTCGCGCGGCAGGATCTGCGGCAGGAAGCTCTGGTGGGCGACGTCGAAGAACACGGTCGCCACGCCGGTGACCAGCGCGACCACGTAGAGCTGCGCCATCGTCAGGGCGTCGGCCAGCGCGGCGGCCGGGATGCTGCCCATCGCCACGGCCCGTACCAGGTCCGCCCGGATCATCAGGGGACGCTTGCGCATACGGTCGGTGAGGGCGCCGGCCGGCAGTCCGACGAGGAGGAAGGCGGCGGTCTCCGCGGCCGTGAGGAGGCCCACCTGGAAGGCGGAGGCGTCGAGTTCGAGGACGGCCACCAGGGGGAGGGCCACCAGGGTGACCTGGGCGCCGAGTTGTCCGGCGGCCGCTCCCGCGAGCAGCATCCGGAAATCGCGTCGGCGCATCGGGCTGCCCGTGGAGGCTCCGGATGTGAGGGACATGTGAACGACCTTCACCGAGCCCCGGATCGGGAGTCAAAGGATCACGGCCACTTTCGGTCGTCTCTTGTCTTCTGTTGTCAAAAACGCGTAAGAATTTTCGGCGAACTCGCGGTAAGTCCGCATGAACGCCTGCCACTCGGTGTGCACGGCGCAACAGTCGTACGCCGGTGCGGACCGGAAGAGGGGTGGGCGGGGGGCGGGTACCCTGCACACAAAGTGATGGTCGCGATCCTGGCCGAAAAGCGCCACTGACGACGTCCTCGTTGCGGAATCACCTATTCCGTCAGTTATGGAGCGTATGCGGCGTTGCGCCCGCCGGGACGCGGGACCGCCGCCAGGACGACCCCCGGCCGCCCGCGTCGTCCACCTGGCCCGCCTCGCCCGCCTGGTCCACCTCGTCCTCCCGGAGGACATGGCACCTGAGGGGGACCCCGCGACTTCGGCCGTGCGAGGGATGCCCCTCCGGCTCCCGCTTCCTAGGGTCGATTCCGTCGACGCCCCACACAGGGAAGGGCCGGTATGTCGGAGAAGAAGGCCAGATCGGTTGCGGTCAACAGGTCGCGGGTGACGCACAAGGTGCGGTACGCGCTCGCCCACCCGGACCGCATCGCCCCGCACATCAGACGGACGGCGAGGGACACCTGGCTGCGGCTGAAGCACCCCGACCACGTCGACTACTACCGGGCCGTGATGGCCTCCGACACCGCGCGCAGCCCGGAGGCGGCCGTCGGGAGCAAGTCGCACGACCGGTGGCTGGCGCTGGGCGAGATGCAGTTCGCCTACCTGCGGGAGCACGGGCTGCGCCCGGACCAGCGCATGCTGGACATCGGCTGCGGGAACCTGAGGGCCGGCTGGCGCTTCATCGCCTACCTGGAGCCCGGCCACTACTACGGCATCGACATATCGCCCGACATCCTCATCGCGGCCAAGGACACCCTGGCGTCCCGCGGGCTCCAGGAGAAGCTGCCCCATCTGACGATCACGCGGAACCTGACCTTCGATTTCCTGCCGGAATCCCATTTCGACGTGATCCACGCCCACAGCGTCTTCTCGCACTCGCCGATCGAGGTCATCGAGGAGTGCTTCGCGCACGTCGGGCGCGTCCTGAAGCCCGACGGCCTCTTCGACTTCACCTTCGACCGCACGGAGGGCGCCGAGCACCAGGTGCTGCGCGAGGACTTCTACTACCGCACCGCCACGCTCGTCGCGCTCGCCGAGAAGCACGGCCTCGCCGCGCGGTTCATGGACGACTGGGAGACCCGCGAGCACGGTCAGTCCAAGATCCGCGTCACCCACCGGCCCGGCTGAGCGCCCAGCGGCGCACACAAGGGGCGTACGGGGGCGATGCGTCAACCGCGTGCGGGCGGCCCCGCCCCCGCCCCGTGCGGCGAGGCCCCCCGCCTCGTAGAGTCTGGTGACATGACATCCATTGCCGTCTCTCCCGCCGACGCCCTCGACTCCCTCCTCGCCGGAAACCGGCGCTTCGTGGCCGGGGCTCCGCGCCACCCCAACCAGGACGCCGCGCGGCGGGCCGAGCTCGCGCCGGCGCAGAAGCCCTTCGCGGTGCTGCTGGGATGTTCCGACTCCCGGCTGGCCGCCGAGATCATCTTCGACCAGGGCCTCGGTGACCTGTTCGTGGTCCGCACCGCCGGCCACATCCTGGGGCCGGAGGTCCTGGGCAGCATCGAATACGGCACCAGCGTGCTGGACTGCCGCCTCGTCGTGGTCCTCGGGCACGACTCGTGCGGCGCCGTCGCGGCCGCCCGCGCCGCCGTGGAGGGCGGTCTGCCGGCCGGCGGGTACGTCCGGGACGTCGTCGAGCGCGTCACCCCGAGCGTGCTGGCGGCCCGGGCCGCCGGGCTCACCTCCGACAGCGACCACATCGACGCGCACATACAGCACACCGTGGACCTGCTCCTGGACCGCTCCCGGGTGCTGGCCGACCAGGTCGCCTCCGGCCACACCGGCGTCGTGGGACTCGCCTACCAGCTCGCCGAGGGCAGCGCCCGTCTCGTCACCGCGCACGGTATCCCCGACCCGGCGGCGTCCACCTCCCTCTCCGCCTGAGCGGCTCCGCCCGATCCCGCGGTCACCCGGGGGGCAACGCCCATTGCCCCCCGAAGCACCCTGTCGATAGCCTGTGTTCGTCATTCCGGTCGTTGACCGGAGTTTCGAACATAGAGGGTGGGGTGGCGGCCATGGGGCGACTCGTGCCGGCGGTGGCCAGGGCGCTGGACGTGCTGGAACTCTTCCTGGAGAGCGAAGCGCCGCTCTCCGCGCCCGACGTCATGCGCAGACTCGGTCTGCCACGCACGACGGTCCACGAACTGGTCACCACCCTGGCCGCCCGCTCCTACCTGGCGCCGGCGCCCGGGCAGCCGGGACGCTACCGGCTGGGCGTGCGCACCTACCAGCTCGGCAGCCGGTACGCCGAACAGCTCGACCTCGCCGCCGAAGGGCAGCAGGTGGCCCGCGAGGTGGCCCTCACCTGCGACGAGACCGTCCATGTGGCCATCCTGGAGCACACCGACGTCATCTACATCGCCAAGGTCGACTCCACCCACGCCGTCAGGATGGTCTCGGCGGCCGGGCGCCGGCTGCCCGCCCACTGCACCTCCGTCGGAAAGATGCTCCTCGCCTCGCTCCCGGAGGCCGAGCTCGACGCCCGGATCACCGGCGGCGAACTCGTCGCCATGACCCCCGACAGCATCACCGACCCCGCCGCGCTGCGCGCCGCGCTGGCCGAGATCCGGGCCCGGGGGACGGCCTTCGAGCACCGGGAGTCCAACCCGGACGTCAGCTGTGTGGCCGCCCCCGTCCACGACAGCGCGGGCCGGGTCGTCGCCGCGCTGTCCATCTCCGTACCGATGATCAGGTGGACCGAGGCCCGCGAGGCGGAACTCGCCGAGCTGGCGCTGAAGGGCGCCGGCGACCTGTCCGTGCGGCTCGGCCACCGGGGCGCGCGATGAACCCGGACGTGGCGGTACGGGAGGAGGCGGAGCTCGGTGAGGGGCCCACCTGGGACCCGGCGGCAGGCCGGCTGATCTGGGTGGACATCCTGGCGTCGCGTATCCACACGTACGAGCCGGGCAGCGGGCGGCGCACGGTCCTGGCGACCGGGCAGCACGTCGGCGCCGCCAAGCCGCGCGCGGGCGGCGGCCTCGTCGTCAACCTCCGCGACGGCGTCGGGCTCTACGGCCCCGGCGGCGCCTTCTCCTGGCTGCTGCGCGACCCCGTGCCCGGTCGGCGCGGCAACGACGCGGCGGTCGCACCGGACGGCGCCCTGTGGGCGGGCACGATGCGCTACGACGAGGCGAGCGGCGGCGGCTCCCTCACCCGGATCACCGGCGACGGCGCGGCCACGGCCGTGCCCGGCCCGGTGACGGTCAGCAACGGCACCGGCTGGAGCCCCGACGGACGGCTCATGTACTACGTCGACAGCCCGACCCGGCGGATCGACGTCTTCGACTTCGACGGGCACCTCGCCCACGACCGACGGCCGTTCGCGGTGATCGGGGACGAGGACGGCTTCCCCGACGGGCTCACCGTCGACGCGGAGGGCGGCGTGTGGGTGGCGCTGTGGGACGGGGGCGCGCTGCGCCGCTACGGCCCGGACGGCACGCTCGACCTGGTGGTCGAGCTGCCGGTGCGCCGCCCCACCGCCTGCGCCTTCGGCGGCCCGGACCTCACCGACCTCTACGTCACCAGCGCCCGTACCGGTCTGCCCCGGCCGCACCCGCTCTGCGGGGCGCTGCTGGTGCTGCCCGGTATCGGGCGCGGGATGCCGGGTACCGCCTTCGCCGGCTGACACCGGGCGCAAGGCGGTACCCGCGAGGGCTCAGCGCGTCGAGAAGGCGTGCACCGTCGACGACCGGTACGTCTCGCCCGGGCGCAGCACCGTGGACGGGAAGGCGGGGTGGTTGGGCGCGTCCGGGAAGTGCTGCGACTCCAGGCAGAGGGCGTCGCCCTGGCGGTAGACGCGGCCCGAGGTGCCCACCAGCGTGCCGTCCAGGAAGTTGCCGCTGTAGAACTGCATGCCCGGCTCGGTGGTGAACATCCTCATCACCCGGCCGGAGCGCGGCTCGGCGAGCGTGAGCGCGTACTCGGGCCGCGGTGTGCTGCCCTTGTCCAGCACCCAGTTGTGGTCGAACCCCTTGCCGTACAGGAGCTGCTGGTGGCCCTGGCGGATGTCGCGGCCGATCGGCTTCGTGCGCCGGAAGTCGAACGGGGTCCGCGAGACGCGGGCCAGTTCACCGGTCGGTATGAGGCCGGAGTCGACCGGCGTGTAGCGCTCGGCTGCCAGTTCGAGGGTGTGGTCGTAGACGGGGCCGCTGCCCTCGCCGGCCAGGTTGAAGTAGGTGTGGCTGGTGAGGTTGACGACGGTCGCCCGGTCGGTGGTCGCCTCGTAGTCGATGCGCCACTCGCCGCGGGCCGTGAGGGTGTAGGTGACCTGGACCTTCAGGGTGCCGGGGTAGCCCATCTCACCGTCCGGCGAGATCCGGGAGAGTACGAGGCCGGTGCGGGAGCCGTGGGTGAAGGGCTCCACGTGCCACATCTGCTTGTCGAAGCCCTTGGTGCCGCCGTGCAGGCTGTTCTCGCCGTCGTTGAGGGGCAGTTGGTAGGGATGCCCGTCGAGGGTGAACCTGCCCGCCGCGATGCGGTTGCCGTAGCGGCCGATGAGACCGCCGAAGTACGGGGACTTGGCCACGTAGTCGGCGAGGTTGTCGAAGCCGAGGGCGATGTTGGCCGTGCGGCCGTGCCGGTCGGGCACGTCGAGGCGGTGCACGATCCCGCCGTAGGAGAGGACGTCCAGGCGGACGCCTCCGTTGCTGACGGTCCACCGGTGTACGGGGGTGCCGTCGTCCAGGGTGCCGAAGAGCGTCCTGGTGGGGGTGCGGCCCTGCGCGGCCCGGGCGGTGCCCAGGCTCGTCGCCGCCACACCGGCGGCCAGGCCGACGGCCATCACCGTACGTCTGCTGGTGTTCATCCGCGTACTCCTTCGAAGGATCGTGGGGGTGTCATGAACCGACCTTGCGTTTGTTCCAGACGTCGAAGCCCACCGCGGCCAGCAGGACGAAGCCCTTGATGACCTGCTGGTAGTCGGTGCCGACGCCGACCAGCGACATACCGTTGTTGAGCACGCCGAGCACCAGGCCGCCGATGATGGCGCCCAGGACCGTGCCGACGCCGCCGCTCATCGAGGCACCGCCGATGAAGGCCGCCGCGATGGCCTCCAGCTCGAAGTTGACGCCGGCGTTGGGTGTGCCGGCGTTCAGCCGTGCCGCGAAGACGACACCGGCGAGCGCCGCGAGGACGCCCATGTTCACGAAGACCAGGAAGGTGACGCGCTTGTCCTTGACGCCGGAGAGCTTCGCCGCGGCCTGGTTGCCGCCGAGCGCGTACACATGCCGTCCCACCACCGCGTTGCGCATCACGAAGCCCAGCCCGATGAGCAGGGCGGCCAGCAGGAGCAGCACCACCGGCACGCCCCGGTAACTGGCCAGGGTCAGGGTGAAGGCGAGGACGGCCGCGGCCATCGCCACGCACTTGGTGAGGAACAGGCCCCGCGGCAGCACGTCGAGTTCGTACGCCTGCTCGCGCCGCCGGGAGCGCACTTCCTGGATCAGGACCACGGCGGTCAGGGTGAGCCCCAGCAGGACCGTGAGGTTGTGGTAGTTGGTGTCGGGGCCGACCTCCGGAAGGTATCCGGTGGAGATCTTCTGGAAGCCCTCGGGGAACGGGCCGAGCGAGCGCGACCCGAGCAGGATCTGGGTGCCGCCCCGGAAGAGCAGCATCCCGGCGAGGGTGACGATGAAGGACGGGATGCCCACGTACGCGATCCAGAACCCCTGCCAGGCGCCCGCCACACCGCCGATCGCGAGCGCCACGGCCAGCGCGACCACCCAGGGCACGTGGTGCTCGACCATCATCACCGCGCAGGCCGCGGAGACGAAGGCCGCGAGTGAGCCCACGGACAGGTCGATGTGGCCGGCGATGATGACGATCACCATGCCGATGGCGAGGACCAGGATGTAGCTGTTCTGGAGGACCAGGTTGGTGACGTTGTTGGGCTTGAGCAGGACGCCGTCGGTCCATATCTGGAACAGCACGACGATCAGTCCGAGCGCGACCAACATCCCGTACTGGCGCATGTTGCGGCGGGCCGCTTCGAGGAGCAGCGCCCCGGTGGGGGAGCGCGGCGGCTCGGGAGTCCGCGGGGGGCTGGGGGCGGCGTCGGTGGTGACCGGACCCATATCTGCTACCTCTTGTTCGTGGTGTCGTTCGTGGTCATGAGGCGCATCAGCACTTCCTGGGTCGCGTCCGCGCGGGCGGTCTCGCCGGTGAGGCGGCCGGCCGCCATCGTGTAGACGCGGTCGCACATGCCGAGGAGTTCGGGCAGTTCGGAGGAGATGAAGACCACCGCCTTACCCTGGGCGGCCAGCTGGTCGACGACGGTGTAGATCTCGTACTTGGCGCCCACGTCGATACCGCGGGTGGGCTCGTCGAGGATCAGCACATCCGGACCCGCGAAGATCCACTTGCTGAGGACGACCTTCTGCTGGTTGCCGCCGGACAGGCGCCCGACCGGCTCGAAGACGGTCGGGGCCTTGATGCCCATGGAGGTCCGGTAGGACTCGGCGACCCGCCGCTCCTCGTGCTCGTCGACGATCCCGCGCCGGGACACCTTGTCCAGGGCGCCCAGGGTGATGTTGCGGCTGATGGTGTCGATGAGGTTGAGCCCGTAGTGCTTGCGGTCCTCGGTGACGTACGCGATGCCGTGGCCGACCGCCTCGGGGACGGTCTTCGTCCGGATGGGGCGGCCGTCCTTCCACACCGTGCCGCTGATGTTGCGGCCATAGGAGCGGCCGAAGACGCTCATGGCCAGCTCGGTGCGGCCCGCGCCCATCAGCCCCGCGATGCCCACGATCTCGCCCCGCCGCACGTGGAGGCTGACGTCGTCGACGACCTTGCGCTGCTGGTCGATGGGGTGGTGCACGGTCCAGTCCCGCACCTCGAGGGCGGGGTGGGCGCCCGGGTCGCCCGCGTAGGGGGTGCGCGGCGGGAAGCGGTGGTCGAGGTCGCGGCCCACCATCGAGCGGATGATCCGCTCCTCGGTGGTGTCCGGGGCCTTCACGTCGAGGGTCTCGATCGTCCTGCCGTCGCGCAGGACGGTGACCGAGTCGGCGACCGCCGCGATCTCGTTGAGCTTGTGCGAGATGATGATCGAGGCGATGCCCTGCGCCTTCAGCTCCAGGATGAGGTCGAGGAGATGGGCGCTGTCCTCGTCGTTGAGGGCGGCGGTCGGCTCGTCCAGGATCAGCAGCCGCACCTCCTTGGAGAGGGCCTTGGCGATCTCCACCAGCTGCTGCTTGCCGACGCCGATGTCCGCCACCCTGGTCTGCGGATGCTCGCGCAGCCCCACCCGCTTCATCAGCCGCGCCGCGTGCTTGAGCGTCGCGCCCCAGCTCACGATGCCGCGGGTGGCGTGTTCGTTGCCGAGGAAGATGTTCTCGGCGATGGAGAGGTACGGGACGAGGGCCAGCTCCTGGTGGATGATGACGATCCCACGCGCCTCGCTGGCCCGCATGTCCTTGAACGCGCAGGGCTCGCCCTGGAAGAGGATCTCGCCCTCGTAGCTGCCGTGCGGGTGGACACCGCTGAGGACCTTCATCAGGGTGGACTTGCCCGCGCCGTTCTCACCGCAGATGGCGTGCACCTCACCGGGCGCCACGGTGAGCGAGACGTCGGAGAGCGCCCGGACGCCCGGGAACGTCTTGACGATGGAGCGCATCTCCAGGATGGGCGCCTCGTTGTCCCCCCTGGCTCCCCCGGCCCCCCTGTTCGGGCTGCTCACTTCAGGTCACTCGCCTTGATGTAGCCCGAGTCGACCAGCACCGACTGGTAGTTGGACTTGTCGACGCTGACCGGGTTGAGCAGGAAGGCGGGCACGACCTTCTTCTCGTTGTCGTACGTCTTGGTGTCGTTGACCTGCGGCGTCTTGCCGGTGAGCACCGCGTCGGCCATCTGCACGGCCTGCTTGGCCAGGGCCCGGGTGTCCTTGTAGACGGTCTGGGCCTGGTCCCCGGCGATGATGGACTTCACGGACGCGACCTCGGCGTCCTGCCCGGTGACGACCGGGTAGGGCTTGGCGGCGGTGCCGTAGCCGCCGGAGCGCAGGGCGGACAGGATGCCGATGGAGATCCCGTCGTACGGGGAGAGGACGGCGTCCACGCGTTCGGTGGAGTACGCCTTGGTCAGCAGGTCGTCCATGCGCTTCTGCGCGGTGGCGCCGTCCCAGCGGAGCGTGGTCACCTGGTTGAGCCGGGTCTGGCCGCTCCGTACGACCAGCTGCTTCTTGTCGATGTAGGGCTGGAGGGTCTTGAGGGCGCCCTGGAAGAAGTAGCGGGTGTTGTTGTCGTCGGGCGAGCCGGCGAACAGCTCGATGTTGAAGGGGCCCTTGCCGCCGCCCTGCTGGGGGCCCTTCAGCCCCAGCTTGTCGACGATGTAGGTCGCCTGGAGCACGCCGACCTTCTCGTTGTCGAAGGAGGCGTAGTAGTCGACGTTGGGCGAGCCCAGGATCAGGCGGTCGTAGGAGATCACCTTGATGTGCTGGTCGGCGGCCTGCTTGAGGACGTCGCTGAGGGCGCGTCCGTCGATCGCGGCGATCACCAGGGCGTCCACACCCTTGGTGATCATGTTCTCCAGCTGGGCGACCTGCTGGTCGACGCTGTCCTCGCCGTACTGCAGGTCGGTCTTGTAGCCGAGCGCCTGGAACTGCTGGGCCATGTTGTTCCCGTCGGCGATCCAGCGCTCGGAGGACTTGGTCGGCATGGCGATGCCGATCGTGGCCCCCTTGCCGCCCTTGGGGGTGGCCTTGCCGCCGCCCTCGCTGTCCTGTCCGCAGGCGGTGAGGGCGAGGGCGAGCACTCCGGCGGTGAGGGCGAGTGCGGCTGGTCGGATGCGGCGCATGGTCATCAGTCCTTCGGGTTCGCGGGGAAGCGGTGGAGGGCGCCGGGGCGGCGGGAGCCGAGCGGGGACATACCGCCGTCGGCGCCGAGGCGGGCGAGCAGGTCGAGGACGAGCCGGCCCCTGCGGACCCGCTCGCGGGCGGTGTGCAGGGCGGTGTCGCGCAGATGGGCGCCGTAGGGGTAGATGCCGGGCGCCTTGGAGAGGCCGAACTTGAGGTAGAGCGGGGCGGCGCGGCGGATCAGCTCGGCCGCCTCGTACATCCGCACATAGCCACCGAGGTCGTCCGGCGCCTCGATGTAGAGGTCGAGCGGCACCCTGGAGACGCGCCTGACCTCGGTGAAGTGGGCGGCCGTCAGATCGGAGGGGACGTTGACGGAGTCGGCGCCCAACTGCTCGTAAACGGCGACGGACGCCGGGTTGACCGGGCCGATCAGCGCGGACACCTTGAGGGTGGTCTCGGCGGGCAGCAGGCCGCCCTCGCGCATCCGGTGCAGGCTCCACAGCACGCCCTCGTCCGCCACGAGCAGACAGCGCACCCCCAACTCGGCCGCGCGCAGGGCGTCTTCGACGCACCCGGCGAGCGCGTCATGGCCCCGGGCGCGCAGACCCGCGCCACCGGAGGCGGTACGGACGGAGGCCCCGCTGTCCCAGGTGCCGCGCGGCCCGGTGAACAGGCAGAGCTCGATGTCGCGCTCGGCGCAGCCCTCCACCATCTCGGTGATCTCGGTGTCGGAGAGCATCCACACCCCGCTGCCCTGGCTGACGCGGTGCACGGGCACGTCGAGGCGGGAGGCCTCCTTCAGGACGACGGCGAGCGCCTCGGGCCCCTCGACGGAGGGGATCTCGGTGCGCCAGGTGCCCCCGTCGGGAAACGTGTGCGGGGAGGAGTCGGCGGGGTTGTCGCGGGGCGCGGCCAGGCCCAGGGCGGCCAGGGCCGGTTCGCCCGGTCGGCGGGGCCCCTCGGGGCCCGGGCGGGGGTCGGTTGCTGGTGCGTCGGTCACAGGCGGGTTCCTTGTACGGAGAGTCGTGCGCGTACGGGAGGGTCGAGCGCGTTCGATATATCGAACGAGGTTCGGGTCATAGGGGACGGGAAAGCGCCGCGGCGCCCGGCGCGGCGACGCCTCAGGGGCGCAGCAGCACCTTTCCGGTCTTCGGGTCACCGCCTCCGACCAGCGCGAGGGCGTCGGTGTACCGCTCCAGCGGGAACTCGTGTGTGATCAGCTCCGCCGGGTCGAAGAGACCCGTGCTGTAGGCGCGTACGGCGAACGACCAGGCGGCCGAGGGGGCGCCGAAGACGCTCCGCACGGTGAGCTGACTCACCGACAGGTGCACCGGGTCGATGCCCAGCGCGCCCTCGGCGAACATCCCGGTGAGCACCACCCGGCCCCCGCGCCGCGCGAGGAGGCAGGCGTCGGCGGCCGTGGTGCGCGCGCCGGCCGTCTCCACGACCAGGTCGTAGTAACCGTGCGCCTCGCCGGAGTGGACGGGCGTACGGGCCTCGGTCGCCCCCATGCGGCAGGCGAGCTCGGCCCGGTCGAGCCGGGGGTCGATCACGGTCAGCTCGCCGGGGGAGGAGGCGGCGAGGAGCTGCACCGCGAGCAGGCCGAGCGTCCCGGCCCCGACCACCGCGATCCGCTCGCCCGCCTCCGGCGCCCCGGCCCGCACGGCGGCGGCGACCACGGCGGCGGGCTCCAGCAGGGCCGCGCCGCGCAGATCGGCGTCGTCGGGCAGCAGGTGCAGCAGCCGGGCGGGCACCACCACGTGATCGGCGAAGGCGCCGGGATGGGTGAAGCCGGTCTCCGCGTACGCGGCGGCGCACAGGGACGTCTCCGCGTTCCGGCACCGCTCGCAGGTCCCGCAGAAACGGAACCCCTCGGCGACCGTCTTGCGGCCCACCACCGCGGGATCGACCCCGGCCCCGGTCGCGACGACGGTCCCGGACCACTCGTGGCCCGGGGTGACGGGGTAGCGCACGTAGTCGGGGGCGCGCCGGCCCTCGTACACCTCGCGGTCGCTCATGCAGACCCCGGCGGCGCCGACCTCGACGAGTACCTCGCCGGGGCCGGCCTGGGGGCGCGGCACGGTGATCAGGCGGTGGGTGCCGGGCGCGTCGACGACGATGGCGCGGCTGGTCGCCCGGGACCCGCCGTCCGGCACGGCGGCGCCGAGGAACCCCTTGGCCTCGCGGCCGTTCATCCCGCCGCCCCGGAGGGCTTGGGGGCGCGCTTCTCCCAGCCCTCGGCCCAGAGGTCGAACCGGGCCTGCTGCTGCGGGAACTCGGCCGCCGCGTCCACGTCGAGCTCCACGCCGAGACCCGGGGCGTGCGACAGCTCGAAGTAGCCGTCGACGACCTGCGGGGCGCCCTTGACGACCTTCTTGATCTCGGCGTCCGCGAAGTCGTTGAAGTGTTCCAGGATCTTGAAGTTGGGCGTGCAGCCCGCCACTTGGAGGCTGGCGGCGGTGAGGACCGGGCCGCCGACGTTGTGGGGCGCGACGAGCATGTAGTGCGTCTCGGCCGTGGCGGCGAGCTTGCGGGTCTCCAGGATGCCGCCGATGTGGCCCACGTCGGGCTGGATGATGTCGACGGCCTGCGACTCGAACAGCTCCCTGAACTCGATGCGGTCGTGGATGCGCTCGCCGGTCGCGACCGGGATGTCCACCTTGGCGGCGACCTTCTCCAGGGCCTTGAGGTTCTCCGGCGGCACCGGCTCCTCCAGCCAGGCGGGGGCGAACGGGGCGAGGTCGCGGGCCAGCCGGACCGCCGTGGACGGCGAGAACCGCCCGTGCATCTCCAGCATCAGCTCGGTCTCGGGTCCGATCGCGTCCCGTACGGCCTCGATCAGCGACACGGCGTACCGGGTCTGCCGGTGGTCGAGTTCGTAGTGGCCGGTGCCGAAGGGGTCGATCTTCAGCGCCCGGTAGCCGCGCTCGACCACCGCGCGGGCCGCCTTGTGGTAGGCCTCGGGGGTGCGTTCGGTGGTGTACCAGCCATTGGCGTACGCCTTGACGCGGTCCGTCACCTTCCCGCCGAGCAGCTGCCAGACGGGGACGCCGAGCGCCTTGCCCTTGATGTCCCAGCAGGCCATCTCGATGACCGCGATACCGGACATCACGATCTCGCCCGCGCGCCCGTAGTCGCCGTACTTCATCCGGCGCACCAGGTCCTCGATCGCGAACGGGTCCGAGCCCGCGATGTGGTTGGCCTCGGCCTCGCGCAGATAGCCGAGGAGCGCGTCGGTGTGGCCGAGCATCCGCGTCTCGCCGACTCCGGTGAGGCCCTCGTCGGTGTGGACCTGGACGTAGGTGAGGTTGCGCCAGGGAGTCCCGACGACGTGTGTGCTGATTCCGGTGATTCGCAAGGCAGTTGCTCCCGAGGATGCGGCCGTACCGTTCGATATTTCGTCACGCGTTCGAAATGTTGGCGTGACGGTAATGACGCGCGGTGGCGGGTGTCAATGGGTCGCGCGGGAACCGTTCCCGGGTCGTGGCAGGTGGCGAGCTCCGCGAGCGTCGCGTCGCCGCCCGGGTGTTGACGCCGGACCGGCCCGGGCGGAATGCTCCCCCCGGACCCTCGCCCGGCGAGCCGAGGTCTCCGGGCAGGGGCGGCCCGGCTCTCGGCCCCGGCGCCGGCCGCCGTGACGACCGGGGTGAAACACCCTTGTTGTCCGACCGCGTCACCTTCGCTCAGGGGCGCAAACCGGCGAGTCGTGCACATCGGACGCCCAGGGGCCCCGGTGGCACCGGTCACCCACCGCTGCCTCATGATGACGCGCATGTCCCACACTTCCAGGCGCAGCCTGCTCGGTATCTTCGCGGCCTCGGCCGCCACCGTTCCGCTCGGCGCCGTCGCCGCCGCTCCGGCGCGCGCCGCCGTCTCCACCGTCTCCACCGGTTCCGCCGCCTCCCTCGCGGCGCCCGCCGGGCTCGCCTCGCCGCGCTCCTCGGTCACGCTGCCGCCGCTGAACGCCTCCTACTTCAGCGGGCTGACCCTCGACGCCCCCCTCGCCACCGCCGTCCTTTCGGGCACCCCGGCCCGGACCGAGGTCACCTCGGGCGGCAAGCGGGTCGCCCTGCTGACGCACGGCGCCCGTACCGTGGTCCTGCCGGGCCCCGTGCGGACGTTCACGGAGAACAAGAAGTCCTTCGTGGACGACTTCGTACGCACCCTGCCGGACCTCACGCTGCCCGAGGCCGACCGCGTGTACTGGGGCACCTCCCCGGGCGGCGGCAGCTGGTCGACGCTCGGCCCCGCCGTCACCGACTACTCGGTCACGCCCGGCGCCGGTGTCATCAGCCTGACCACCGACTACGCCAGCCGCCACGTCACCCTGCGCGACGGCGAGATCACGGACTTCGACGCGCGGTCCGTGGCGCACTTCGACAAGGTGCCCACCGGCCAGGCGTGCTCCTACGCCCTGTCCTTCGGCTACCAGGACACCAGCAACAACTACCGGGCCCGGCTGTCCTTCCTGACGACCGGCGCGGTCGAGCTGCGCGTGGAGAAGGAGGTCGCCGACAAGGTCGACCTGCTCGCGGGCTCCAGCGCGCTCACCCTCGCCACGGGCGTGAGCGCGGGCACCGACTGGACGATACGGGTGCGCCGCGAGGGCACCCGTATCCAGGTCAAGGCCTGGCGCACGGCCTCCGCGGAACCGGCCGCGTGGCACGTCGACCTCAGCGACGACACCTTCGGCCGCAAGGGGCGGGTCGGTCTGCGCGCGCTGGCCAACGACGGCTGCACCAACCTGCCGGTCAAGCTTTCCGTGAAGCGCTTCCAGGTGGACCAGTCGACCTGGGCCACGCCGCCGAGCGTCACGCACGGCGACTGGGTGCGGGTGCTGCCCGAGCCCTTCGACGGGACCTGGACGCCGGACCTGGAGAAGACGATCCGCGCCTGGGCCGGCTCCACGGCTCCGGACGTCCTGGCGTACGCGGCGATGTTCCTCGCCGACGGGCCCGCGGTCACCAGCGGCTCCGGGCCCGCCAAGGACAAGCAGGTCCTGGGCGAGGCGGGGTACGGCTATCTCGACCCGCACGGCTTCCGCTACGAGGGTGCCGACTTCCACGAGTACATGGGCACCGGCTGGACCTTCCCCGACGGCACCTACACCGGCCCGTCCAGTAAGCAGGTCGGCAATCTGGACTGTTCCGGCTTCACACGCATGGTGTACGGCTACCACATGGGCGTACCGATGGCGGCGGGGCAGGACACCTCCCGCACCCGGCTGCCGCGCAAGTCGCGGGACATGGTGGACTACGCGCCCGGTACGCGCGTCGACCGGACCGACGGGACCAACCCGCCCGCGGCGGCGCTGCTCCAGCCCGGTGACCTGCTGCTGTTCAACGCCGACTCCGGCGACGACAACCCCACCGTCACCATCGACCACGTCGGTATCTACCTGGGCCTGGACGCCGCGGGTCAGCGCCGCTTCGTCTCCAGTCGCAAGACGAACAACGGCCCCACCATGGCCGACCTGGGAGGCGCCTCGCTGCTGGACGGCACCGCCACGTACGCCAAGAAGCTGCACACCGTCCACCGCGTCTGAGGTGTGAGCGTGCGCGACGCCCGGGCCGTGCGGGAAGCGCGGCCCGGGCGTCCGGGTGCCTGGTCAGTACGGGAGCGGGCGCCCGCTGGGGGTGCGCAGGTCCAGGGGCGGCCTGGGGGAGGGCGGCCGAGGCCGCCGGATCACTGTCTGTCGCATCACCATCACCACCTGAACCGGGCCGGATCACCGACCCCTCGGGTTCACCCCTGTCCGGGAGGTGGATACCCCGTTATCCGGGGCGCACTCATCCGCGCCCGGTACGAGGCGGCGGAAATGACCGGCCGGGCGCCGGGGCGCCCGGCGCAAGGCCGGGAGCGACCCCGGAAAGCGGCCTGCGCGGCGCCCCGGGTCTCGGCCGGCATGCGGGGAGAAGCGGGCGGAGAAGTACCGCGTCGCCTGACGTGCTGTCAGGGATGGTGTGAGGTACGGCGGATGGAGCGCGCCCCCGTCCGGCGCGGACCCGTGCCGTGACTACGCGGGCTGGTTGGTGACGTAGAAACCGGGGTCGTGGATGGGGGTGATCTCGGCCTTCTCACCCTGGGCGGCCAGCCATTCGGCGCGCAGGCGCGCGGCCTCGTCGTCGGCCTGGGAGGCCGGGACGAGACGGCCGTCCGGGGTTAGACGCATCGGCGTGTCGCCCGCGGGGCGCCAGTCGAACCGGGCGGCGATCTTGAAAAGGTCCTCCTGGGTGAGGGGACCGCCGTTGTCCTTCTCCGCCTGGAGCGCGGTGGGGTGGTAGTCCTCGTAACCGCCGGGCATGTGCAGGGTCAGGAAGTGGCAGCCCTCGCCGGGCGGCGTGGCCCAGGTGTGGCGCGTGCCGCTGGTGATGTGCGCGAGGGCGCGCGGACGCAGCTCCACGACCTCGTCGTCGACCTGGACCAGGAGGGTGCCGGAGACGACGTAGTAGGTCTCCGTCGACTCGGCGTGGGTGTGCAGCGGAGGGCCCGACCAGGCCGGGCCCTGGCGGGTTTCCACCCAGGAGGCCGCTTGGCCGGTCATCTTGCTGGAGAGGACGATCTCGAACCCGCGGCGGCCTTCGGGACGTTGGCCGGGGAGGACGATGTGCGTCATAGGAGGGCTTCTCTTTCCGCTTGATAATGGCTTGAGTTCTGATCTACCCCACAGCGGGCCTGTTCGTCTGCGGGCAGCCGTCCGCAGTCGAACGCACGCGCCCCTGCCCGCCCGGCACGCTTCCGGCGGCGGCTGGGACGCCCGTCACCTCGTGGGATCCGCCCGAGAAGACCCGGGTGGCGCTTTCCGGAAGTCGCCCTGAAGGGGGCGCGCCTGTGGTGAGGTGGGCTTCCTGACCGTTCTCCCTGTCAATGGAGCCTGCCGTGTCCCGTTCCCCGCAGGAAATCTTCCGGTCCTTCGTCCACGCCGGCACGCTGACGCGGAACGCCGACGCCCTTGCCGAACTGTTTACCGAGGACGGCGTCTTCGAGGCGCCGCTCGTGGAGCCCGGCGCGGCCTTCCCCCGGCGTCTGGAGGGGCGCGAGCAGATCCGCGCCGCCATGGCGGCCTACTACGAGCGGCAGCCGAAGGGCATGGGTGCGCCGAGCGCGGAGAAGTCCGGGTACGTACTGCATGTCACCGGCGACCCCGACGTGTTCATCGCCGAGATCGACGCGGTCTTCGAGGAGGACGCCGGGGACAGGTCCGTCTCCCTGGTCCAGATCTTCCGTGTCCGCGACGGCAGGATCGCCCGGATGCGCGACTACTTCGCACCCGGTGAGGTGAGTTGAGGACGGCGCCTTTCCGGGGCGGACGCTGCCCGCCGCGTCGGCCCCGTGGGATGCGTGCGCCGAAGACGGTCGGCTCCTCCGCGGCCCGCCGCTCGCGCAGCCGGTCCCGGCGACCGCCGCCGCTTCCTCTCAGGCGTCCCGCCGCACCGGCCGCGTCCACAGCAGCACCGCCGTGGTGGCCGCCAGCAGCGCGACGCACCCGCTGAAGATCAGCCCCGACGGGCGCAGGCCCAGCGTGACCGCCATGGCCCCCACCCCCACCACGGGGATCGAGATCGCCACGTACAGCACGACGAACAGCGCCGAGGTGATCTCCGCCCGTCGTTCGGGCGGGCTGTGCGCGCCGACCTCGGTGACCCCGGCCCGGAACGACAGGCCCTGGCCCGCGCCCGCGGTGAGCGCCCCCGCCACCAGCAGGGGCAGCGAGGCCGCGAGCAGCGCCCAGGAGATCAGCGCCATACCGGCCACCAGGACCACACAGCCCCACGGCAGCGCCCGGCGCACCCCGACCCGTCCCATCAGCAGCTGACCGGCCGTCGACGCGGCGAAGACCGAGAAAACCACGGTGCCGGACACCGCCGGTTCGCTGACTCCCACCACCTCGCTCAGGAAGCTCGGGGCCACCGATGTGAACAGACCCATGGTGGCGAACCCGGCGAAGCCCGCCATGGCCGCCGGGACGAACGCCGGGCGCACCGACGGGGGCACGCGCAGCCGCCGCGGGCGGCGCGACCTGCCGCCGCGGTCCCGTACCGTCTCCGGGATCAGCAGGACGCCGACGACGCCCGCCGCGACGAGGGCCAGGTCCACGAGGAAGACCTGGCGCAGCGGATCGGAGGCGAACTGGGCGATGAGCCCCGCCAGCAGCGGGCCGCTGCCCAGGCCGCCCATGTTGGCCGCGGTGGCGAGCAGCGTGGCCGACGCGGCCCGCCGCGCCGGGGCGAGCTCCACCACGGCGGCGGTCGCGGTGCCCGTGAACAGGCCCGCCGAAAGCCCCGACAGCACCCGGCCCGCGAACAGCTCAGGCAGCCCCTGCTCGAAGAGGAAGCACACCGCGCTCAGCGCCGACGCCACCAGCCCCGCCAGCAGGACCGGCCGCCGGCCCACGGAGTCCGACAACTGCCCCAGCAGGAGCAGCGCCACGATGACCCCGACGGCGTACACCGCGAAGATCACGGTCACCATGAACGAGGAGAAGCCCAACTCCCGCTGGTACATGCGGTACAGGGGAGTGGGCAGGGTCGTGCCGCACATCGCGACGGCGAAGGCGTAGGCGGCCACCGCGAAGGGCAGGCCGCCCCCGCTGCCACCCCGGCCAGGACCGGCGTCGTCCGCTTCGCGCGCGGATACGTGGTTGCTCACCCGCGACTGCCTATCAGGAAGATCGCGGCGAGGACCGCGCGCCCCGCGCACCGGCGGCCATGACGCACCGGCTGGGCGAAGGCGGGGACCGGGTCGGGCCCCCGAGGGGCGCGACCGGGACCGGGCGATGGGGCCGGGCCGGGGCCGGAGCCTCATGTGTCCGGGGCCCGGGCCCGCCGACGGTATGAGGGCATCCATCCGTTCTCGGGCGCTGCCCGGTCTGCGAGTCCCCTCATGTGCTCCTCCCCTCCCCCCGTAGCCCTCGACCGGAGCGTCGGCTCCGGCCCCGCCCGCGTCCCCCTCCAGATACGGGCCGGTGCCGCCTCGTGGGAGGAGCTGACCGGTATCGCCCGGCGGCTGGCGGCCGATCGGTTCGTGGTCGTCTCCGACCGGGGCGTCCCGGCCGCGCACGCCCACCGCGTCCTGCACCACCTCGGCGCCGCCGCCCCCACCCGCCTGGTGCGGCTGGGCGGCACGGACGCGCTGGGGACCGGGGACGTCACCGCCGGGTCCGTCGTCGTGGCCCTGGGGGGCACGAGCGTCCTCGACGCCGCCGGTCCGGTGGCCGCGCGCACCGGCCGGGGCCCTCTGCTGCTGCCGACCACGCTGCCCGCTGTGCTGGACACGGCGTTGTCGCTGGTCGGCCCCGCCGGGCCGCGCCGGGTGCCGGTCCTGGTCCGCGCCCAGCTGGAGTTCCTCGACACACTGGCCCCCGGCGCCGTGCGGCCGGGCCTGTACGCCCTGGTCAGGAATGTGCTGGCGGTGTGCCCCGGCTCCTTCGACCAGGTCTGCGCCCGGCTGCGGCCGGACGGCCGGTACGACAGGAGCGCGCTGGTCTCTTTCATCGCGCTCTGCGCCGACGCCCGGGCCGCGATGACCTGCTACGACCCGCTGGAGGACGGCCCGGCCGGAGCGCTGCGCTACGGGCACGCGGTGGCCGACGCCCTGCGAGCCCTGGGCGTGGGGGCGCTGCGGTACGGCGACGCCGTGGCCCAGGGCCTGCTCGTGGCCGCCCGCTGCGCCCGCCGGATGGGGCTGCTCGACGCGGAGGGGGAGGCCGCCCACCGCGAGCTGCTCGCCCGCTGGGGCGCGCCCGACGCGCTGCCCGCGCCCGTGACCGCCGAGGACGTCCTGGGAGTCCTGCCGCGCCCCCAGCCCGGGGACAGCCCGCACCCCGGGAAGGACCCGGAGCGCGCTCTCGGCATGGTGCTCCTCGACGCCCTGGGGCAGCCCCACGTCCGCGGTGGCCGCACCGTCACCGCGGTCGCCCCGGACGTCGTACGCGACGGCCTGGAGGCGGTCGCCGGGACGGCGGACCGGCTGGAGTCCCGCCCCGGCGGCCGGGACCGGACCGGGACCCGGCCGGGACCGTCGTCTCATGTGCCCGGGGCGTCGGGACCCGCAGCGTTGTGAGGGACATATCCGCCCCCACCACCCACCGCCTCCTGTGAGGAGAACCCTCGTGACCGCCCTGGCCCCCCGTTCCTCCCACGGCCTGTTCACCTCGGGCGAGCCGGTCCGCTCCTGGACCGTGAGCACCGCCAAGCCCGTCCGCTACGAGGTGGGCTTCACCCCGGACATCCTGGACCCGCGCAACCCCGCGCTCGCGGGCGCGGGAGTCCCCGGCGGCGGCCCCGCCCCGCGCCGCCGGCTCCTGGTCGTGGAGACCACCGTCGACGAGCTGTACGGCGACCGGCTGCGCGCCTACGCGGCCGCGCGCGGGCTGGACTTCGACATCCACGTACTGACCGCCCACGAGCAGCTCAAGACGATGGACGCCGTCTTCTCGGTGGCCGGGGCGATGGACCGGTTCGGCATCGCCCGGCGCAGCGAGCCGGTCGTCGCCCTCGGCGGCGGAGTCCTGATGGACGTCGTCGGCCTGGCATGCAGCCTCTACCGCCGCAGCACCCCGTACGTCCGCGTGCCCACCACACTGATCGGCCTGGTCGACGCGGGCGTCGGGGCGAAGACCGGGGTGAACTTCGGGCCGCACAAGAACCGGCTCGGCACCTACCACCCGGCCGCCCTGACGCTCCTCGACCCGCGCTTCCTGGCCACCCTCGACCGGCGGCACCTGAGCAACGGCATGGCCGAGATCCTCAAGATCGCGCTGATCAAGGACCGGGAGCTGTTCGCCCTCCTGGAGGCCCACGGCGGCCGGCTGGTCGGCGAGCGGTTCCAGGGCGGCGGCCGGCGGGGGGATCTGGCCGTACGGGCGGTGCTCGGCCGGGCGGTGCACGGCATGCTGGAGGAGCTCCAGGGCAATCTCTGGGAGAGCGAGCTGGAGCGGGTCGTCGACTACGGCCACTCCTTCAGCCCGACGCTGGAGATGCGGGCCCTGCCCGAGCTGCTGCACGGCGAGGCCGTGTGCGTCGACATGGCCCTGACCACGCTGATCGCCGAAGAGCGCGGGCTGGTGGCGCCGGTGGAGAGCCGGCGGATCCTGGACGCGATGCGCGGCCTCGGACTGCCGGTGTGGCACCGGTTGTGCGAACCGGGCCTGCTGGGCGAGGCGTTGGCCGACACCGTCCGCCACCGCGACGGCAGCCAGCGGCTTCCACTGCCCGCCGGTATCGGTGCGGCCGTCTTCGTCGACGACGTCACCCCCGGTGAACTGGCCGACGCGGCCCGGCGCCTGAAGTCGGCCCACACGGCGGGCGGGGCGGCCGGTCATGCGTGAGGCGATCGTCGTCGCGGACGTCCGCGAACCGGCCGACGTGCACGGCGTGCACGCCTCCGAAGGACTCTCGCGCTGGACGTGCCTGGCCCGCCGCACCGGGCTGCACGGCCGGTGGGAGGCGGTCGAGTGGGCGTGGCTGCCGCCCGGCGGCGTCAGCGGCGAACACCGGCACACCCGCACCGAGGAGCTGTACTTCGTCCTCGAAGGCGAGGGCGAGATCACCCTCGACGGCCACCCCCATCCCGTCCGGCCCGGCACGGCCGTCCTCACCGCGCTCGGCCGCAGCCACGGACTGCGCAACACCGCGCGAACACCACTGTCCTGGCTCGTCATCGAAGTCCCGGCCCCGCCCCACACGAAGGAGACCGCCATGCCTGACCCGGCCCGCACCCACCACGCCGTCATCGCCGACCTGCGCCGGGCCGGACCCGTGGACGCCGCCACCGTCCTCACCGGCCCCCTGCGCACCGTACGCGTGAGCCGTCTCCTCCCGAGGGAGACGGCCCGGCTGGCGGCCCAGGACGTCGAACACACCGTGTACGTCACCGACGGCGCCGGCACCGCCGAGGTCGGGGCGGCCGGCGTGGCCCTGGCCCCCGGAGTCTCCCTGACCCTGCCCCTGGGCACCGAGTGCCGCCTCCGGGCGGGCCCCGACGGTCTGGAGTACTTCCACGCCGTCCTGGACGTCCCCAGGGAGGACCACCCGTGATCGTCAACGCGAGCCACCGCACGGCCGCCCTCCACACCGGCGGCCCGAGCCCCCTCCGCGTCCGCTGCCTGGCCCGGCGCGGCATGCTGCACAGCGAATGCGAGGCCGTCGACCGGGTGAGCCTGCCGCCCCACGCGCGGTACGACCTGGTGGGCCGGGACGACGCCGAAGCCGCCTGGTACGTCCTGGACGGCCCGCTCACCCTCCACCGGCCCGGCGCCCCGCCCAACGGCACCGCGCTCGGCGCCCGCGACCTGCTCCTGGCCCCCACCGCCCAGGACGTCACGCTGCGGGCCGGACCCCGGGGCGCCGAGCTGCTGTGCCTGACCCTCACCCCCGAAGCCGTCGCCCGGCGCCTGCCACCCCGTACCCCCGACACCACCCAGGAGCGGACATGACCGCCGACCTGCCCACCGCACCGGCCCCTTCGCCCGTCCCCGGGCTGCGGGCGGTCCACCACATCGGCTTCACCGTGCCCCGCCTCGACGACGCCGTCGCCTTCTTCACCGAGGTCCTGGGCGCCGAGGAGGCCTACCGCACCGGACCCATCGCCGCCGCCGATGACTGGATGCGCCGCCAGCTCGGCGTCGACCCCCGGGCCACCGTCCACATCGCCATGCTGCGGCTGGGTCCCGCCCTCAACGTCGAACTCTTCGAGTACACCGGACCCGGCCGGCACCGGCCGATGCCCCGCAACAGCGACGTCGGCGGCCACCATCTCGCGCTGTGGACGGACGACTTCGACGCCGGCGTCCGCAGGCTCGCCGCCACCCCCGGCGTCCGGATGCTCGGCGAGCCGCAGGAGGTCGGCGAAGGGCCCATCCGCGGCACCCGGTGGGTGTACCTCACCACCCCCTGGGGCCTGCACCTCGAACTCGTCCACGCCCCCCGCCACCAGCCCTACGAGGAGCACACCGCCGTACGCCTGTACCGGCCGGAACCGCCGCACGAGAGGAGAGGGACATGAACGGGATCTGGGGGCCCGGCACGCCGCCGGTGGTCCGGCACGACGCCACGCGCTACGACGCCGACGTCCTCGTGATCGGCTCCGGTGCCGGGGGAGCGACGGTGGCCTGGGCCCTCGCCGGGACCGGCGCACGCGTCCTGGTCGTCGAGCGCGGCGGCTTCCTGCCGCGCGAGGAGGCCAACTGGTCCCCACGGGCCGTCTTCGGCGACGGCCGCTACCGCAACGCCGAGCCCTGGCACACCACCGGCGGCAAGGCCTTCACCCCCGCCGCCCACTACTACGTCGGCGGCACCACCAAGGTGTACGGGGCGAGCCTGCCGAGGCTGCGCGAGGACGACTTCGACGCGGTCGAGCACCTGGACGGCACCTCCCCGGCCTGGCCCTTCGACTACGGCGACCTGGAACCCTTCTACGCCGAGGCCGAACGCCTCTACCGGGTGCACGGCCGGGACGGCCACGACCCCACCGGGCCGGTCCGCTCCGGGCCCTACCCCCACCCGCCCGTCACCCACGCGCCCCGCATCGCGGAGTTGGAGGGGCGGCTGCGTGACCAGGGGCTCCACCCCCATCCGCTGGAACTCGGCGTCGACCTGGCCGACGGCGGGACCTGCGAACGCTGCGGCACCTGCGACGGCTTCCCGTGCCGCGTCGGCGCCAAGAGCGACGCCGAGACCCGCGCCCTGCGCCCCGCCCTGCGCGCCCCCACGGTCCGGCTGCTCACCCACACGTACGTCTCCCGGCTGCGCACCGACCCCTCCGGACGCACGGTCACCACCGTCGAGGCCACCAGGAACGGCCACCCCGTCACGCTCACGGCCGGAACCGTCGTCGTCTCCTGCGGAGCCGTCAACTCCGCAGCGCTGCTGCTGCGTTCGGCGAACAGCGCCCACCCGTCGGGGCTCGCCAACGGCAGCGGCCTGGTGGGGCGCAACCTGATGCTGCACCACAACAGCGTCCTGATGGCCGTCGACCCGCGCCGGATCAACCCCTCGGTCTTCCAGAAGACCCTCGCCGTCAACGACTTCTACCGGGCCGGCGCCCGCACCCCCCACCCGCTCGGCAACCTCCAGCTGATGGGCAAGGTCCACCCCGCCGCCATGGCGACCGCGCACCCGCGCGTCGCCCGCCGGATCCTGGACGGACTGGCGGCGCACAGCGTCGACTGGTGGCTCATCTCCGAGGACCTGCCGCGCCCGCAGAACCGGGTCCTGCTCGGCCCCGGCGGAGGCGTCACCCTCGACTGGCACCCCGTCGACACCCGCGCCCACCGGCGTCTGGTGCGCGAGGGGGCCCGGATGATGCGCCGGGCCGGATACCCGCTCGTCCTCACCCACCGCATGGGCGTCGAGCACACCGGCCACCAGTGCGGCACGGTCCTCGCCGGCCACGACCCCGCCCGCTCGGTCCTCGACCCCTACTGCCGCAGCCACGAGGTCCGCAACCTGTTCGTCGTCGACGGCGGCTTCTTCCCCTCCTCCGCCGCCGTCAACCCCACCCTGACCATCGTCGCCCAGGCGCTGCGCGCGGCCCGCGGCGACGCCGTCCTGCCCTGACCCCCGAAGGAGCGCCACCATGTCACTGCACCGTCTGTCCTCCGTCACCATCGGCGTCCCCGACCCCGCGGCGACCGCCCCGTACTACACCGAACTCGGCCTGCGGGCCGGGGAGAACGGCTGGTTCGCCACCCGGGACGGCGGGCGGCAGCTGCGGATCGTCGCGGCCCCCACCCGCCGCCTGGTGGAGATGCGCGTCGGCGTCGACGACCCCGACGACCTCGACGCCGCCGCGGCCCGGCTGCACCGCATGGGCATCGCCGCGGTGCGCGGACCCGGCCCGACCCTGACCGCGGCCGACCCCGTCACCGGGGCCCGTGCCGTCCTCCAGATCGAACCGCGCCCCGCCCCGCTCCCCACGCCCCCCACCCCCTACAACGGACCCGGGCGCACCGAGCGCACCACCGGCCGGGCCCCGGGACTGCTGCGCCCCGACCGGGTGCGGCCCAGCAAGCTGGGGCACGCGGTCCTGGGCACCCCCGACCCCCGGGCGACCGCGGCCTTCTTCGGCGACGGCCTCGGCTTCAGGACCAGCGACTCGCTGGGCGACGCCGGATCGTTCCTGCGCTGCACCACCGACCACCACAACCTCCTGGTGCTGAGGGCGCCCGTGCCCTTCCTGCACCACACCTCCTGGCAGGTGGACGACGTCGACGACATCGGGCGCGGCGCCATGGCGATGCTGGAGGACCACCCCGAACGCCATGTCTGGGGCTTCGGCCGCCACCACATCGGCTCCAACTTCTTCTGGTACCTCAAGGACCCGGCGGGCAACTTCACGGAGTACTACTCCGACATGGACTGCATCGTCGACGACCAGCTGTGGGACCCGGAGGTCTTCGACGTCAACGAGAGCTTCTTCAGCTGGGGCCAGCCGCCCCCGCCCTCGTGGATCGCGCCGGAGGACATGGCCGCGCTGATGACCGGCACCCACCGGGCCTGACCGCGCCCCGCCCGGGCGCCGCCGGTGACGGCGCCCGGCGAGCGGCGAAACCGGGGATCGCCCCGGGCGGCCGTTAACGTCGCCCTGTGAGCCATGCAGACGAGGACACCGCCGTGCCCCGAGTCCTGATCGTCGACGACCACCCGCTGTTCCGCAGCGGGCTCAAGGCCGCGCTGGAGAGCACCGGCGGCACCGACGTGGTCGCCGAGGCCGCCACCGCCGCCGAGGCGCTGGAGGCCGTGGCGCTCCAGGTCCCGGACGTCGTCGTCATGGACCTGGCCCTGCCCGACGCCTCCGGCATCGACGTCACCCGGCAGCTCGGCGGCCTCCACCCCGGTCTTCCGGTGCTGATGCTCACCATGTCCGACGACGACGGCAGCCTGCTGGCGGCCCTCCAGGCCGGTGCCCGCGGCTATCTCGTCAAGGGCGCGGGAGCGGGCGAGGTGCTCCACGCGGTCCGCACGGTGGCCGCCGGCGGCGCGGTCTTCGGCCCGCAGACCGCGGCCCGACTCACCGCGCTGCTGCGCGAGGGCCGCCACCACGACGCCGAGCAGCTCTTCCCGGCGCTCACCGCGCGCGAGGCGGAGGTGCTGGAGCTGATCGCCCGGGGCCTGGACAACCGCCGTATCGCCCGGCACCTGGTGCTGTCGGAGAAGACGGTCCGCAACCACGTCACGCACATCTTCGACAAGCTCCAGGTCACCACCCGCGCCGAGGCCGTCGCCAGGGCGCGGGACGCGGGCCTGGGGGACGAGGACTGAAGGAGCGCGGCACGATGGACGAGAGGGCGACCGTACGGGCCGGGCGGGCGGCGCCGGCCTTCGCCGCCTACGGCCTGACCCTCGCCTCCGCCGTCACCTGGGCCGTCCTCGCGCTCGCCCACCTGGACGACGCGCGGCTGACCCCGTACATCCTTCCCCGCGGCGTCCCGGTCGTCGCCGCCACCGGAGTCGTCCTGCTGGGCGCCTTCATGACGGCCCATCACTCCCGCAGCGTCCTGGGACCGCTCCTGGTCGCCGCCGGCACGTCCAACGTCCTCGCGGACGCGGCTCTGATCGCGGTCACCGTCACCGACGCCCCCCACGGCCTGGGCGTCGCCCTTGCGGTCTTCTCCCGGCTCTCCTACGCGCTGGCCCAGTTCGCCTTCTACGCGCTGCCGCTGTACCTGCCGAGCGGACAACTGCCCCGCCACCGGATCTGGCGGCTCTACCTCGTCCTGGTCGCCGGGTGGAGTCTGGTGCCCGCCTACACCGATCCCGTCCCCTACATCGTGCCCGACCCGTTCGCCGGGGGAGCGTGGCAACGCGCGCGCACGACCCTGCTCGACCACGTCCCCGTCGTCCCCTTCACCACCCTCCTGCTGCTCACCGGCCTCACCGTCATGGCCGTGCGCTGGTGGCGCACCCCCGACCGGCGGCAGATCGTCCCCGTCCTGCCGTACGTGCTGTGGCTGGTCTTCCTCTACGTCAACCGCGTCGCCCCGCCCTCCGGCGCCCTGTGGTCGTACGCGTACACCGTGGCGTTCCTGTGGCCGTTCTGTGCGATCTACGGCATCAGCCGCGACCGCTCGGGCCAACTGGACCGGGCCACCCGCAAGATGCTCGGCTCCCTCCTGCTCACCGCCGCCCTCATCGCCGTGTACACGCTGGGCTCCCTGCTGGTCCTGCGCGCCCTGCCCGGCGGGCTGAGCACCCAGGCCCTGGTGTCGGGCGCCGTGGGCCTGGCCGCCGGAGCCCTGCTCTACCCCTGTGCCCGCCTGGCCGTACGAGTGGTGGACCGCGTCTACTACGGCGACCGCGCCCGCCCCTACCACGTCGTGCGCGCCCTCTCGCGGCGGCTCAGCCAGGCCGCCGCTCCCGCGCAGGCCCCGCGGCTGCTGTGCGACACCGTGGTGAGCACCCTCAACCTGCCCGGCGCCGAAGTCGTGGTCGACACCCGCGGCGGTCCGCGCACCCTGGCCGCCGCGGGCCGGCCCGTCCCCGGCTCCCACCGCTTCCCCCTCACCTACGAGGGCAGTGTCATCGGCCATCTGCACGTCGCCCCCCGGGCCGGCCAGCGGGCGCTGGACCGCCAGGACGAGGAGGTGCTGCGCTCGCTCGCCGAGCAGGCGTCCCCCGCGCTCGCCTCCGTACGCCTCTACGAGGACCTGCGGGCGGCCCGCGAGCGCATGGTGGTGACGCGGGAGGAGGCGCGCCGCGCCCTGCGGCACGATCTGCACGACAGCCTCGGCCCCGCCCTCTCGGGAGCCCGGCTCCAGATCGACACCGCGCGCTTCGCCGTACCGGACGGCTCCGCCGCCGCCCGGCCCCTGGAGACCGCCTCCGAGGGCATCGGGCAGGCCATCGCCGAACTCCGGCAGATCTCCGCCGGCCTCGCACCGGCCGCGCTGGACCGCAACGGGCTCGACGGCGCGCTGCGGCAGCTGGCGGACCGGTTCGGGCAACGGCTCCTGGTGGACGTGTGTTTCAGCCCCGACCCGCTGCCGCCCCTGCCGGCCGCCGTGGAGGTGGCCGTCTACCTCATCGGGGGCGAGGCGCTGAACAACGTCGTCCGCCACTCCGGAGCCGGGGCGGCCGCGCTGCGCGTGCGGGTGGTGCCGGACGAGGTGGTCATCGAGGTCGGCGACGACGGGCACGGACTGGCGGAACACCGCTCGGGCGACGGGGTGGGCATCCGGTCCATGCGCGAGCGGACCGCCGAGCTGGGCGGGCGGTTCGCCCTCGCCCCCGGCCCGGACGGCGGCCTGCTCGTCAGGGCCTCGTTCCCGCCGGTGGCGGGCCCCTTCCCGGGCTGACGGCGCCGGATCGCTCAGCTGTGCCCCTTTCGGGCGAAGAGGACCCCGCGCGGCGCCGGGTAGAAACCTTCCATGGCCCCCACCCGCCGCCTGTTCGCGGCCCTGCTCGCCCTGCTCTGCCTCGCCGTCGCGGCCCCGGCCCGGGCGGGCGTCCGGGCATCCGGGGACCCGGGCGTGGTCGCCACGGACGCGGGGCGCGTACGCGGTGTGGTCACCGGCGGGGGCCGCGCCTTCCTCGGCATCCCGTTCGCCGCCCCGCCGGTGGGGGAGCGCCGGTGGCGGGCGCCCGGGCCCGTCACCGCGTGGCCGGGCCTCCGGGACGCCACCCGGTTCGCCGGGGCGTGCGCCCAGAAGGCCCGGGCGGTGCTCGGCGCCGACGAGGTCACCAACGAGGACTGCCTCTACCTCAACGTCTTCATCCCGCCCGGGGGCGGTGACGGCAAACCCGTCCTGGTGTGGTTCCACGGCGGTTCGTTCGTCTCCGGCACCGCCGCCCACTACGACGCCTCCGGGCTGGCCCGTGCCGGAGACCTGGTCGTGGTCACGGCCAACTACCGGCTCGGCCCCTTCGGCTACCTGGCCCACCCGGGCCTGACCGCCGAGGCCCCGGACACCGGCTCCGGCGACTACGGCCTCCTGGACCAGCAGGCGGCGCTCCGCTGGACGCGGGCGAACGCCGCCGCCTTCGGCGGCGACCCCGCCCGGGTCACGGCGGCCGGCCAGTCCTCGGGCGGTCTCAGCGTCTGCGACCATCTGGCGGCGCCCGCCTCGCGCGGCCTGTTCGCCCGCGCCGTCGTCCAGAGCGCGCCGTGCGGGGTGGCGTCCCGCCCGCTCGCCGAGTCCACTTCGGCGGGGAGGCGCTTCGCCGCCGGGGCGGGCTGCCCGGGCACCGTCCCCGCCACCGTCGTGGCGTGCCTGCGGCGCAGGCCGGCCGCCGACCTGCTGAAGGCGCCGACCAGCGGCGCCGCCCCCTGGTGGCCGACGTCCGGCACGCCCGTCCTGCCCGTACCCCCTCTCCAGGCCGTCGTGGAGGGCGACCACGCGAAGGTCCCGGTGCTGATCGGCAGCACGCTGGACGAGGGCACCATCGGCGCGCTCATCGTGGAGTCCGGCGGGGTGCGCCTCGACGCGGTGAGCTATCCCATCGTCCTGACCACGCTGTTCAAGGGGGACGGGCCGCGCGTCGCCGCCCACTACCCGGCGTCGCGGTACGGCGGTGACCACCGGCTGGCCTTCGGGGCCGCGTTCGGCGACCACCTCGTCGCCTGCCCCACCCGGGAGTCCGCCCGCCTGCTGGCCACCGCCGCACCGGGCCGCGTCTTCGCGTACGAGTTCGCCGACCGGTTCGCGCCGGTCCTCTACAACGCGCCGCCCGGCTTCCCGCTGGGCGCCTACCACGGCGCCGAGATCCCGTACCTGTTCCGCTATCTGGCGGCGCCCGAGCCCCGCCTCGACGCGGGCCGGACACGCCTGGCGCAGACCATGAGGACGCTCTGGTCCCGGTTCGCCGACACCGGCGCCCCCGGTCCGGCCGCCTGGCCGGCCACCTCCCCGGCCCCCTACCGGACGCTCTCGCTGGCCCCGGACGCGATCGGCCTCCGGACCGACTTCGACACGGCCCACCAGTGCGCCTTCTGGGCCACGGTCGTGCCCCCGAGCTCGCAGGGGCCGGTGCGCTGACGGCCCCGGCCGCTCGCGCTTCCCCGCCGTCCGGCGGCGGTGTACCACTGCCGGGCCAGGACGACGGCCAGCGCGATCTCCACCAGGTCACCGCCGTAGTACATCGCCTCCGCCGCGCGGGCCAGATCGTGGCCGGGGAAGGCGGTGCCGGGCGGGGAGGCGCCGTACAGGGTCTTGGCCAGGACCGCGTGGGCGGTGGCCGCGGCGACCAGGGTGGCGGCGCGCAGCGGCAGGCCGTGGCGGTGGCGTACGGGGTCGAGCCGGCAGACGGTGAAGGTGAACAGCAGCCCGGCGGCCAGGACATGGACCGAGACGGCCGCGTGCAGCCACGGGTGGCCGTGGAGACGGGCGAAGAGACCGGTGCGGTAGAGCAGCCACAGACCGCCCACGTCGAGCACCGCCGCCACCGGCGGCAGGAACAGCAGGCCGAGCGGGCGGGAGCGGACCACGCCCCGCAGACCGCGCCGCACGGCGCCCGGCGGCAGGGCCCGCAGCACCAGGGTCACCGGGCGCCCCAGCACCAGCAGCAGCGGGGCCACCATGCCGATGACCAGGTGCTGGACCATGTGTGCCGTGAACTCCCCACCCGGCGGCGTGACCAGGGCGGCCAGGACGAGGCCCGCCTGGCCCGCGGTGAAGGAGGCGTCCCGCGCCCACGGCCACGCGTCCCCGCGGCGCCTCAGCCGCCGCGCGGCCACGAGGTATCCCGCCGCCGCGACGAGGGCGAGCACCGCGGCCGTCGCCGCCGGGACGCCCGCGGCCTGCCCCGTGTGCGAGGACGTCACCGGCGCGGCTCCCGGGCCCGCGCCGGTGCGGACCCGGGCGCCTCACGGGTGAGGGAGCGCCTCACCAGCACCGCGCCCACGGCCAGGAGGATCACCGCCAGCACGTTCCACGTCCAGTCGTAGGGGACCAGGTCCACGTGGTAGCGGATCTGGTGCAGCTCGAAGAGCTTGTGCTGGACCGTCCCGTCGTAGAGCTGGAAGAACCCCGCGCCCAGCAGGATTCCGCCGGCCAGCCCCCGGCCGCTCAGCGCGGCACGCCGGCGCAGGTCCGCCATCAGCATCAGACCGGTGACGACGGCCAGCCAGCCGAAGGCGTGGAAGAGGCCGTCGGAGACCAGTCCCACGCCTGGGGTGGACTTGTCGTAGAAGTGGTGCCAGTGCAGGAGCTGGTGGAACACCGTCTCGTCGACGAAGGCGGCGATCCCGACCCCGATGAGCACCCCCGACCACACCGAGCGCTGCGGGCGGACCGTCCCGTAGTCGGGGGGCGGCTGACGACGGGGAGTCGAAGGGGTAGCCACAGGCGGCCTCCTGACGGGGAGTGGGACCGTGCTCGTTCCCCTGCGACTACCCGTCCCTGTCCGCGCCCACCGCCGCCCACCCGTTTGCGGCGCACTTCCGCCCCCGCGACCGCCCGTCCGGGGTCAGTCCTGCTTCGTCTGGTCCATGCCGACGACCTTGAAGGAGGCGCGGTCGGTCGCCGCGTCCTCCAGGCAGCCGCGCAGCCGCATACGGTCGTGATCGGCGAGGGCGGGGTGGATGACCCCGGCGTAGAGGCCGTCGCCGAGGCTGCCCAGGGTGGTGTCGTACAGCGGGACGGCGGTGGAGTGGCGGCAGCGGTTCCAGATCTCGTGGGCCAGCAGGCTCCGGTACTCCTGGCCGGAAACACCCCGGGTGGCGAGGCGCACCACCACGGAGGTCGCCACGGTGTCCGGGGCGCGCTCCTCGGGACGGGTTTCGGTCAGCTCGCCGAGCCCGAGGACGAGTGCGGCCAGCGCGGTGCTTCCGGCGACGAAACCGGTGACCCGGTGCCGGGTGCGGCGCCGGTCCTGACGCGTCGGAGGCAGGGCGTCGAGGTCGGTGCCCAGCGGCGGTGCGGCCAGGATCGCGAGCCGGCCCGCCACCCGGCGGTCGGCGGCGGGGCGGACCGTGCTCTGCGCGATCTTCTGGACGAGCCGCGCGAGCCCGGAGAGCACGGCGCCCGCGGCCATCAGGACGGGAACGAAGACATGGGTGCGCTCCACCCGGATGTCGTCCAGCCACCGGAAGCGCGTGGCGGGGTCCGCGGCGGGCGGCTGTTCCAGCCGCGCCAGGACGTCGGCGTGACGCCGGTCGCCCTCGCCGATGCGCTCCTCGATCCGGCTGAGGCGGCCCAGGACGATCAGTCCGAGCAGCAGCACTTCGGCGACCAGCAGCAGGACCCCGCACATGATCGCGCGCTGCCACTGCCAGCGGTAGAGGTAGATGACGACGTACGTGCCCGCGCCGAGCCCCGCCGCGCCCGCGAAGAGGTGTGCCAGTCGCTTCACCGGTCGGCCGCCTCTCGGGTGCGGGTGTCGTCGAGCCGTATGTCGCCGCTCGTCCCGTCGACGGCCAGGCGGGTTCCCGGGGTGAAGCGCCGCACGGCGTCGGCGGCGCCCACCACGGCGGGCACCTTGAACTCGCGCGCCAGGACGGCCAGATGGGACAGCGGGCTGCCGGTCTGGGCGACCAGGGCGGTCAGATGCGGCAGCAGGGGAGCGAGGGCCGGGTCGAGGGTGCGGACGACCAGGACGGCGTCCTCGGGGCGCTCGCCCCGGCCGTCCCAGGCGGTTCCGGCGGCACGGCCGCCGGAGACGCCCCGCGCCGGGGCGCCGCCGTCGCGCGGGCGCTCGGCGACCACCACGGCGTCCTCGGCCAGACGGAAGGCGTCGGGCAGGGGCGGGCCGTCGGGGCGGGGGAGCCGCTGGGCGAGGTCCTTCGGCAGACCGTCGCCGTCGAGGGTGCGGAGCAGTTCGTGCCAGCGCAGCAGCGCGACGGCGCGGTGGGACAGGGTGGTCCGGCGCGCGGCGTCGTGGACGAGGTGCACCTGGAGCTGGTGGATCCAGCGGATGCGCAGCCGCAGCGCCTCCCGGGCGGGCAGCGCCGGGAGCCCCGGGCCCTTCTCCGCGGCCGGGCCCTTCTCCGCGACCGCGGGTCTCTCCCCGTTCTCCTCCGCGCCCGGCGGCAGCCGCAGCGGCCCGGTCAGACGGGGTGGGGTGAGTGCCAGGACGACGGGTGCGGCCGCCACGGTCTCGGTGTCCGTGAGCCCCCGGGCGCGGTGCTCGGCCAGGGCGGTGAGTGCCGCGCTCGCGGCGGTACGGGTGCCGTCCTCGCGCAACAGAGCGCCCGCCAGCGCCTCCTGGGCGTGCAGGGCCGCCAGGGCGGAGCGGGTCCAGCGCAGCAGGGCGGCGAGGTCGGCGCGGGAGAGACGGGCCGGCGGCGGGGTCTCGGCCAGTCGCCGGTCGATGTCCGCCGTGAGGTCGAGGGCCAGGTCGGGCAGGGCGCGGGTCAGCCGCCCGGTGCGCCACGCCGCCGCCAGCCGGCGGGCACCCGGCAGCGGGTTGACCCGGGCGAGCAGCCGGTGGCGCGGCGGGACGACGCCCAGCAGACGCAGGTCCGCGGCGGCGCGGCCGGCGACCGTGGTCACCACGGGGTGGGCGCGCAGCAGACGGCGCGGCGCGCTGCCGCCGATGTCCAGCGCCGCGGCGATCCCCCGGGCCATCGGCGCCACCCACAGGTCCTCCTCCAGGGGTTGCAGCGTGGCGGGGAGGGTCTCGGCGACGGGACCGGGGCCGAGCAGCCGGGCGCCGCGTGCGGGCCGCGCGGTCATCGCCGTGATGGGACGGGCCTGGAACAGCCACAGCCGCCCGGTCCCGTCGAAGCCGAACTCCATGTCCTGCGGTCCGCCGAAGACCCGTTCCACCCGCCGGGCCAGCCGGGCGAGGCGGTACAGCTCGCCCCGGGTCAGCAGCCGCTCGTCGGCGGTGTGCGGGGGCGCGGGGCGCAGCAGCCGTCCGGAGCGCGCCAAGTGGTAACTCGTCCCGTCCTGTTCGCCGCTGACCAGGGTGTCGGGGCCGCCGCGCACGGCGCTCACCAGCATCCGGTCCGGCCGCCCCCCGACGGGGTCGGCGCCGAAGAGCACTCCGCCCACGCGCGCGTCGAGCATCGGCTGGACGAGGACGGCCATCGGCGCCCGGGTGCCGTCCGGCCGGTCCGCGGAGCCGAGGACCGTACGGACCGCCGCGCGGAAGGCGGGCCAGTCCCGGACGTCGAGCACGGAGGCGAACTGCCCTGCCAGGGACGACTCCTCGGTGTCCTCCTGCGGGGACGAGGAGCGGACGACCAGCGCGAGCGTGCCGTCCCGGGAGAGGTCGCGCCAGGCGTGCCGCAGGGCCTCGGCGTCGTCACCGCGGCCGTGCGGGACGACGAAGCCGGGCAGGACCGGCAGTCCGGCGGCGGCCGCGCGCGCCAGGTTCGCGGCCTTGGAGCCCGCGGACAGCGGCAGCCGGGCGTCGGGGTGGTCCAGGGCGACGGCGGCACCGGCGGGGACGAGGGGTTTCCCGCCCGGTTCCTCGCCGTGCTCCCCGCCGTGTTCGCGGCCGCCGCGTTCGGCGAGGGCGGTCATCGTCCACCGCCCGCGACCACGGCTGACGGCTGCTCGCGCGCGGCGGCTGGGGACCCCGGTATGAGCGTCGGCCTGGTCCACGACAGTGCGAGCATGTCTCTCCCCCTCCGGCCCGGGGCGGGGATCGGACCGATCCCGCGCGGCGGGTGCTGTGCGGCGTGCGTCGGCAGCGGGAGATCAGGGGTCTCTCCCGCCACTTCCGGGACCGGGTCGACGGCATCCCGGTGGAGTGACGGGAGTCCCCGTGCGACGACCCCGCTCCTTGGCTGTTCATGTCAGCTTCTGCTTGAGTCTGCCTTGCCTTGCGCAGGAGGTGGCGGCTGAGCAGTGCGGAACAAGCCACGGGGTGGGACGACGTCCGCGCCGAGGCCGCGCGGGGCGGCTCGGCGCGGTGCGGGCGTCGGCGCGGGTCGTGCGAACGGGTGGGTCCTACTCCTCGAAGTAGGCGTTCAGGACTTCTTCGAGCTGCTCGGACCACTGCTCCAGGCTCGCCCGGTCCTCGGCCTGGACGTCGTTGCGGAACCAGCGCGGCCGGGGCAGGTGCACGGTGATCGTGAACCGGCGGGTCCAGCGGGAGGTCGCGTACTCGACGGCGCTCAGCTCGTCCCATCCGAACGCGGCCTCTTCACCGTCCAGGCACAGCCGGATCCCCGCACGGTCGGCGGTGATGCTGCCCCGCCGGTCGGAGACGGAGAAGACGGGCCCGTCATCGGCCGCTTCGGAGGCGGGGAGTTCGGCGGCGGGAGCGTCGGTCCCGGCGTCCGGCCCCGCTGCGGGGACGGCTCCGACGGCCGCGTCCTCGGCGGCGTCATCCGTCACCGTGTCATCCGTCGCCGCATCGTCCGTCACCCTCCCTTCGGTCACCGTGCCTTCGGGCTCCGCCCCCGGCCCGGTCCCGTCCTGCGGGTCCGCCTGAGCCTCGGACGTTGGGGCGGGCGCGGGCATCAGCCCGGGGACGTGCGCCGGGTTCAGCGCGGCCGCGTTGAGGGCGGCGGTCAGGGCGGTGTGCTGGTCATCTGTTCGCTGGTCCACGGCGCGAAGTATGGCGAACAGAGCTGTGTGAGAGCCATAAGGGGGTCGTCATTGCTCCGGTTCGCGGTATCTGATCATGTCCGGGAGTCGCCGTTCCCGCGTGCTCGCCGAGCTGTCCGGTGGCGTACCCGGAGCAGGGCCGGGCCGGTGACGCGGCGTCACCGGTCGTGCCCCCTCGGGGGCCGCCGCCCGGGTCACACCCTCGGCGCGTAGTCGAATTGTTCGAAAGGCCAGGCCGAGGAGAGCCACGCGGCCACCGCGTCGTGGACCGGCCGGTCCAGCTCGGCGCGGTCGGCCCGTACCCAGGAACGCACCTGGGCCACTCCGCTGTCGGTGCGCGACGGATAGATGTACACGCAGCCGATCACCTCGCCCCCGTCGTCGAGGACGGAGTAGGTGAAGCCCGTGCGGCGGGCGAAGTCCTCCGCGTGCTGGTCCAGGTCGCGGAGGTTCTCCCGCAAGCTCATCCCGGCGGGCGGCGGCCAGTCGCGGTCCTGGAAGCCGGGGGTGGCCCGGATGTGCTCGATGCTCGTCGTCCAGGCCGCGTGATCGGCCTCGTTGTGCCGCCCGTTCAGGGGCTCCAGACGGAACCCCGTACCCGACAGGCTCTCGGGAACGACGAAGTCGGGCGGGACGAAAGGGCTGGTCGACATGGTGCGAGCCTATCGGGCGGCCGTTGACGGGCAGATGGCGGTTCCATCCCGCCGGGGGCCACGCCCCCAGGGGCGAACCCGCCACCGCCCGGCGCGCGCCACCACCGATGAGTTTCCGCGCTCCCGGCCGTCTTCATGGAGCAGACCGCGACGGCGGCCCTTCTGGAAGGAACATCATGAGGAAGATCACGGCTGGCCTCTTCATCTCGCTCGACGGGGTCGTCGAGGCGCCCGACCAGTGGCACTTCCCTTACTTCGACGACGAGATGGGGGCGGCGGTCGGCGCGATGCTGGGCACGGCCGACACCGTCCTGTTCGGCCGCAGGACCTACGACAGCTTCGCCGGGGCGTGGCCGGAGCGGGAGGCGGCCGGCGGCGAGGACGCGGGCTTCGCGAAGACGCTCGGCGACGCCCGCAAGATCGTCGTCTCACGCGGCGAGCTGGACTTCACCTGGCGCAACTCCGAGCAGCTCCGGGGCGACCTCGTCGAGGCCGTCACCGCCCTGAAGAACGGACCCGGTGGTGACATCGCCCTCAGCGGATCGATCTCGGTCGTCCGCCAGCTCCTGGCGTCCGGCCTCCTGGACGAGCTGCACCTGCTGGTGCACCCCCTGGCCGTACGCAAGGGCATGCGCCTGTTCGACGAGGGCGAGCCCACGATCCCGCTGAGGCTGCTCTCGTCCGAGGCGTTCGGGACGGGTGTGCTGCACCTGGTGTACGCACCCGCCGGGTCCACGGGCGAGGGAACGTACGACGAGGCAAGGACGCATCTGCCCCGGAGCGAGCAGGAGTGAGAGGAGTGAGAGGTGACTTCAGCTCTCCGGCCGGGCGCCCGGGCGCGGGACGCTGACGGCCAGGACCGCGGTGTCGTCGTCCACTCCCGTGCCGAGCGTGGTGAGCAGGTCGCGGACGGCGGCCACGGTCCCCGGGGCCGTCGTCGGGCCCAGGGCCTCCGCGAAGGCGAGGAGCGCCTCGTCGCCGTAGCGGTCCCCGCGGCGGTCGGCGGCTCCCGTGCGGGCCTCGGTGAGGCCGTCCGTGTGGAGCAGCAGGGTGTCGCCGGGGGCCAGGTCGACGGTCGTGGTGGCGATGTGGGGGTGGGGCAGGACACCGATGAGCTGCCCGCCCGGCGTGTGTACGTACTCGGCGCCGCCCTCCGCGCCGATCAGCAGCGCCGGAGGGTGGCCGCCACTGGCCAGCGTGAGACGGAACCCGTCGCCCTCCGAGGAGGTGAGCAGCCCGAAGACGACCGTGCAGAACCGGGGGTCGGTGCCGTGGTACTCGTGGTTGAGGACCGTGTTGAGGTTGGTGAGCACGGCGGCCGGGTCGGGGTCGTAGACGGCGGCCGCGCGCAGGGTGTAGCGGGCCAATGAGGTGATGACCGCCGCGTTGGCGCCTTTGCCGCAGACATCGCCCAGGAACAGCCCCCACGTACCCGCGGCGAGGGGGAACAGGTCGTAGAAGTCGCCGCCGACCCGGTCCTCGGACGCGATGTGGTAGTGCGCGGCCACCTCCAGGCCGGGCACCCGCGCCAGGGCGGACGGCAGCAGGGTCTGCTGGAGGGTGGTGTTGAGGCGCTTGAGCTCCTCGCGCTCGCGCTCCGCCTCCCGGCGGGCGCGCAGCAGCTCCTCCTCGTACGCGCGGCGGTCGCGGGCGTCGAAGACGGTGGTGCGGATGAGCAGCGGCTGCCCGTCGCCGCCCGTCTTGACCGTGGAGGTCACCAGCACCGGCAGCCGGCTGCCGTCGGCCGCCCTGAGCTCCAGGGCGATCCCGCTGATCTCACCCTGCATCCGCAGCAGGGGAGCGAAATGCGTCTCGTGGTAGAGCCTGCCGCCGACCGTGAGCAGGTCGGAGAACGACCGTCGGCCCACCAGCTCGCCCCGCCGGTATCCCAGCCACTCCAGCAGCGTGGTGTTGACCTTCGCGATGGTGCCGTCCAGCAGAGTGGACAGGTACCCGCACGGCGCGTGCTCGTACAGGTCCTCCGCGCTGTCCTCCAGCAGGGCCGCGAACGCCGCTTGGCCGTCGGCGGGCCGCTCCCGGCGGGCCGGCTCCTCGCCGTCGCCGACCGCGCACATCAATGGTCCGCCCCGGCGAACGCGGCGATCGCTGCGGCCGTCTCCTCGGGTGCGGCCAGCTGGGGGCAGTGCCCGGTCGCGTTCAGGGTGATCAGCCGGCTGCCGGGGATCCGCGCCTGGACGAAGGCACCCACCTCGGGAGGCGCGATGGCGTCGCTGGAGCACTGGGCGACCAGGGTCGGCACGGTGACCTTGGCGAGGTCCTCGCGGTTGTCGGAGAGGAACGTCACCCGGGCGAAGACACGGGCGATGTCCGGATCGGTGCGGCAGAAGCTGTTGGTCAGCTCCTCGCCCAGCTCCGGACGCTCGGGATTCCCCATGATCACCGGAGCCATCGCACCCGACCAGCCCAGGTAGTTCGCGTCCAGCGACTCCAGCAGCTCGTGGATGTCCTCGGCGCTGAAGCCGCCCCGGTAGCCCTGCTCGGGATCGTCGATGAAGGACGGCGACGGGGCGAGCAGGACCAGACGGGCGAAGGCCTCCGGCTCCCGGGCCGCGGCCAGCACGCCCATCATCGCGCTCACCGAGTGCCCCACGAACGTCACCGGCCCGAGGTCCAGCTCGTGGCAGATCTCGACGATGTCCCGGGCGTAGCCGTCGAGGGAGGAGTACCGCTCCCGGCTCCAGGCCGACAGGTCGGACCGCCCCGCCCCCACGTGGTCGAAGAGCACCACGGTGAAACGTTCCTCCAGTAGGGGGACGACCAGCCGCCACATGTTCTGGTCACATCCGAAGCCGTGCGCCAGCATCACCACCGGCCCCCCGGCCCGGCCGGTCACCGTCACATGATTCCTGCCCAGTGCCGTCATACGGACCATCCTCGCAGATCACCCCACACCTGCCCGGAGTGGATGGTTCCGACGGGGTGCCGCGAGGTCGGAGTTCAGTTGTTGACGAAGGTGAGGCTGGTCGCGTCGTAGCGGGTGCCGGCGACCTGCTCCGGCGGGGCCGCCGCCTCGATGGCCGCGAGGTCCTGCGGGGACAGCTCGACGGCCAGGGCCGCGAGGTTCTCCTCCAGGTACGTCCGGCGCCGGGTGCCGGGGATCGGCACCACGTCCTGGCCCCGGTGCTGGACCCAGGCGAGGGCGAGCTGCCCGGCGGTGATCCCCTTCGCCCCGGCCAGCTCGTTCAGCTTCGCCACGATCGCCAGGTTGCGCTCCAGGTTGCCGTCGGCGAAGCGCGGCTGGGTGCGCCGCACGTCGGAGGCCTCCAGCCCGTTCACCGAGCTGAACCGGCCGGTGAGGAAGCCGCGGCCGAGGGGTGAGAAGGGGACGATGCCGATGCCGAGCTCGCGGCAGACCGGGGCGATCTCCGCCTCCAGGTCGCGGGTCCACAGCGACCACTCGCTCTGGAGCGCCGCGATCGGGTGCACCGCGTGCGCCCGCCGGATGGTGTGCGCGCCCGCCTCGGAGAGCCCGAGGTGGCGCACCTTGCCCTCCCGTACCAGCTCGGCCATGGCGCCGACGGTCTCCTCGATCGGTACGGCCGGGTCGACCCGGTGCTGGTAGTAGAGGTCGATGTGGTCGACCCCGAGCCGGCGCAGCGATGCCTCGCAGGCCTGCCGTACGTAGGCGGCGTCGCCGCGGATGCGGGTGGGCTCGCCCAGAGGGTTGGCGAAACCGAACTTCGTGGCCAGCACCACCTCGTCCCGGGGCCGCCCGGCGATCGCCCGCCCGATCAGCTCCTCGTTGTGCCCGAAGCCGTAGAAGTCGGAGGTGTCCAGCAGGGTCACCCCGAGATCGAGGGCGTGGTGCAGGGTCGCGATGGACTGGGTGTCGTCCGCGGCGCCGTAGCCGTGGCTCATGCCCATGCACCCCAGGCCCTGTGCGGCGACGGCCAGGCTGCCCAGGTGCCGGGTGGGGAGAGCGGGGACGGTGGTCATGGTGCTGCCTCCTGAACTCGGAAACGATCTGTTCAGGACGCTAGGTGCTGGAGTGCGCTCGAAGTCAACCGCCGATCCCGCGCGCCCCTCCCGGGGCCTCGTCCCGTGGAGCGAGTTCGCACACCGTCCGACGATCCGACCTAGCCCGCTCCTCGTGTCGCGCGGCGGCGGGCGTCGTTGTCCGGGTGGGCGAGGCAATCCCGCCTCGCCGTTTGTCGTGCACCGTGTTCACCAGGGGATCCATCATGCGTCTCATCCGTCCGCTCACCGTCTCGCTCGTCGGGCTTGGCATGGCCCTCACCCTCTCCGCGGGGACGGCGGTCGCCTCCAAGGGCCCGTTCACCTTCCAGAGCGGGGGCCAGGTGTTCTTCGTGCAGGACGTGCCGGACGGCAAGTGCTTCACCATGTCCCGCGGATCCTTCGCACCGCACAACGGGACGCGTTCCCCGGCCACGGTGTTCTCCGGCAAGGAGTGCAAGGGCAAGGCGACCCTGGTCGCTCCCGGCCGGCAGGCTCCGAAGGGTCTGCGCTTCTCCAGCGTCCGGTTCGGCCGCTAGCGACGGGGTGTGAGCGGCGTGGACGGGCTCAGCGGCACAGCGCCGTCTCCCGCCGCATGTGCGACAGCTTCGCCGGGTTGCGTACCGAGTAGAGCCCGCTGATGAGGCCGTCGTCGATGCGCACGGCGACGACCGTGTCGACCTCGCCGCCCGGCCGCCGGACGAGCGCCGGGTAGCCGTTGACGTGTGCCGGGCGCAGTGACGGCGCGGAGAACCTGCCGAGCCGGGCCAGCAGACCGGCCACGTCGCGGGCCCCGGTGACGGGGTGCGCGATCGCCTGCCGGACTCCGCCGCCGTCGCCCATGAAGACGACGTCCGGCGCGAGGATGTCGAGCAGGCCCCGCAGATCGCCCGTGGCGGCGGCCCGCTGGAACGCGTGGAGCGCGTCGCGCGTCTCGGCCGGGGAGACCGGCCCGCGGGGCCGGCGGGCCGCGACGTGGGCGCGGGCCCGGCGGGTGATCTGACGGACCGCGGCGGGGCTCTTGTCGACGGCTTCGGCGATCTCCTCGTACGGGAGGTCGAACACCTCGCGCAGCACGAACACCGCCCGCTCGGTCGGTGCGAGCGTCTCCAGCACCAGCATCATCGCCATCGAGACGCTGTCGGCCAGTTCGACGTCCTCGGCCACGTCGGGCGCGGTGAGCAGCGGCTCGGGCAGCCAGGTGCCGACGTAGGACTCCTTGCGGCGGCCGAGCGTACGCAGCCGGATCAGCGCCTGGCGGGTGGTGATCCGTACCAGATAGGCGCGGGGGTCGCGCACCGCGGCGAGCTCGACGCCCGCCCACCGCAGCCAGGTCTCCTGGAGGACGTCCTCCGCGTCGGCGGCCGAGCCGAGCATCTCGTAGGCGACGGTGAACAGCAGGTTGCGGTGGGCGACGAACGCCTCGGTGGCGTGGTCCGCCTGCGTGCCCGGGGCGGGCGCGCCCGCCGTGTCCCCGCTCAGCCCGTACTCGGTCCCCATCGGCTGCTCCCGCCCGTTCGTCCTCGCTGCCATGCGCACAAGACACCGGCCGCCGCGGTTCTGTGACAGTCCCCGGCGGTGGCCCTCGTCACACCGCCGCCGCGTCACAGGGACCGGGCCGCCGGCATCTCTTGGTCGTCAGTACGACACCACACGTGAGGACGACGTCATGGAACCCCGTTTCCACCTGTTCGAGAACGAGTTCGGCGCCAAGTTCGCCAAGCGGTTCGCCAACACCGGCATGCTGCTCCAGAAGTCGGCGCTGCCCGCCGCCACACAGGAGCTGGTGGCGCTGCGCACCAGTCAGATCAACGGCTGCGGCTGGTGCATCGACGTGCACACCAAGGAGGCGGCGGCCGCCGGTGAGAGCGCGGCCCGGCTCCACCTGGTCGCGGCCTGGCGCGAGACCACCGTGTTCACCGAGGCGGAGCGGGCCGCGCTGGCCTTCGCCGAGGAGGGTACCCGGCTCGCCGACGCCCACCGGGGCGTGTCGGACGAGACCTGGGCGCGGGTGCGCGAGCACTACGACGACGACCAGATCGCCGCGCTGGTGGCGTTGACCGCCCTGATCAACGCCGCCAACCGGCTCGCCGTGACGGTCCACCAGAAGGGCGGCTCCTACGAGGTCGGCATGCTCGCGGCCGCGTTCAGCTGACCGGGATCCGTAACCGGCCCGGCCCGGGATCGTCCGATCCGGGCCGGGCCCACGGGCGGGTGCGGGCGGCCGGTCAGGCTCCGCAGCAGGTCCGGGTCGGCCAGCGTGGTGTGGAGGGCGTCACCGGTCAGGTCCGGGCCGGGGGACGGGGCGACGGCGACCACGTACAGGCCCGCCGCGCGGGCGGAGCGCACCCCGACCGCCGAGTCCTCCACCGCCACCGCCCCGCGGGGCTCCACGCCGAGCCGGGCGCAGGCGGTGCGGTAGAGGTCCGGGGCCGGTTTGGGGTGCTCGACGTCGTCGCTGCCCAGGACGAGCGCGAACGCGTCGGCCAGACCGACGTGGTGGAGGTGCTGGAGGACGGTGTGGCGCGGCGAGTTGGAGACCACCGCCAGGGGGCGGCTGGTGGCCAGCCGCGTCACGAACGCGACCGCGCCCGGCATGGCGCCGACGCCCTCCGCCAGAGCGGCCTCCACGCGCTCGCGGACCTGGCGGGCCAGCTCCTCGTGGGCGGCCGGCCTGCCGAGCAGCCGGGCCAGCGCCCGGCCCAGCTCCGGCAGGTGCAGACCGATCAGGGCGAGCCGGTCCGTATCGTCCAGCACGACCCCGTGCCGGGCGCAGACGGCCGCGCAGGCCCGGTCCCAGTGCGCCTGGGTGTCGACGAGGGTGCCGTCGCAGTCCAGGACCACGGCGTCGGTGGGCGGTACACGGGGGGCACGGGGTGCACGGGTGCGGCGCATCGTCAGGCACCCGCTCCCATCGAGCCCGTACGGCGGCCCCGCCGGGCCATCAGACGGAACATCCAGGTCGCCGCGGTGAGCCAGCCGGCGCCGAGCAGCACCGCCCAGCCGGCCGGGAGCAGGACATCAGCGGTCCCCGCACCGGCGACGACGGAGCGGACCGCCTTGAGCGTCTGGGTGAGGGGGATCGCCTGCGCGGCCGCCCGCACCCAGTCGGGCCAGTACGAGGTCGGCACCTGGACACCGCAGACCGCCATCATCAGCAGATAGGTGGCGTTGGAGATGATGTTGCGGGCGCCGTCGGCGTTGAAGGCCACCGCCGCGACGAACAGGCCGAAGCAGTAGGTGCTCGCCGCGGTCAGGACGACCAGGGCCGTCACCGGCGCGATCTGACCCGCCTGCCAGTGCACCCCGAACGCCGGTCCCAGGGCGAAGAGCGCCGCCAGCGAGGTGGCCGTGCCGCTGACCGGCCACTGGAGGCTCCGCCCGATGAACACCCACGAGAGCGGGGCCGGGGCCGCGCTCAGCAGACTGAGCGTGCCGACCCGGCGCTCCCAGGTGGTGGAGACGATGACCATCATCGACTCGATGACGCAGGTCATCACGGCGTTGCCGACGAGGAGGTAGCGGGTCTGCTCGGCGGAGCCGATGACGTGGCCGAAGAAGGCGAAGAAGGTGACCTGGGCCAGCATCCGGCCCAGCCAGCCGAAGGTCCAGGTCTTCCATGTGTACATGGCGCGCATGTCGGCCAGCGCGTTGGCCGCGCTGTAGCGGATGATGCGCGCGGGCTCGGTGATCGATGTCGTCAGGCTCATGAGTGGGACAGCGTTCCTAGTCGGCGGACCCGGCGCAGCACGCGGTGCAGCAGCGCCGTTCCGATCAGATAGCTCGCGGCGCCCAGCGCCAGGACGGCGGCCAGCCGGGCGGCCACGTCGTGCGGCGCCGGGGCGGCCAGACTGTCGCGCAGCAGGTCGCCGCTCCAGGACAGGAAGATCGCGTGGGAGGCCGGCCGGAGCCAGAACGGCAGCATCGCCACCGGGATGAGGACGCCGCTGAGCAGGTAGAACGGGTAGGTGAGGGTGTTCTGGACCGTCCGCGCCGAGGGCATCAGGATGAACAGCGGGGAGAAGATCGTCGCGGTCGCGGCCATCGCCAGGGCGGTCACCACCAGGCACACGGCGAACACCAGCGGGTGACGCACCGTCAGCCACCGGTCGAAGACCAGCCCCGCCACCAGCCACGCCTCCGCGAACGAGAGCAGACCCAGGGTGGTCACCGCGCAGATCCGCCCGATCACCAGCGTGGACAGCCGTGCCGGTACGGCGATCAGCGCCTCCAGGGTGCCGGACCTGCGCTCGTCGCCGATCAGCTCCCCGGCGATGAACAGGGCCAGCGTCCACAGGGACATGAGCGTGGGCGACACGATGGCGAACGGGGCGAGGTCGGGGCGTCCCGCGTGCTCGGAGATCGCCATGAAGACCAGCGTGAACAGCGGCGCGGTGACACAGATCTGGAGGGTGTCGGGGGCGCGCAGGGCGACGCGGAGCTGGAACCGGAAGCCGGTGAGGAAGATCCGCATCAGCCGACCGCCATGCCCCGGTCGCCGATGAGGTGGAGGTAGGCGTCCTCCAGGTTGGGGCGCTGGGTGGCCAGTTCGGACACCCCGGCCTCCACCAGGAGCCGCAGGACGGTACGGGTCACCGACGAGTCGGCCGTCTCCACCCGCAGCCGGCCGGACGGCTCGGCCTCGACCGCGAGGACGCCCTCCAGGTCGGCGAGCGCCTGCCGCGTCCCGGCCGGAACACCGCCGGCGACCACCCGCTCGTACCGGGGCACCACGCGGCCGATCTCGGCGGGGGTCTCGGTGAGCAGGACGCGCCCCCGGTCGATCATCGTCACCAGGTCGCAGACCGCCTCGGCCTCGGCCATGTCGTGGGTGGTCATCAGCACGGTCCTGCGCTCCGCGCGCATCTCCCCGACGAGACCGCGGAAGTCGCGTGCGGCCACCGGGTCCATGCCCACGGTGGGCTCGTCCAGGAGCAGCACCTTCGGGTCGCCGACCAGCCCACGGGCCAGGTGCAGGCGCTGCTTCATACCGCGCGAGAAGGTGTCGACGCGGTCGCCCGCGCGGTCGGCGAGACCGAGGCGCTCCAGCAGCTCGTCGACGCGCAGGCGCAGCGCGAGGCCGTGCAGCCCGTACATGGCGGCCCAGAAACGCAGGTTCTGCCGGGCGCTGAGCCGGCCGTACAGCCCGCGGTCGCCGCCGAAGACGATCCCGATGTCACGGCGGACGGCCGCCGCTTCCGTCGAGACGTCGTGCCCCAGCACGGTCGCGGTGCCGGAGGTCGCCTCCAGGACGGTCGAGAGGATCTTGCACAGGGTGGTCTTGCCGGCGCCGTTGGGGCCGACCAGACCGTGCACCTCACCGACCTCGACGATCAGGTCCACCTCGGTGAGGGCGTGGGCGCGCCGGCCACCGGCCCGGCCCTCGCCGTAGTCGCGGCACAGCGCACGTGTCTCGATCGCACTCATCGGGGTCCTTCGGGCAGGTGGGGGAGGGCAGCGAGGGCCGCCTCGTAGCGGTCCGGCGCGACCAGCTCGGACTCGACGAGCAGATAGTCGCCGACCGGGGTCAGCATCAGGGTGTCGCCGCCCGCGTGGTGCTCCACGGCGCGCCGCCAGTCGGGGCGGTGGGCCCGGCGCAGTTCCATGCCGTAGCGGACCCGGGCGGGCGGCGCGGCGGTCGCCGCCAAGCGCCGCTCGCGCTCCTGCTCGGCGGCGGGCTCCAGCCGCCGGCGCAGCTCCTCGAAGGGGCCGAGAGGTGCGCACCGCCCGGCGTGGGCGAGGAGTTCCGTTACCTCCGGGGCCAGCCGGAACTCCCGGACCGTCGCCTCGGCCGCCGCGACCGACTCCGGGCCGACCCGGGACAGGACGATCACGTCGAGGGCGTCCACGGCGTGGAAGGCGCGCTGGAACCGCTCCTCCGCTATCGCCAGGAGAGCGGTGAGCACCTCGTCGGCCGGCGGCCGGGAGCGGACGGGCAGGAGCGCGCCGTCCCCGAAGTAGGCGGCGGTGCCCACGTCGACCTTGGCGTCGCGGTCGAGCAGGGGATCCAGCGGCGCCCAGGAGAGGGTGGCCATCATGTGCCGCCGTTCGCCGTCGACCACGGAGTAGTCGAGGTTGTCGACGCTCTGGTGGTCGAGCACCACCCGGACCACGGCCCAGAGTTCGCGTTCGTCCGCCACGACCAGATCGAGGTCGCCGGTCGGCCGCAGGACGCCCTCGGGGTAGTGCTGGGAGATCGCCGGGCCCTTGAGCACGTGGACGGGGTGCGCGGCGCGGATCGCGGTGTGCAGGCGCCGGTAGCCCTCCGCGCGGGCGCGGGCCCGGCGCAGTTCGTCGGCGGAGCCGGTGCCGAGGCGGTGCCCGGACCGCTCCGCGACGGAGAACACCAGCTGGACGAGGGCTTCCCGGGTGGCCCGGGCACGGCGGACCAGGACCCGCAGGTCCTCGTCGGGGGAGAGGTCGAACAGCCGGTACAGCAGCGGCAGATCGATCGAGTCGGTGCGGACGGTGGTGCTCATACGGGGGTCTCCTGGTCGGGGCGGGGGCGGCGCCAGAAGCGGTGGTCCAGGCGCCAGCCGCGCTCCTGGAGGGAGGCCACGATCCGGGCCCCGCTGTCGGGACCGGTGCTGTCGTGCACGACGTTGCCGAACAGCGGGCGGCCCCGCTCGGCGGCGAGAGCGGCACACGCGGCGACCAGCGCAGCGGTGCCGGGCCGTACGGCGTCGGCGTCGTCGACCAGCAGGTCGAAGAGGTCGGTGAACTCGGCGCCGGTGACCTCGTCCAGGGCGCCGGTCAGCACGGACGCGTGACCGATCGGGCGGCCGTCGCGGGTCAGCAGGAAGGAGACCCGGTCGGGGGCCTCCAGCACCTCCCGCGCCGCGCTGTCGATCAGTCCGGCTCGTCCGGTGTCACCGGCGGCCGGGCCGTAGCCGTCGGCGATCGCGCGGGCCAGCCAGCCCGCGACCAGAGGGTCGTGCTCCGGCCCGGCGGGCACCACGGCGAGCCCGGCGGGCTGCTGGGCGGCTTCCGGTACGGCGCCGGTGTAGCGCACGTAACTGACCGACGGGCGCCAGGGCGCGGGCAGCGTGGTGTCGCCGGGCGCCCGCAGCAGCAGGGCGTCGGCGTCCGGGTGGGCCGCGGTGAGCCGCCGCTCCAGCTCCGCCAGGGCGGCGGGCGTCGCGAGCAGCTCCGGCGCCGCGTACTCCACCAGACAGCGCCGTTCCCGGGTGACGGGGTCGGTCTGCGCCCCCGCCACGTAGGTGTGGGCGCCGATCCCGGCCCGGGTGCCCTGCTCGTGGGCCCAGGCCAGGTAGGCGGGGCTGGGGAGGGCGGGGGTGCTCATGACGCCTCCGGTCGTACGGCGACGGTCAGGCCGTCCAGCACCTCGGCCGCCGCGGCGCGGACCTGCTCGGCGTCCACGGCGTCCAAGGCGGCCAGCTCCGCCGCCAGCGACCACTCGGCGGTGCCGGCGCGGCTGCGCTGGGCGACCATCCGCAGCTGGTCCAGCGGTGACTCGCTGTCCAGGATCATCCGCATCCGGGCCTGTCGGCGGGCGGCCGCCAGGTCCTCCGGGTCGGGGCCCGCGGACGCCAGCTCGGCCAGGAGCCCGCGCACGATCCCGACGACGGTCCCGCCGTTGCCGGGCTCGACACCGACCAGCACCCGCCATGCCCCGGCCTCCTGGTAGCCGCGGTCCCAGCACGCGAACGAGTAGGCCAGCCCTGCCTCGTTGCGGAGCCTGCGGTAGAGCGGGGAGGAGGGGCTGTCGCCGAGGAGCTGGGCCAGGAGCGCGAAGCGGCGGCGCCCGGGGTCGTCGGCCGCGCCGGAGCGGGCGCCGACGCAGACCCAGCCGTACTCGTCGGGCCAGACGACGGCCGGGTCCGGGGCGAGCGGGGGCAGGGCCCGGGCGGGAGCCGGGGCGGCGGCCGGCGCCACGGTCCGGCCGAGCCCGTCGAGGCGCGGCAGCCGGGGCCCGACCATCACCAGCGTCATGGCGCTGGTGAGGAACCGGGTGCGGTGTCCCTCCCGTACGTCGGCGAGGGTGATCCGGCGGATCTGCTCGACGTCGCCGCCGACCGGCCGGCCCAGCGGGTGGCCCGGGAAGAGCTGGGCCAGGAAGGCGTCCTGCACGACGTCGCCCGGGTCGGCCTGGGCCGCGGCGAGTTCCTGGAGGACCGCGTCGCGTTCGGTGTCCAGTACCGTGTCCGTCAACTCCGGCCGCAGCACGGCCTGGTGCAGCAGCGCCGCCACCGCGTCGGCGTCGTCGGCGTGCACCTGGGCGTAGAAGAGCATGATGTCGAGGCCGGTCTCGGCGTTGGCGTTGCCGCCGAGGCGCTCCACCTGCTCGCAGAACGAGGGCCGCCCGTCCAGCGGGGCCGACATCAACGTGTGCTCCAGCAGATGGGCGAGGCCGCCGTGCTCCGCCGGGTCGTCGCGGGAGCCGTAGCGGACGGCGAGGCAGACGCTGGTCGTGCGCAGCCGCTCGTCCAGCAGCGCGATCGTCGGCAGTGCGGAGGGTACGACGACGGGGGGCGAGGGCGGCATCTCGGCCTTTCCTTGGTTTCTCGGACGGGTGCGAGGAGAGACAAAGCAGGGCGGAGCAAGTGCTCCGCCCTGCTTTTATGAGCGGCAATTACCGCTGCTTCGTCGACGTCTTGTCCAGACGCGGACGGAGCGAGACCTTGTGAGCGCGCATTTTCGTTTCCTCCCTTCTCGTTTCTCGTTCGGTCGGGGGTGCCCCAGAAACATAGGCCGATGAAAAACGCCGGGTCAACCCCGGATCGAGCGGCGGACATCGTTTTCTTCGCTTATAGATAATTCGTTGATGAGGCGTATATGCGAGGCCGTCGTGACGTAGATCAGCGGTATATGGACGCCAGCCATGCTGGGCTGCTCACCAGCAGACGAGAGGGGTTCGGCCAGCCATGACCGACCAGTTGCCGATGGCAGGCAAAAGCGCCCTGATAACCGGTGCGGGTTCCGGGATCGGCCGATCGATAGCCTGGGGTCTGGCCCGGTCGGGTGCCCGTGTGGTCCTCAACGACCGGGACTGGAGCAGCACGGCCGGTCTTCGCCGGGAAAAGGAGACCCGGGAATACCTGGACGCGCTCGGCGCCGACTACCGCCTTATCGAGGCGGACGTGTCGTCGGAAGGCGCGGTGAAGGACATGTTCCAGCTCGCACTGAGCGGAACGGGCTCCCTCGACTTTCTGGTCAACAATGCCGGTGAACAGTTGCCATCGGCGGCTCATCTCCATTCTCTGGCGGATTTCTCGCGGGTCCTCGACACCAATCTCGTCGGCGCGTTCCTGTGTGCCAGGACGGCGCTGGAGCACTTCGTGGGCGCCGGCGTCCGCGGCGCGGTCCTGAACATCACCAGCGTCCACGAGACGGTGCCCAAGCCCGGGTTCGCCAGCTACGCGGCGAGCAAGGCGGCGCTGCGGATGCTCACCGCGACCCTGGCCCTGGAGTACGCGGCGCACGGCATCCGGGTCAACGCCATCGCCCCCGGTGCCATCGACACGGAGATGAACCGGGACTGGGTGTCCGACCGGGACAGGAAGGCCCGCGCCGAGGCCCGCATCCCGCTGGGCCGGATCGGGGAGCCCGACGAGGTGGCCGGTCTCGCCCTGTTCCTGCTCTCGGACGCCGCGCGCTACATCACCGGGCAGTCCGTGCTCATCGACGGCGGGCTGAGCCTGCACACCGACTTCCAGCGGGACTGGACCTCGTGAGCGGCCACCGGCCCTCCGCGGGTCCCCACAGCCCGGTCCGGCCCCGGGTCATCGCCCTCGACGGCGCCGACAACGCGGGCAAGACCACCCAGCTCAGGCTGCTGCGCAGCGCGATCGGCGACGAGGTGTGCGTCGGCGGCGGAGTCCACCACTACCTGCCGCAGTGGCCGAAGCTGTCCGGCGACGAACTCGCCCACTGGTGGTTCACGGAGTCACGCAGCGAGGAACTGGTCGGCCTGCTCCTGAAGGGCTACGGCCGGCGGCTGGACGCGCTCACCGGCCGGCACCCCTGGGTGATCCTGGACCGGGGCCTGGCCACCGTCGAGGCGAGCTGCGTCGCCTCGGTGATGCTCAAGGACGGCCGGTCGGCGCCGGACGCGGAGGCCCTGGTCGCGGGCGTGCGCGCCGAGGTGCTGGGCGACTGGGCCCCCGAGGCGTACAGCGTGCTGCTGTCCCTGGGCCCGGTGGCCGACGGCGCCGCGCTGAGCGTCGGCCGCGAGCGCGCCGCGGACGAGCGGTACACGCGCTACCAGCACCTGCTGCACGCCGCGCTGGAAACCCGCCGCTCCCGCCACGACGCGGTCATCGCGGCGGACCGCGCCTCCATCGTCGACGTACAGAACCAGCTCCGCGTCCACCTCGCCGAAGTCGGCCTCCCCACCGAGCCGTTGCTGGCGGACGTCCGCCGGGTCATCGGTCTCGGGGGCCTGTCGGAGAGCGGCAAGAGCAGCGCCGGGGAGTACCTCCGCCGCCGGTTCGGGACCACCCGTCTGAAGCTGGGGTACCTCGTCGACCTGGCCGCCGCCCGGCACGGCCTCGCCCTTCCGTACGAGGAGGAGCCAAGGCGGCTGGCCGAGCTGGTCGTCGAGGAACTGGACCGGTACGCCCGCGCCCACTACTACCTGCGCGACTACACCATCGAGAGCCTGCACCGGCCGGGGCTCACCCGGGAGCTGAAGCGGCTGCTGGGCGAGCGGCTCAGCGTGGTGTACCTGGACGCCCCGGGGCCCGTCCGGGCCCGGCGCTCGCTCGTCGACCCCGGCTCCCTGGCCCGCAACGACGAGGTGAAGCTGTCCCGGGGAGCCGACGCGATCGCGGCGGAGTGCGACCTGCTCATCGACAACACCGGCCCCCGCCCCGGCCTGGAGCTCGCGCTGGACCGGCTGATGACCGGCGCCACCGCGTCCCCGGCCTCCACGTCCCTGCGGATGGCCGACCCCCTGGACCTGCCGGCTCCGACGGCACTGCGCCGGGCCGCGGCCACCACCCTGACGGGGCTGCGGTCCGCGCTGGGCGAGCGGCTGCTGCTGTTCGTCGTGGCGGGCAGCGTCGGGTTCGGCACCGCCGACCGCGACCTGAGCGACCTCGACGTCCTGGTGGGCGTCGAGCCGGGCACCACCGCCGACCTCGCCGGGGAACTGGCGCGGCTGCGCGCCGAGTTGGACGTCAAGCTCGGCGTCACCGTGCTCACCCGCCATGAACTGCTGCTCCGGCGCTGCGATTCGCGCACCTTCAGCACCCTGCACTCGCTCGGACAGGGCGGGATCGCCTGCCAGTACGTCAGCGACGACCTGGAGCTGCCGGACTTCGGCGCGGCCCAGCGCCACCAGCAGACCATCCAGTACCTGGCGCGGACCCTGCACGAACTCCGGCGCCCCCTGCTGGGCGTCGAGACGAGCCCGTACGCCCTGTACAAGACGGTGCTGAACGCCGCCAAGATGCTGCTGCGGCTCGCCGGGGCCGAGGAGACCGACCCCGGCGCCATCTCCGCCCTCTTCGACCGGATGTTCCCGGCCCCGGAACGGGCCAGGATCCCGAGCCGGCCGGAGTACCGGGAGATGGGACGCGAGGAGATCGCCGCGGTCGCCGCGTCCGTCCTGGACTGGTTCGAGCGGTACCTGGCCACCGCCCCCGCGCCGGTCGCCTGACCCGCCCCCGTCCGACCCCCCCGGTGACACCGCACGACCCGTAGGAGTACCGCACTGTGAAGATCGACGACGACGTTCCCGGCCCCGCCGAGGTCATCCGGCCCTACCCCCGGCTGGCGCCGGTGCGCAACATCGGCGCGGCCGCCGCCGAGGCGGTGGTTCCGGGGCGGCTCATCGCGCTGGAGGGACCCGACGGGGCGGGCAAGACCACGCAGATCGAGCTGCTGAAGGCGGCGCTGACCGAGGACGGGTGGTCCGTCCGGGTCTGCGCGTTCATCAGGAACCCGCTGATCTGGCACGCCAAGGCGCGCGGCAAGTACGACAACTGGGACCCGTACACGATGGCGCTCCTGTACGCCGCCTCGCTCACCGACCTCGTCAACCGGGAGGTGCTGCCCCACCTCGCCTCGGGCGGCGTGGTCATCATGGACCGCTACCTCTACTCCGTCATGGGCCGCTCCGAGGCCCGCGGCTGCGACCGGCGCTGGCTGAGCGGCCTGCTCGCCCCGGCCACCCTGCCGCACCGCACCCTGCATCTGCGCACCCCCGTCGCGGAGTGCTTCGACCGCAAGGCCGCCCTCGCGCCGACCTTCTCGTACTGGGAGTGCGGGGTGGACCTGCACGGCGACGACGCCCTGCGCTTCGCCGGGCCCAAGGAGGCCTACCGCGACAGCTTCCTGCTCTACCAGCAGCGCGTCCAGGACATCGTCGAGGACCTGCTGAAGGACGCCGACGCGCTGGGCCTGCCGGGAGCCGGGCGGGAGACGACGGCGGCCCGGGCGGCGGCCTGGGTCCGCGCGGGCCTGGCCGGGTCCCCGTGACCGCCCCCGCGCCCGCGCTCTCCCTCCGGGAGTCGCTCGCCGAGCGGGCCGAGGCGCGGGACTGGGCGGGCGTCGAGGCGCTCGGCGGCGTCGAGGTGCTGCCCCCGCCGCCGGGCCTCCCCGGCCCGCGCACCCCGCTCTGGCGGCACGCGCTGACGTCCCGGGGCTATCTGGTCACCGGCGTGAGCGAGCTGAAGAACTCGACCTGCGGCTTCGCCCAGCGGGACGGCCGGCCGCACTTCTTCAAGTACGTCGGGGCCCAGAACGCCATCGCCGAACTGGCCGGTTACCTGGAGTTCGGCGCCGCGGGCAACCGGGTGCCCGCCCTGTTGTCCCTGCTGCGCACCGACGCGGGGACGGTCATGGTGTACGAGTACCTGCCCTCGATGGGGGTGGGGCGCGGCACCCTGTTCGACCTGCTGTGCCGCGCGGAACGGGCCGGGACACTGCTGCCCGAGCACGAGGTCGGCCCGCTGCTCGACCGTATCCGCGCGAACTGCGCCCGGCGTACGCTGCGTTCGTCCTCACCCATCGACGCCTTCTTCGCCCACCGCGTCACCGAACGGCTGATCCCCTGGTACGTCGAGCGCCGCCGCCCGTGGCTGGACCAGCCGGTGGTGGTCGGCTCGGTGCCGCAGCCGACGACGCTACGGGAGTGCCTGGAGGGCACCGCCGCCTACTTCGACGGCCTCGGCGCGCGCGAATGCGTGCTGTCCCAGGGCGATTTCAGCGAGACCAACGTGGGCCGGGGCGCGGTCTTCGTCGACCTGAGCAACGCCGGCCACAACGACGTGCGCGGCGAGCTCGCGACCGCCTTCTGGTCGCTCTTCCTCGGCGGGGGATACCTGTTCCCCAAGTACCACCCGGCCGCCTACCGGTGGCGGGAGGCACCCTTCGACGGTGCGGCCCCGCGGTGCGCCGCACGCCTGGACCCGCGCACCGCGACGTTCCACATCGACCTCGACCACCGGCTCTCGCCCGCCCGGGCGGACCTGCTCCACCGGCTGCTCGACGTGTTCACCGAGGCGTTCGGCCCCGAGCTCCTGGACCGCCGGCTCGCCCCCTACCTGGTGATGCGGGCGGTCGGCGTCCTCGACCTCGACACCCTCGACCCCGCCGACCGGGCCGTGTGCACCGCGCTGGCCCTGCGCTGGTGGAACGAGCGCGACGATCTCGGTACCGTCCTGCGCACACTGATCGATCATGGGAGACCCCGATGAAGTCCCGGGCCGTGGCCATCGTCCGGCAGGACGACTCCGTCCTGCTCATCCACCGCCGCAAGGACGGGGTGGAGTACTACACCCTGCCGGGCGGGGGCGTCGAGGAGGGGGAGACGCCCGAGCAGGCGTGCGTACGCGAACTGGCCGAGGAGACAGGCCTTTCGGCGGCCGTGGAGTCCCCGCTGCTCACCCTCGACAACGCGGGCCGCACCGAGCACTACTTCGTGATGGGCCCGGCCACCGGAACCCCGCGCCTCGGCGGTCCGGAGAGCGAGCGGGACGGCGAGGACAACCAGTACCGGCTCGTGTGGGTGCCGCTGGCCGAGGCGGCGGACGTCGGCCTGAAACCGGCCGCCATCGCGCCCCACCTGGTCGAAATCGCCGGCAACGTAAGATGACCCTCCGTTTACCGGTTCGCGCCAGACCTCTGGAGACCAGCAGCCGGTGAGAGTTGTGCGCGTGCACGCCCGGGGGAACTGTGGAATTCTTCGTGCTCGGATCCGTGGGCATTCGGATCGAAGGGGCCGTCGTGCCCGGCGGCCCGCCCCAGCAGCAGGCCACCCTCGCCGCCCTCGCGCTCCGAACCGGCCACGTCGTCCCCCTGCACGAGCTGATGAGCGCCGTGTGGGGCGAGACGGCCCCCGGCTCCGCCGTGATGATCCTGCGGACCTACGTATGGCGGCTGCGCAAGATCCTGGAGAGCGGCGGCTGCGATCCGCAGGCGCTGGCCTCCGTCAACGACGGCTACCGCCTCGCCGTGCCGCCCGCCTCGGTCGACGCCTTCCGCGCCGAGCGGCTGGCGGCCGACGCGGCACGCGCGGGCGAGGCCGGACGGCACGACGAGGCGGCCGCCCTGCTCACCGAGGCCGTGGCGCTGTGGCGCGGAGAGCCGCTGGCGGGCGTGCCGGGGCCGTTCGCCGAGCAGCAGCGCTCCCGGCTGTCCGAGCTGCGCCGGCAACTGCTGGAGGAACGCTTCGCCCTCGACCTCCTGCTGGGCCGGCACACCCAGGTCATCCCGGAACTCACCGCGTTCATCGGCGAACAGCCGCTGCGCGAGCGCCCCTACGGCTTCCTGATGCGCGCGCTGTACGCCGCCGGGCGCCAGGGCGACGCACTCGCGGTGTTCGGGTCGGCGCGCGAGGTGCTCGCCGCCGAACTGGGCCTCGACCCCGGGCCCGAGCTGCGCGCACTGCACCAGCGGATGCTGGCCGGAGACGCCGAACTGGCCGCGCCCGCACCCGCACCCGCCGCGCCGCCGCCCGCCCGTGACGAGCCCGTGGACGCCGTGGTCCCGGCCACCCTCCCGCGCCCCGCGCAACTCCCGGCCGACATCGCCGACTTCAGCGGCCGGGACGGCACGCTCGCAGCGCTGGCCGGGGCCCTCACCGACCAGGACCGCACCGCACTGGCCGTCGCCACGGTCGGCGGCATGGGCGGCATCGGCAAGAGCGCCCTGGCCCTGCGGGTGGCCCACCGCGTCAAGGAGGCCTTCCCCGACGGCCAGCTCTACGCGGACCTGCGCGGCACCGGCGCGGACGCGGCCGACCCCGGCGCGGTCCTCGCCAGCTTCCTGTCCGCGCTCGGCGTGCCGCGCCAGGAAGTACCTGGCTCGGTGGAGGACCGCGCCCGCCTCTTCCGTACGGTCCTGGACGGCCGCCGGGTCCTGGTGCTGCTCGACGACGCCCGCGACACCGCGCAGGTCAAACCGCTGCTGCCCGGCGCGGTCCACTGCGCGGTCGTGGTGACCAGCCGCGCCCACCTCTCGGGTGTGCCCTCCGGCACCCATGTGCAGCTCACCGAGTTCAGCCCGGATGAGGCGCTGTCCCTGCTGCGGCACATCGTCGGCGCGCACCGGATCGACCAGGAGGAGGCCGCGGCGGTCGCGCTGGTCGGCGCCTGTGCCCATCTGCCGCTGGCGGTACGCATCGTGGCCGCGCGGCTGGCGGCCCGGCCGGGCTGGACGGTGGCGTACCTGCTGGCCCGGCTGGCGGACGAGCGGCGGCGGCTGAGCGAACTGCGGGCCGACGACCTGGCCGTGTCCGCCGTCTTCGAGCTCGGCTACCACCAGCTGACCGGGCCGCAGGCGAAGGTGTTCCGCTCGCTCGCCCCGGTCGCCTGGCCGAGCATCGGCCTGTCCGCCGCCGCGGCGGCGCTGGCGCTGGGGGAGCCGGAGACCGAGACCCTGCTGGAGGCGCTGGTGGACGCCGCGCTGCTGGAGTCGCCGGAGGCGGGCCGCTACCGCTACCACGACCTCGGCCGGGACTTCGCGCTGCACCTGCCCCACCCGGAGTCCGAACGGGCGACCGGAGCCGACGCGCTGGTGGAGCGCCGGCTGCTCGGCCATCTGCTGCGCATGGCGGCCGGGGCGTTCCAGCGGATGGTGCCGGGCGACCCGGTGCACGGCACGATCTCCGTGGCGGGCGGGGAGCCGGGGGAGCAGCGGCTGGCGACCCTGGGCCAGGCACGCGCCTGGGTCGTGGCCGAGTTCGACTGCGCCGTCCACGCCGTCCAGCTCCTGGTCGCGCGGGGCGAGGGCGCGGACCCGGACCTGCTGACGGTGGCGGCCGACCTCCTGGTGGCCCTCAGCTCCTTCGGCCAGGACATCCCGTACGGGCAGATGGCCCTCACCGCACGCTCCCTGGCCGAGGTCGCGGCGCTGCACGGCAACCACCACGCGGCCGGGCGCGCCCACTTCATCTGCGGCAACGCCGCGCTCCAGGCGACCCAGCTGGCGCGGGCCCGGACCGAGTCCCAGCTCGCGGCCGAGGCGTGCCGCCGGGCCGGGGACCGCGCGATCCTCCAGCAGGCGTACAACGACCTCGGCGTCATCGCCCAGTTCGAGCAGCGCTACGACGAGGCGGCCGACCACTTCGACCAGGCCCTCGCCCTCGCCCAGGAGCTCGGCAACCGCTCGGGCGGGCTGACCACCACCCTCAACGCCGCCCTGGCCCGGATCCGCGGCGGCAGGGCCGAGGAGGCGCTGCCCGCCTGCGACGAGGCGCTGAGCGCGCTGCGCGCGATGGCCGACCCGCACGGCATCGCCCACGCGCTGTGCGTACGCGGTCAGGCGCTGCACGAGCTGGGCCGTCTGCCGCAGGCGCTGGCCGACTACGCGCAGTGCCTGGAGGTCTGCGAGGCGGAGAGGATCCCGGGCCGGCGGGCGCAGGCCCTGTACCGGTACGCCGACACCCTGCGCGTGCTGGGGCGCCTCCAGGCGGCGCTGGAGGCGGCCGCCCGTGCGGTGGCCTACTTCCGGACCGTGCCCGACCGGGACCGCGACCGGGGCTACGCGCTGCTGATCCACGCCCGTGTCTGCGCCGACGCCGGTCAGCACGAGCAGGCGCTGGCGCACTCCCAAGAGGCGCTGGAGGTGTTCACCCGGGCCGGTCTGCCGGAGGCGGCCCAGGCGCGGCTGCTGGTGGACGCCACCGGAGTAGTACCGGTGTAAGCCCCGGACCGCCCGCGTCGGGGCGATGGGGCCCCGGCGCCCGCGCCGCGCCCCGTTCTCACGCCTTGGTGTTGAACTCCTCGTGGTCGTTCTTGTGACCCGGGTCGCCGGCCAGCGAGGTCCGTCCCGTGTCCGCCGAGTGCGTCGCCGACAGGGCCGGCACCGAGACGGCGAGGAGCGCGGCGAGCAGGGCGGGGACGAGGACGGTCAGGCGGCGGGCGGCGGACTTCGGGTTGTGCTGCACGGGGTTTCCCTGTCTGTCGAAGAGGCCTGCGGCTGCGACCTGGCCTGCGAGCGGTTCCGCGCCGACTCTCGCACCGGCGCATCTATGTTTCATATACGGGCGGACGTCGATGTTTCATTTACGGGCGGATGTCGACGCCGCAGGGCGGGCGCCCGCTGGGGCAAGGGGGCCGTCGCGGGTGATCCGGGTCTCACTCGGGCGGTGCCACTTGGCTATGCAACGAGTTGCATAGAAGGATCGCGGTATGGCGCTCGAACACGCGATCCTCGTCTCCCTGCTGGAGAAGCCGGGCTCAGGCTATGAGCTGGCCCGGCGGTTCGAACGGTCCATCGGCTACTTCTGGACCGCGACCCACCAGCAGATCTACCGCGTGCTCAAGCGCATGGAGAGCGACGGCCTGCTCGCCGTCCGCGAGGTCGCCCAGGAGGGCAGGCCGGACAAGAAGGAGTACTCCGTCGCGGCCCCCGGCCGCGCCGCGCTCTCCCGGTGGCTGCACGAGCCGATCGAGCCCGAGAGCCTGCGGCACGACCTCGCCGTGAAGATCCGCGGCGCGGCCTTCGACGACCCGGCCGCGGTGATCCAGGAGGTCGAGCGCCACCGCCAGGTGCACAGCGACCGGCTCGCCCACTACCTCGCGGGGGAGCTGCGCGACTTCACCGGCCCCGCCGCCCCCGTACCGCTCGACACCGGGCAGGAGCTCCAGCACGTCGTGCTGCGGGGCGGTATCGCGTACGAGCGGATGACGATCGCCTGGCTCGACGACGTCCTCGCCACCGTCCGCGGGCTCTCCGCCGGCGCCCCCGCCACCGATGACCACTGAACCCCCGACCGCGAACCCTCCCGAAAGGCGGACCTCCATGGCCGACGCCCTGCTGTTCAACCCGCGCACCTACGACCCGGCGCACTTCGACCCCGAGACCCGCCGGCTGCTGCGCGCCACCGTCGACTGGTTCGAGGCACGCGGCAAGCGGCAGCTGATCGAGGACTACCGGTCCCGCGCCTGGCTCGCCGACTTCCTGGCGTTCTCCGCCAAGGAGGGCCTGTTCGCGACCTTCCTCACCCCGGCCTCCGAGGGCTCGAACGAGAACCAGCGCTGGGACATGGCCCGGATCGCGGCCCTCAACGAGATCTTCGGGTTCTACGGCCTCGACTACTGGTACGCCTGGCAGGTCACCATCCTGGGCCTCGGCCCGGTGTGGCAGAGCGACAACGCCGACGCGCGCGCCCGCGCCGCCGAACTCCTCTCCCGGGGCGAGGTGTTCGCCTTCGGCCTGTCCGAGAAGACGCACGGCGCCGACATCTACTCCACCGACATGCTCCTGGAGCCCGACGGCGACGGCGGCTTCCGCGCCACCGGCTCCAAGTACTACATCGGCAACGGCAACGCCGCGGGGCTCGTCTCCGTCTTCGGCCGGCGCACCGACGTCGAGGGCCCGGACGGCTACGTCTTCTTCGCCGCCGACAGCCGTCACCCGGCGTACCACCTGGTGAAGAACGTCGTCGACTCCTCCAAGTACGTCAGCGAGTTCCGGCTGGAGAACTATCCCGTCACCCCGGGGGACGTCCTGCACACCGGCCGGGCCGCGTTCGACGCCGCGCTCAACACCGTCAACGTCGGCAAGTTCAACCTGTGCACCGCCTCGATCGGCATCTGCGAGCACGCGATGTACGAGGCCGTCACCCACGCCCAGAACCGGATCCTCTACGGCCGCCCCGTCACCGCGTTCCCGCACGTGCGCCGCGAGCTGACGGACGCGTACGTCCGTCTCGTCGGGATGAAGCTGTTCAGCGACCGCGCCGTGGACTACTTCCGCACCGCCGGTCCCGACGACCGCCGCTACCTCCTCTTCAACCCGATGACGAAGATGAAGGTGACCACGGAGGGCGAGAAGGTCATCGACCTGATGTGGGACGTCATCGCCGCCAAGGGCTTCGAGAAGGACAACTACTTCGCCCAGGCGGCCATCGAGATCCGCGGACTGCCCAAGCTGGAGGGCACGGTCCACGTCAACCTCGCGCTGATCCTCAAGTTCATGCGCAACCACCTGCTGGAGCCGGTGGAGTACCCGGCCGTGCCGAGCCGCCTCGACGCGGCCGACGACGACTTCCTCTTCCGGCAGGGCCCGGCCCGGGGCCTGGGTTCCGTACGCTTCCACGACTGGCGTACCGCCTACGACGCCTACGCCGAGCTGCCGAACGTCGCCCGCTTCCGCGAGCAGGCCGACGCGCTGTGCGCGTTCGTCACCACGGCCGCCCCCGACGAGGAGCAGAGCCGCGACCTCGACCTGCTGCTCGCGGTGGGCCAGCTCTTCGCGCTGGTCGTGCACGGTCAGCTGATCCTGGAGCAGGCCCGTCTGACGGACCTGGACCAGGACGTGCTGGACGAGCTGTTCGCGGTTCTCGTCCGTGACTTCTCCGCGCACGCCGTGGAGCTGCACGGCAAGGACTCGGCGACCGAGGCGCAGCAGTCCTGGGCGCTCGGCGCGGTCCGCCGCCCGGTCGTCGACGAGGCCCGTTCGGCGCGCGTCTGGGACCGGGTGGAGGCGCTGTCGGGCGCGTACGAGATGGCGCGCTGACCTCGGAGCGCGCCCGGCGGGCGCACTGAACCAGCGGTCAGGTGTCCCGGCCCACCGGCGCAGCGCGCGCCGGTGGGCCGAGCGCGTTTCCTACCCGGCGAACGGGCCGTCGGTCGTGAAACGCCGCAACTGGCGGGCGAACGCCTCGGCCTCGCCCGGCGGCCAGGAGGACAGGCTCTCGGTGATGTGCGCGGCCAGCCGCCCGCGCAGCTCCGACACCGCGGCGCGGCCCCGCCCGGTGAGGACGAGCAACTGGGCCCGCCCGTCGTCGGGGTCCGGTTCGCGGCGTACGAGCCCGGCGGCCTCCAGACGGGACGCGCGGCGGGTGACGCCCGAGCGGTCGATCCCGACATCGGGAGCGAGGTCCGCGGCGCTGCGCGGCCCCGTCCGGGCCAGGGCGCTGAGTACCGGGTAGGTGACCTCGTCCAGCCCTTCGCCCATGCCCTCGGTGAGCCGGCGGTGCAGCTGCTCGCGGGTGGTGCGCCGCAGCAGAATCCCCAGCGCGTCCGCGATCTCGTGTCCCACGTCGTTGTTCACCCCCGAAGAATAGCGTGCGCGGCGCACGCGTACCTGTTAAGGTGCAGTCAGAAGCGTGCGCGGCGCACGCATAACCCGAGAGGACCACTCATGAACCGCATCGGCATCGCCACCGCTCTCGACGACCTGCTGTTCAACCGCGCCCTGACCGTGGAGGAGGCGGCCGACCGCTACTTCGCCCCGGACTACCGCCAGCGCACGGACGGCGAGTGGGCCGACCGCGCCGGGTTCGTCGAGCACATCGCCCATCTGCGCACCGTCGTCGCCGACGGGCGGGTCACCGTGCACGACGAGCTGTACGACGGCGCCCGGTACGCCGACCGGCACACCGTCGACATCACCAAGACGGACGGCTCCACGGTCGCCATGGAGGTGTACGTGTTCGCCGAGTTCGCGCCCGACGGCCGCTTCCGCCGCATCGAGGAGACCACCTTGATGCTCTCGGGCGGCGAGGGCGACCGCGACCTCGGCAGCGCCCGCTGAAACCCGCGCGTACCGGCCGCGTGGGCGGCCCGGCGGCGGACCGGTGATCTCGACGGCACCGGGGTGGCGGGTCATCATGGCGGAACCGTCGAAAGGATGACCCAATGCCGGACCTTCCCCAGGCCAACGGATACGCCGCCGAAACCGCCAACGTCCCTCCTCCCGGCCGCCGTTCGGAGACACTCACCGGAACTATCGAGGTCGAGTTCCCCGAGTTCCTGACACCGCCGCCCGAGCCGATGGGGTTACTCGCCTCCTGGCTGGACAGCAGCGTCGCGCACGGCGTCCGGGAGCCACGCGCACTGGCCCTGGCCACCGCCGACGCCTGCGGGCGCTCCTCCTCCCGCATCGTGGCGCTCGGCTCCGTGACGAAGGACGGCCTCGTCTTCCTGAGTCACAGCGCCAGCCAGAAGGGGCGCGAACTCGCGGAGAACCCCTGGGCGTCCGGCGTCCTGTACTGGCGTGAGACCAGCCAGCAGATCACCCTTGCCGGACCGGTGGAGAAGCTGCCCGACGCCGAGTCCGACCGCCTGTGGTCCGCGCGGCCCGTCTTCACCCACGCCATGTCCACCGCCTCCCGGCAGAGCCGGACGATGAACGGCCTCGACGAGGTGGACGAGTTGCGGGCCACCGCACGGCGGTTGGCGGATCCGCCGCGCCCGCTGCCGCGCCCCGCCACCTTCACCGCCTACCGGCTCGTCCCCGAGACCGTGGAGTTCTGGGCCGACGGCACCGACCGCCTCCACGAACGGCTGCGCTACGACCGTACCGACGGCGGCTGGGACATCAGCAGGCTCCAGCCCTGACCACTCCCGCGCGCGACCGACCGGGGGCCGCCGGCCGCGGCCCCCGGACCAGCGGGGTGCGTACGCGCCTCAGCCCGCCACGACGGCCTCGACGACCGAGGCGTGCGGCGAGGGTTCCAGGACCCGCGCGACCGCGAAACCCGCCGTGGTGAGCAGCGCCTCGTACTCGGCGCGGGTACGGCCCTTTCCGTTCAGGACCGTCATCATCAGCACGTCGATGGTCTTGCCGGGGTGCGGCTCGTTGCCCGCCGGGATCATCGCGTTGATGACCAGCAGCCGCGCGTGCGCGGGCATGGCCTCGCGGCAGTTCCGCAGGATGCGGACGCACGCCTCGTCCGGCCAACTGGCCAGCACGTGCTTGAGGAGGTAGACGTCGGCGCCGGACGGCACGGAGGTGAAGAAGTCCCCGGCCCGCGCGCTCCAGCGGCCGGCCAGCTCGGGGGTGTCGAGCACATGCCCGGCCACCACGCTCTCCAGGTCGACCAGGGTGCCGCTGACGCGCGGGTTGCGCCGCAGGACGGCGCGGAGCAGACCGCCCCGCCCCCCGCCGACGTCGACCACGGTGGTGGCACCGGAGAAGTCCAGGGCGTCGACGACGTCGTTGCTGAGCGTCTCGGAGAACGCCGCCATACTGGAGTTGAAGGCCCTGCCGAGGTCCGGGTCGGCGGCGACGTGGTCGTAGAAGGGGACGCCGTACACGTTCTCGAAGGCGGTGCCGCCGGTGCGTACCGCCTCGTGGAGCTGGGCCGCCGACTGCCAGAACACGGGCTCGCCGCGCACCAGGATGTAGTCGCGCAGCGAACGCTCGACGTCCGTGCGCAGCGGCTGCGCGAGCGGGGTGAGGTGGAAGCGGCCCTCGTCGTCCTCACGGAAAACACCCTTGGTGGCGAGGAAGCGCAGCAGCCGGTAGAGGTGGGGACCGTCGACCCCCGCCGCCTTCGCGAGTTCGTCGGCACTGCGCGGGCCGTCCGCCAGATGGTCGGCGATGCCGAACCGCGCGGCGGTGTGCAGGGCCGCCGAGTAGAGGTAGCCCAGGGAGAGTTCGAGTAACTCGCCGGTCACCTCCCCCGGGGCGGCCGACGTCTGCGGAGCTCCGGTGCCTGCGGGGCGAGCGTCTGCCATCGGTGGGTCCCCTCTCTCGGCCCCCGTCACCGGCAAGGGCGCGGAGGCACTCTGCGGACAAGCGCGTGAACGGCGCTCCAGCCTACGGCCGGTGCTTCGCGTCCAGCTTGAGACCACCGCGAGTCCTGGAAGTCGCCGTCGCGGCCCATAGCGCGAGCAAGGGTCCCGTGCCGACCGTCCACCGGCTACGGCAGCCGTGCACCCAGCCGCGTCCTGAGCCACTCCAGCGCCGTCGCGCCCTGGGCGGCCTGGAAGGCGCGCACGGTCGGCAGTCCGGGCGGTGCGGCGCGCAGCGACTGGCGTACGAAATAGCCGGTCAGGGCCGCGAGCGTGGCGGTCACACCCTCGGGCTCGGCGTCCCGGCCCAGCGGGTGGGCGGTGAACACCTCGTCCGGGTCGGGGCCGCCCTGGGCGCGGACGCACGGCAGCATCAGGAGCAGGTCGAACCAGGGGGCGGCCCGTACGGCGTGCGGCCAGTCGACGAAGACGACGCGGCCGTCGGCCGTGAGCAGCATGTTGTCGGCACGCAGATCACCGTGGGCGAGGGTGTCGCCCGAGGCGGCCTCGGCCCAGGGCGCCGCGAGATCGGCGAGCGCGGGCAGGTTCCGCCGCACCCAGGGGTCCAGCCGGTCCCGGTACCCCTCGCCCTCCTCGCCCTCCGCGTCGAGGAGTCGCTCCCACCCCCGGAAGGACTCCGCCTCGCTCTCCGCGACGGCCGGGACGTCCACCGGCGCGGGCGTCAGGGCGGTCGCGAGCGCGCCCACCGCGTCCAGGACACGCGCCAACTCGCCCGCCCGCCACGGCACGTGAGGCTGGCGGCCCTCGACGTCCTCGAAGGCGAGGGCCACCCAGGTCGCGTCGTCGTGGGTGGCCAGCAGCCGGGGTGCGGGGACGGCGAACGGCAGGGACGCGGAGATGCGTGCCTCGGCGCGGTGGAGCAGCGGACTGCTCGGATTGGCCTCGGCGCTCACGGCCTTCACGAAGGCGCGCCGCCCGTCCGCCAGCCGCACCCGCGCCGCCACGCCCGGCGAGAACCCGCCGCGCTGGGTCACCGCCTCGACGACGGGCGCGCCCAGGCCGGCCTCCATCCCGCACCGCACGTGCTCGGGAACCTGTTCCCAGGCGGTGCGGACTCCGGTGGCGGGCGGGGTGTCGAGGCTCATGCGGACATGATCGGCCAAGCGCCGGAAGGGGTGCGAGCGGTTTTCGCACGGGCGCGCCCGCCCGCACCCGCCCGCGTCTGTCTTCGTGGACGGCCGCGTGCCGCGGGACCTCAGCCGCTCGTGAGGACGACGAGCTGCCGGGTCGCGCGGGTCATCGCGACGTACCGGTCGACGGCTCCCTCGATGCCGTCGCCGAACGTCTCGGGGTCGACGAGGACGACCAGGTCGAACTCCAGCCCCTTCGACAGGGCCGGAGTGAGCGACCGTACCCGCGGTTTATCGCGGAACCGGGGAGCACCGATGACGCAGGCCACCCCCTCGTCGTACGCCGCGAGCCAGCCGTCGAGGACCGCGTCCAGCTCCGTGACCGCCCCGTGGCGGACGGGGACACCGCTGCCGCGGATCGACGTCGGCACGTTGGCGTCGGGGAGCGCGGCCCGGATGACGGGCTCGGCGTGGGCCATGACCTCCGCGGGCGTACGGTAGTTGACGCCGAGGGAGGCCACCTCGATCCGGTCGAGCCCGATCCGCTCCAGCCGCTCCCGCCAGGACTCGGTGAACCCGTGCCGGGCCTGGGCGCGGTCGCCCACGATGGTGAAGCTGCGGGACGGGCAGCGCCGCACGAGCATCTGCCACTCGGCGTCCGAGAGCTCCTGGGCCTCGTCCACGATGATGTGCGCGAACGGCCCGGCGAGCGGATCGCGTTCGGCGGCGGGCAGCGCGCTCTCGTCGAGGAGGGTGTCCTGGATGTCGCGCCCGCGGAGCATCCCCAGCGCGCCCTCGCTCTCGTCGATCTCGACGTTCTCCAGCATGCTCGCCATGGCGTCGGCCCTGCGCGCGCGTTCGGTGGCGGTGGCGGCCTCGCGCCGGCTCCTGCGCGCGGACGCCTGCGCGTCACCGAGCCGCTGCCGCGCGGCGTCCAGCAGCGGCAGGTCGGACACCGTCCAGGCGTGCGCCTCCTCGCGCTGGAGCCGGCGTACGTCGTCGGCGCTCAGCCACGGGGCGCACCTGCGCAGGTACGCGGGCACCGACCACAGGTCCCCGACGAGGTCGGTGGCCTCCAGCATCGGCCACGCGCGGTTCAGGGCGCCGTTCAGCTCACGGTTGTGGAGCAGCGCCCTCCGCAGCAGCCGGGGCGCGGCCTCGTCGTCCGCCTCGCCGTCGTCCTCGTACTCGTCCGCGTGCTTGTCCATCAGGATCGTCAGCAGCTCCTCGCGGATCTGGTCGCGTGCCTCGTTGTGCGGGGTACCGGGCTCCACGGCCGCGAACGCCGTGGCCCAGTCGTCCGCGCTCAGCCGGACGTCGGACCAGGGGGTCGAGACGGTCATCCCCTCGGTGGGCGGCTCCTCGTACAGGGCGACGGCCGGCTCGATCGCCCCCACCATCCGCGCCGACGACTTCAGCCGGGCCACCTCCGCGTCGGTCTCGGGGACCGCGGAGGCGCCCTCGGCGACCAGATCCCGCACGAGGCAGGTCCGCACCCCCTCCTCGCCGAGGCTGGGCAGGACATCGGCGACGTACTCCAGATAGGGGCGGTGCGGGCCGACGAACAGCACCCCGCCCCGGCGGTGACCGAGCCGGGGGTCGGAGTAGAGCAGATGGGCCGCGCGGTGCAGGGCGACCACGGTCTTGCCCGTACCCGGACCGCCGTCGACGACCAGGGCACCGCGCGAGCCCGCGCGGATGATGGCGTCCTGGTCGGACTGGATGGTGGAGAGCACGTCCCGCATCCGGGCCGAGCGGTTGCCGCCCAGGCTGGCGATGAACGCCGACTGGTCGTCGAGGGCGGCGCGCCCCTGAAGCCCCTCGGAGGTGAACACCTCGTCCCAGTAGTCGCTGATCCGGCCCTCCGTCCACCGGTACCTGCGGCGGCTGGCCAGTCCCATCGGGGAGGCGTGGGTCGCCGCGAAGAACGGCTCGGCGGCCGGGGAGCGCCAGTCGACGAGCAGCCGGCGGCCGGTGCTGTCGGTGAGCCCGAGGCGGCCGACGTACACGGGCTCGGCGTCGTCCTCGCGCAGGAAGTGGCCGAGGCAGAGGTCCAGGCCGAAGCGGCGCAGGGTACGCAGACGGGCGGTCAGCCGGTGGATCTCCGTGTCCCGGTCCATGGCCTCCCGGCCCTTGCCGCCGGGCGCCCTGCGGGCCTCCTCCAAACGGTCGGACAGCTCCGCGATCGACTGGCCCAGGCTCTCCGCGATCGCCGCGAAGTGCCGTTCGTCGCCGCCGACGAGCGCCGGGTCGGCCTTGCGGGACAGCCGCTCGGGAAGGTCGAACGCGCTGGTGGTCAGGTGGCTCATGTCAGCGGCTCCGATCCGGGGACGCGACGGCGGGGAACGACGGCGCGCACACCCGCGCACCTGTACGGGGCGCCCAGGGCGGCCGCACGGGTCCCACCGTCGGCCCCACGTCACCGCTCGCCCCTTGAGCCGACGGCCACGGCCGGTCCACCGACAACAACGCACACACGTCGTACATCCCCCTTTTGCCTGACGTTCTGAGCTCGGTGCGCGATTGTGCCCCACCTCGGGGGCCTTGCGGCAAGGCCCCCACTGCGCTATAAGTTGAGAGTGGCAAGGAGTGGGAACACCTCCTTGCCTTTCGTGTTTCCGGGGCCTTTCGTGTCTCCGGGCGCCGAGATGCGCCCCACCCCGCTTCGGCGGAGTCTGGACACCATGCGGCGCAAGGGCGAACGGGGCGGCGCGGGCCAGGACCCGGAGGCGGTTCTCGACCTGCTCTACGGCACACCGCCCGCCGACTTCGTGGCCCGGCGCGAGGAGCTGGCCGCCGCGGCGAAGGCGGCGGGCCGTGCCGAGGACGTCCGCCGCATCCGCGCCGCCCGCCGCCCCACCCTCGCGGCCTGGGCCGCCAACCTGCTGCTGCGCTCCCGGCCCGAGGAGAGCGAGCGGTTCCTGGAGCTGGGCCGGGCGCTGCGCGAGGCCTACCAGACCCTGGACGCCGACGGGATCAAAGCGCTCAACGAGCAGCGCCGCACCGTGGTGTCCGCGCTGACCGGTCAAGCCGCGGCGCTGGCACAGGAGGCGGGCCACCGGCTGTCGGACGCGGCCCGGCAGGACGTCGACACCACCCTGCGCGCGGTCCTCGCCGACCAGGACGCGGCGGACCAGTGGGCCACGGGCCGACTGGAGTCGGCGCTCACGCCGCCGTCGGCGTTCCCGCGGACGACGGGGGCGTCGCCCAAGCCGGCCGGACGCCGGGCCGCGCCGCCCCCACCGAAGACCCCGCCCAAGGACGAACTCGCCGACCGGCGCCGCAAGCGCGAACAGGAAACCGAGCGGCGCGCCCAGGCCGAACGCGCCCAGGCGGAACTGGCCCGGGCCAGGAAGGCGGCGGAGGAGGCCCAGCGGCGGCTGCGCGACCGGCGCGCCGCCCACGCGGAGACGGACGAGCAGCGGCGGCGGGCACGCGAGCACTACGACGAGGCCCACCGGCAGGTGTCGGACCTGGAGCGAGAGCTCGAGCGGGCCCGGGACGAGCTGCGGAAGGCCGAACGCGAACACCGGACGGCCGAGGAGCGCCACCGGACGGCCGCCGATGCCCTGACGGAGGCCGAACGGGAGGCCCGCGAAGCCGCCCGCACGGTGGAGGAGCCGCGCTGAGCACGAGGACGGGCCCCAACCGGCGGTGTCCCTACGGGCGTTGGGCCCCACGCGAAGATCATCGGATCCGGCGATCGTGGCAGACGGACGGGGTGCCGCCGAGCCTGTCGGCTGCCCCCGGCCTTCTCCCGTGCCGCGCGAGGCCGTTACGGTGGACGCGTGCGCGCGAGCGGTGAGTCCTGGGATCCGGACGGGCCGGGGGTTCTGCGACTGCCTTCCGGACGGCTGGTGCGCGGCCGTGGACTGCGCCGCCCGCTCCCGGACGGCCCCACGCCCACGTACGCCGTGTATCTGCTGGGCGGGCGGCCCCCGGAGGTCCCCTGGCGGACCGAGTGGCTGCGCTGGCCGGACTTCCGCCTTCCCGGCGACCGCGCGCGGGCGGTCGTGGTGCTGCGCGAGGCCTGGGAGCGCGCGGCACGCGAACGCGTCGAGGTGGCCTGCGGCGGCGGCCGCGGGCGTACCGGCACGGCGCTGGCCTGCCTGGCCGTCCTCGACGGGGTGCCCGCCGAGGACGCGGTGGCCTACGTACGGCGCTCCTATGACCGCCGGGCCGTCGAAACACCCTGGCAGAGCCGGTACGTACGCCGCTTCGGCCGCTGACCGGCAGTCGGCGGCGTCCGCTCAGAGCGGGGCCAGGAGCATCAGGACTTCGTCGCGGTCGTCCCCCGGAGCGAGGCGGAGGGCGTCAGGCCAGCGGCCTATCTCCTTCCAGCCGAGCCGGCCGTAGAAGTCCTCGAGCCCGACACCGCCGCGCGCGGCCAGATGGAGGGCTTCCAGCCCCATCTCCTCGCGGGCCATCTCCCGCAGGCGGTTCATGAGGGCCACGCCGATGCCCCGGCCCCGCACGGTCGTGCGTGTCTGCACGTGGTGGACCGTCCCCCAGTGGGCGGTGAGCGGGTGGAGGGCGCGGCGGACGTTCAGCCATCCGACGAGGTGCCCGTCGACCGACGCGACCAGGAAGCGGCTCGTCCGCGGGTCGAGATCCGCCACGAGCGCGTCGACGGCGGGGCCGGCCTGGTCCGCGCCGATCGGGGGGAAGGGGAACCCCGCCGCGCCACCGGCGTTGGTGACCTCGATCCAGCAGTCGATCAGGGCATGCCGCAGCTCGGGGGTGACGGCGTCGGGCGTCGTGACCTGTTGGAGGTCGAGGGTTCCGCTGTTCATACGCGGATTCTGGCACCCACCACTGACAGTGCCCGCCCGCCGGAGGCCTACGCGGGATGCCCCGCGGTGATGTCGAGCGTCTGGTGCAGGGACAGCGGCGTGCCCCCGTTCACCTGGACGCTCAGGGGTGCCAGCAGGAATCCGATGTGGTCGCCCCCGTCGAACCGTTCCAGGATCTCCCCGGTGAACCAGGCCGCGGCCTCCGCCAACAGGGGCGTACCGTACGGGCCTTCGGTCCAGGCGAGACCGTCGAACTTGTTCACCTCTGCCCCGCACCGGGCGCCGAACCGCACGGCCAGATCGTGGTCCTGCGGCAGGAGGTGCACGGCCAGGACCGTCGCCTCCCGGGCCACCAGGTAGGTGTGGTTGGCGGTGGAGAGCCATACGACGAACCGCGCGGGCTCCAGGGAGCACTGGCTGGCGAAGCCCACCAGGCATCCGGCCCGCCGCCCGCCCGCCGACGCGGTCACCACGTAGACGGGAGAGTCAACCAACGTGGTGAAGTCGTCGAAACTCACCTGAAGCCTCCTCGATTCCGGGTCGTCGAACGAGGATACGCACGGGACTGCCGGCATATCGCGCTCCCGACCTGCGTCGCGGCGGCGCGCCCTGCCCCGGGCAGCCCGTCCCGGCACGCACAATGGCCATTCACCGAACGTGGAGGTTGGCATGCCGGGATTCCTCGACCGGGCCAAGGAACAGGCCCAGTCCGCCCTCACCCAGGGAAAGCAGAAGGTGGACGAGGTCCAACAGCAACGAGCCGGGAACGAGCTGCTGAAGAAGCTCGGGGCGGCGTACTACGCGGAGAAGCGGGGTTCGGGCACACCGGAGGCGACCCAGCAGGCACTGAGCGCGCTGGAAGCCCACATCGCGACGCACGGGGACGGGTTCCTGCGCGCGTAGCCGGACGATGCCGCACCGGGGACGCCGCCGCCTCGCGGCGGACGTCCCCGGCGGGGCCGCCCAGTGCCCGGTCGGCCCCGCGACAGCGGTGGCCGAGGCCCGGCTTGGAAGGCCGAGGCGGTGATGCGCTGCCCCGCCGGGCGCTGATCGCCTAGTCCTCGGCGCGCAAGGCCTGTCGTGCCGCCGCCTGGAAGGCGCTTCCCGGTGCGCGCTTCGCCTCGACCGCCCGCATATAGCGGGCGTCGAACAGGTCGAGGCGCCCCACGCCCGCTTCGCACGCCGCCTCGTGCCAGGCCGTTCCCGCCATGTCCAGGTCGTACATCGCCTGCCGCAGGGCATCGGCCGCGGCGGCGACGAACGCGGGGCCGATCACCGTCACCCCGGCCACGGCCGAGCTGAACGGCGCCCAGGCCGCATGCGCGTCGGCCGCGGGATCTCGCCACTGCTCCCGCGTGCTGCCTTCCACGCGCAGCCTCGCCGCCAGCCTCCACCAGGCCGCGGAGACGTGTTTCGTACTGGTGATACACGTGGTGTAGGCATGGCGACGGGCCTCTTCCAGCCGGTGCTCCCGGTCGAACCGCCGTTGCCGCCCCTGCTGGCGCCCCTGGCTCATCGCGGTGACCAGGCTCCCGCCGAGCCCGCCCAGCGTGCCGACCGCGGCGCCGACGACCGCTGCCACTCCTGCGTCCATGGCATGGCATTACACCGCAAGAGGCAGGGCGAGGACGTGGCCTTCCGCCAACTGGTCGCCCATGAGGGGTACTTGAGGCCGGGGTGTGGAGTGAGTCGTCGAACCGGCCGCCCGGAACGGCAGGGCGGAAAACGCGTGGACCCCGGGCGCACCGGCGCGGGAGACTCGTGTGCTCACCTTCCGGTCCGGGAGACAGGGGTGGGATGGGATCATCCGCATCGCGCGAGGGCTTACCGAGCAAGGGCTCGGTCCTCCTCGCCCTTCACTACTACGGACGTGAACTGGCCCGGCTGCGGCGGCTGAGCGTGCCCGCGATGCTGCTGCCGGCCCTCGGGAACATCGGAATCCAGTACGTGGCGCCGCTCGTCGTCGCCAAACTCGTCGCCCGCATAGCCGGGGAGGGCGACACGGCCGGCATCGGACCGATGCTGCCGTACGTCCTCGGCTTCGCCGGGGTGCTGCTGCTCGCGGAGGTGCTGTGGCGCGTCGGGCTGCACTGCCTCAACCGGCTCGACGCCCGCGGCGTGGAGCACCTGTACGTGATCGCCATGGACGAGCTGTTCGCCAAGGACGCCGCCTTCTTCCACGACAACTTCGCCGGGTCGCTCACCAAGCGCGTCCTGAGCTTCGCCAGCCGTTTCGAGGACTGCGTCGACACACTGACGTTCAACGTGGTCGGCAGCTTCGTGCCGCTGGCCTTCGCCTCGGTGGTGCTCTGGCGGTACGACCCGCTGCTCGTCATCGGGCTCCTGGCACTCATCGGGCTCACGGCGCTGTGCGCGGCGCCCCTGATCCGGCGCCGCCAGGCGCTGGTCGCCGAGCGCGAGCAGGCGATCGCCCGGGTGTCGGGTCATGTCGCCGACAGCCTGATGAACATGGACACCGTCAGGTCGTCCGCCGCCGAGGAGCGCGAGGCGGCCGAACACCGCTCCCGGGTCGCGGAGTCGCGCCGGCTCACCCTGCGGTCCTGGGACTACGGCAACCTGCGCATCGACACGCTGGTCGCCCCCCTGTCCGTACTGACCAATGTGCTGGGCCTGGTGCTCGCCGTCGGCCTCGGGGGCGGGGAGCACGGGGTCGAGGCGGTCATCGTCGCCTTCACCTACTACGCCAACGCCACCCGGATCATGTTCGAGTTCAACCAGATCTACCGCCGTCTGGAAAGCTCGATGACGGAGGCCTCGCAGTTCACCGAACTGCTCCTGGAACCCCCGACCGTCCTGGACCCGGCCTCGCCCCAGCCGCCGCCCGCCCGGGCGGGGGAGGTGCGCTTCGAAGGGGTGACGTTCGCCCACGCGGGCACGAAGCCGCTCTTCGAGGGCCTGGACCTGGCGGTCCCCACCGGGACGAAGATCGGGCTCGTCGGCCGTTCCGGCGGTGGCAAGACCACGCTGACCCGCCTCCTGCTGCGGATGACCGACGTCGACGCCGGGCGGATCCTGGTCGGCGGCCGGGACATCAGTACGCTGCGCCAGCGGGACCTGCGTGGCCTGATGGCGTACGTCCCGCAGGACCCGGCGATGTTCCACCGCACCCTGCGGGAGAACATCGCCTTCGCCAGGCCGGCCGCCACCGACGAGGAGATCCGCCGGGCGGCCGAGGCGGCCCACGTCACCGAGTTCGCCGACGCGCTTCCCGACGGCTTCGACACGATGGTGGGTGAGCGCGGGGTGAAGCTGTCCGGCGGCCAGCGCCAGCGTGTCGCCCTGGCCCGGGCGATCCTGCGCGACGCGCCGATCCTGCTGCTCGACGAGGCGACCAGCGCGCTGGACTCCGAGAGCGAGGTCCTCGTCCAGGACGCGCTGTGGCGGCTGATGGACGGGCGGACGGCGCTGGTGGTGGCGCACCGGTTGAGCACGGTCGCCACCATGGACCGGCTGGTCGTCCTCGACCGCGGCCGGATCGTCGAGCAGGGCACGCACCACCAACTGCTCGCCGCCGGCGGTGCCTACGCGAAGCTCTGGCAGCACCAGTCGGGCGGCTTCCTGGACGGCTCGCCCGCGCGGGCGGACCGGCGCTGAGGCGGGGGCGTGCCGGGTCCGTGCCCGGCACGCCCCCGCCCGTGCAGGCGGGCCCTCACACCTCCAGCATCTCCTCCACCCGGCGCAGTTGGTGCCGGGCCATCGCCAGGTTGGCGCGGCTCTTGTCGAGGGCCAGGTAGAGGAAGAGGCCGGCATGGCCGCGGCCCGTCAGCAGCCGGATGAGGTGGTACTGGCCGCCCAGGGTGATGAGGATGTCCTCGATCGCGTCCTTCAGGCCCAGCAGTTCCATGGTCCGCACCTTCGCGCGGACCACGTCGGTGTTTCCGGCGGCGGCCACCGACAGGTCCAGGTCCTTGCCGCCGCCCAGGGTGCCGAGGGCCATGCCGCTGCTGTAGTCGACGAGTGCCACGCCGATCGTGCCCTCGATGGAGGTCATCGCTTCCTTGAGCGCGGTTTCGGTGTTGCCCATGGGGTTCGCACTTCCCTTCCGGTGGGTGTTCGCTGTCGTGTTCCGGGGCCGGGTGGCCCGGGAGCCGGTGCTGGTCATGAGGTCTCCAGCCGTTCGAGTGCGCCGTCGACCAGTTCGCCGATGCGGGCTCCGGCCCGGCGGGCTTCCAGGTGCAGACGGCCGACGTTGGTGCGCGGCTGCGCGAGCAGGGTCAGGACGGCGGCGGAACCCGCCGCGTAGGTGGCCGCGTAGCCGTCCTCGCCCTGGAGGAGGAGCTCGCGGAAGGCCCCGCGGCCGGTGGTGTGGGTGAGCCGCTGGGCGACGCCGAGGGCGGCGGCGGTCAGCGCGGCGACCGACTCGGCGTCCTCCACGGCGTCCTGGGCGAGGACGAGGCCGTCGACGCTGGCGGTCAGGGCGCCGGTGACCTGCGGCAGGCGCGCCCGCAGTCGGCGCAGTTCGGCGAGGATCTCCGCCTCTGCCGTCATCAGCTGTCTCCTTTCGGCGCGTTGGCGCAGGGCGCGGATCACGGCATGGCCTCCAGGGCGTCCCGCAGTCTGCGCAGCAGGGCCTCGTCCGAGGGCCGGGTCGCCTCGGCGGACGCGCGGGCGATCCAGTGGGGCACGGTCTTTGGGGGCGCGGGCGCGAGGGGTGTCTCGACCGCGCCGAGCGCGGCGAGCCTGCGTACGTCCACGAGGGTGTGGAAGGCGGGGCGGCCCAGCAGCCGGGCGATGGAGCCCGGGGTGCGCGCGCCGTCCGCCACCGCGAGCAGGGCCCGCTGGCGGACGGTGACCGGCAGCCCGGGGCGGTCCGGTACGGGCACGACGGGCGCGGTGTCCACCTCCGGATGGGGCCAGATCCGGTCGAGCAGCTCTCTGCGGCGGGTCGCCTCCCGGGCCAGGGTCTGGGCCGGGACCGGCCGCACCGGGCCGATCCAGTGCAGGGCGCCGTAGCGGAACCGGGTGGGGCCCTTGCCGGGGGCGAGGGCGAAGAACGCGGCGTCGTGGAGCGCGCCGAGGTGGCACAGCTCCAGTTCACCCCCGCTGACCTGGCCGCTGTCGACGAGGAAGCGCCCGACCGCACCGCGCGCGCCCGCCTGGTCCACCGCCCGCCGCCAGGCCTCGGCGCCTATGCGGCCGCTCGCGGTGAGCAGGACGTCGAGGCTGGGTGCCGCGGGGCTCTCGGCGTGCACCACCTTCCCGTCCACGAGGTAGAGCGTGCCGGTGTCGCGCAGCAGGGCGCCGGTGGCCCGCTCGGCCACCAGCCGTACCAGCATGGGCGAGACGGGCACGCGGTCGCGGGCCTCGCCGGTGGGTGTCATCCCAGGACCAGCCGGTGTGCGAGATCGCGCAGGCGCAGCCGGGCCATGGCGAGGTTGCCCTGTTCGCGGTCGAGCCAGAGGTAGAGGAAGAGACTGCTGTCGAAGGTCGTCTCGACGAACCGCAGGAGGTGGTAGCCGGTGTGGGAGGTGACCAGGACGTCCTCGACCGGCAGGGGCCCGTCGGGCTCCGCCTCGTCCGCGACGAACGCGGGGTGCTCGGCCGCCGTGCGGGCGAACTCGGCGGCCTCGGCGGCCGTCGTCTCGTGGTCACCACAGGGCGAGTCACCGATGGTTCCCAGGGCCAGCCCGCTGGTCCAGTCGACCACGGCGGCCCCCCGCACACCGGGTAACCCCATGGTTTCCAGCAGGCACTCGTCGATTCCCAGCACGCGCGACTTCCTCCCCTGACGCCGCCGTGGACGGACACCGCGCCTGGTTCCCGGCGCGGCCTTGAGGTGACGAAAGGTTACGCAGCGTGTAGCCCACCAGGGGAAGTTCTGGCATTTTCCGGCGGAACATGCGCGCGGTTGGCTAAGGTGCCCGCCGCTCGCGAGACGGCGACGGTGAGGGCTGGGGGCGGCAAGGTTGCCCGGGGAACACGCCGTTGTCACCTCGCCATATCCGTGTGGTGCTCTCGCCTTTGCCTTCCGTATACCGGCCAAGGTTATCTCCCGAGGCCGCACGGAGAATTAACTGAAATGATGAACGGATTTCCCTCGTCACGGGTGTTCGTGATCCCGTGGGGAATCCTTCTCCGCCGCGTTCTCGTGGCCGATAACTCACCCGTGGAGCTGATCCAATTGGCGCTTGCCGGGGGCGTCCTGACAGAGTGCGCGGCAGAGCGACATTCCCGAAAGTCCACGAGAGAGAAGGAGGAGGGTAAGCCATGAAGGCAGCCCGCCTATTGGCTTCTATCGGCATTGCCACCCTGTCCGTGGCCGGTCTCACCCTCACCGCCGCGGCCCCGGCGAACGCGTCGTCGCATGTGACGTGCCAGATCGGAAAAGGTGATTCCTTCACCACCGTCGGTATCCAGTGCAACCGACAACTTCCTTCCGACAGGCCCACCACGATCACCCTGCGGGATCAGACCGGCCGCCAGACCTGGTGGTGTCTGAACGATCCCCCGGTGTACTTCTTCGTCAGCCCGGCCAGCACCCTCGCCCAGCAGCTGAAGGCGGAAGAGGGAAACACGTACGTCGGAACGCACTGCACGCGACTGAGCTAGCTCTCACCGACATCAGCCCCCGGTCGCGTCCGCGCGCCGCCGACCGGTGCGGGCGAACTCGGTGAGCGAGCCGGCGCCGCCCGGGCCGGAGCCGGGCCCTGGCGGAACCCGCCTCTCCCGCGCGGAACATGCCCCCCCACTCGGCGCCGCCGCCCCCGGCAACCCGCAGCGCCTGACCCCACGGGTGCCCCGTTGCCCTGCCGGTGAACGGTCAGGCGTCCACGGGCCGCCAGGCTGGGCCGGTTCCGTCCTGCCGGACGCGGCCGAACACCACGTCCGCGAAGTGGACGCCGAAGCCGATCGTGTCGGGTTCGGCCAGCTCGGCGACGAGCCGGCGGCGATGGCCTGCGGTCAGGGCCTGGTCGTGGTCGAAGCCCGAGGACCACTCGGGGTGGTCGATCTGGATCGGCGAGTGCACCGCGTCTCCGAAGGCGATCAGCCGCCGCCCGCCCCCGGTGATGACGTACTCGGCGTGCCCGACCGTGTGACCGGGGGTGATCCGCACCCGTACGCCGGGGAAGATTTCCTGCCCGTCCGCCACCGTGCGCACGCGTGGGGCGAGGGTGGCGACCTCCGCGCTCATGCCCTGTTCCGCCAGCAGGTCGCGCCCGGCCCACTCCGCCTCGGAGATGAGGTGGTCGGCGTGGGCGAACAGGAGCTCTCGCGTGCCGGGGGCGGTGTGGCAGGCCCAGCCGAGGTGGTCGGCGTGGAGGTGTGTGAAGGCCACCGCCTCGATGTCCGCCGGGGTACGGCCGAGGGCGGCCAGACTGTCCGGGAGCGCGCCTCCCCGGATGGCGCCGAGCGGGCCCTCCGGCGCCTCCAGCATCCGCGGGCCGAAGCCGGTGTCGATCAGCAGCGCGCGGTCACCGTGCTCGACCAGCAGGCCGCCCACGCTGCCCACGAGGTGGCCGGTGGCGTCCAGGTACTCCGGGTGCGCGGCCCACACCTCGTCGGTGGAGTCCTTGAGCAGGGCCAGGGGCCGCAGGCGCACCTCGCCGTCCGGGAGGTACGACACCTTCGTGTCGCCCAGCCGCAGCGAGCGGATCGCCGAAGGCCGCCGCAGTCGTATGCCCTGCTCAGCCGTCAAGTCGGCCATGAGTTCTCTCCCCTGAGTCGTCGTCGGGCCGCCGGGTGCGCCGCGGCGGCGACGCCCACCATAAGCATCAAGTTCGAATCATTCAAGCTATAATTATGTTGTCTTGATGGACTTGGTAGGGTGGGGGTATGACGACACCCCCCGATCAGCAGGCCATCGCGGAGCGACAGCTGTGCGGCCTGGTGAACGGGCTGGCCCAGCGGATCGCCGAGCATGTACGGGAGCGTGCCGCCGCGCTGGGGCTCACCGCGTCCCAGGCGACCGCCCTCCGGGAGATGAGCGGGCCGATGACCATGCGCGAGCTCGCCGAGCGGATGAGCTGCGAGCCCTCCAACACCACGTTCGTCGTCGACAAGCTGGAGAAGCAGGGCCTCATCGAGCGCCATCCGCACCCCACCGACCGGCGCGCCAAGCACCTCGTCCTCACCGACGAGGGCACCGCGCTGCGCGGGCGCCTCCTGGGCCTCCTGGCCGTGGGTTCCCCCCTGTCCGGCCTCACCGCGCAGGAGCAGGGTGTGCTGCGCGGTCTGCTGGAACAGGCCATCACCGCCCGCTGACGGCGCCGTCGCGGTGACCGGCTCTCCCGGGGCGGCGGGCCGGATCTCCGCCCGCCGGGGGGGAGTCCGCAGGACCGCGGGCGGAATGCCGCGCGGCTGCCGCCGATGCCGTGCACCGGTGACAGCCGCGTCGGTGTGTGCCCTCCCGTCCGCCCGGTGTCACGCGGGCGCAGGGGCGGGCTACTTGCTGATGGCGAAGCGCATCAGGGCGTGCTCGTCGCCCTGCTTTATCTTCCCCGTCACGTTGATGACTTCGAGCTTCCAGCCGGCGCCGACCCGTACGGCCTTGGCGACGGCGCAGCCGTTGTCCTGGGTGAGCAGGCTCGGCCAGATGTCGGCGACCTGCTGGGAGCTGCCGCCGCTCGCGTCGTAGACCTTGAAACTGATGTTGCGGGCCTTCTGGAACGAACTGCCCTTCTTGAACGCGGCGGCGACGAACACGATCGACGTGATCTGGTCGGGTACGCGCGCGAACTCGACGGTGACGGTCTCGTCGTCACCGTCCCCGCGCCCGGTCTGGTTGTCGCCGCTGTGCACCAGGGAGCCGTTGCCCATGGGGTCGAGGGAGTCGAGGCCCGCCAGGCGCACCGGGTCCGCGCCCTGCATGGCGACGGCGATCAGGTCGAGGTCCGTGCCGGACTTGCGGCGGAGCAGGCCGACCACCCCACCGCTGCTGCCGGCCGTGGGGTCCCAGGACACCCCGATGGACAGGTGGGTCACCCCGTCCAGGTCCGCCGGGCCGGAGTCCTTCGTCAGTGTGATCATGCGTGGCTCATCCTCTTCGGTAACGGACTACAACACGCAAAGTGTGCCTAACGCCCTGATGAGGGCGAGTGGGTGGGTCCCGGTGAACGTGATGGACCGCCGCCGGGCGGGCCTTGGGGGAGGGGTGGGGTGTGCCGCCGGACATGTCCGTGCCGGTCGCGGGGGAGACCCCGCGACCGGCATCAGGGTGGGGTGGCGCGGCGGGCACGGCCGCCCGGTGTCACTCGGCCGCGGCGATCCAGCTCCGCAACTGCTCGGTGGTGGTGGAGGGATCCGCGACGAGCACGGCGAGCTCGTCGTCCGGCGAGCCGAGGGTGGTGATGGCCGGGCACCGGTGGCAGGCGTCCACTCCCGTCTGGTTCCACCACTTGCAGTGCGGCCGCAGATGGCACCGCGGCACGGCCGCGGTGGCGTCGGGCGAGGGCAGGGTCTGGATGCGCTGGATCAGGCCGCAGTCGTCACCGACCCGGTTCGCGCAGCCGGACACGCAGTGCGAGGCGAACCGGAGCACCCGGTGGGGCGCGATGCCCTCGGGGACGGTGGGCAGGACCTGAGCGGCCGGCACCGGCTCCGACAGGTAGACGACCTGGCCGTTCTCCCCCGACCGGACACCCAGAACGACGGATTCCGGCCGGTGGGCCTCTCCGCTGGGGCACCAAGTGACGTGCTCTTCCCCCGGCTTGTCCACGGTGCGCTCCCGCCCGCCGCTCAGGCGCCGGCGGTGTCGGCGCCGTCGGGGCTGGTGAAGAAGACGCCCAGGATGGGCCCGCCGGTGTTGCCGCCGCTCGCCTGCTCGGCGGCGACCGCCTTGTCCAGGTGTGCGGTGAGGTGCTGGGCGTCGATGCGCTGGGCCGCGTTGGCGGTGCCCGTGGCGGCGAGGAGCCCGGTGAGGAGCGCCGCGGTGGTGGCGGCTGCCCGTACGGTGTGGTTCATGTCGTCCCTCCCTGAACGGTGTCGTCACGACTGACAGAGGCGACCGTATGCACCAACTCCCGTTCGGGGAAGCTGTTTTGGTGCGTAACTTTCCGCCACCGCGAGGAGGTCACACGGCGGCGGGGTGGCTTTTGGGGGCGGTCCGGGCGGACGGTCACCCCTCGCGGCGTGCCGCCCGCCACTCCCGTACGGCCTCGTCCACGTCGATCGGCTTGCGGCCCAACGGGGGTCCCGGCGGCGGCTGCCTGAGCATGGCCGTGATCTTGTCGTTGACCGGCTCCAGCAGTGCCCGTACGGCTCGCTCGGACGGTGCCTTCGCCACCGCGGCCAGCACGTCCTCGATCTCCTTGCGGAGCGCCAGCGCCGGCGGCAGCATCGCCGTGACGCCCTCACGGGCCATCTTCTGGCGGATCCACCACATCTCGTCGTACGGCTGCGAGGCGTCGGGCAGGGGTTTGCCGAAGCCCGGCAGTCCGGTGAACTCGCCGCGTTCCTGGGCCTCCCGGATCTGCCGGTCCACCCACGACTCGACGCTCATTCCCGCCGGCTTGCGCTCTGTCATCGGGTCACTCTCCTCTGTCGCGGGGAGCGGCGCGGCGGCCGTCCGGGGATCGGCGCGGCCGGCCGGTGCGCTCCCGCCGGGAACGGGCATCGACACCCTCAACCCTAGCCGGGCGGCACCCCGCACGTCCTTGGCGGCCCCACGCCATGATCCGGGCGCCGGGGGTGGGCCGCAGGGTTTCAGTGGGTCTTCCCGGCGGGGTGGCGCGCCGCCGGCCGGCAACGGTGCGCCATGGGCGTGATACGGGAGAATCACCGCATGGTGATCTCCGCGCGCGCCCTCAACCGTGCCACCCTCGCCCGGCAGTTGCTGCTCCGGCGCGAGCCGCTCGGCGCCGTGGAGGCGCTGCGCCGGGTGGTCGCCCTCCAGGCGCAGCAGCCCGCGTCGCCGTACATCGCGCTGTGGAACCGGCTGCGGGACTTCGACCCGGCTCAGCTCGACGAGGCGCTGGACAAACGCCGTATCGTCAAAGCGACGCTCATGCGGCTCACCCTGCACGCGGTCCTCGCCGAGGACTACCAGGGCTTTCGAGCGGCGATGGAGCCGACGCTGCGCTCCTCGCGGCTCGGCGACGCGCGTTTTCGCACCAGTGGGCTGACCGCCGAGGACGCAGACGCGTTGCTCGCGGACCTGCTCGCCCACACCCGACAGCCGCGCACGAGCGCCGAGTTGGGAGCATGGTTCGAGAAGCGGCTCGGCCGGCCGCTGGAGACCGGGGCCCAGCGCATGCTCCGGCAGTACGCCCCGCTGTGGCACGCGCCCACGGGCGGACCCTGGGCGTTCACCCACCGGCTCTCGTACGTCACGGCGGCGCGGCGGCCCGCCCTGGGGGAGCCGGCGGCGGCCGACGAGGGGCTGCGGACGCTGATCCTGCGCTACCTGGCGGGCTTCGGCCCGGCGTCGACGGCCGACATGGCGCAGTTCGCGCTGGTCCAGCGGCCCCGGGTCAGGGCGGCGGTGAAGGAACTCGGGGACGAGCTGGAGCAGCTGGAGGGCCCGGACGGCACCGTGCTCCACGACCTCCCGGGCGCGCCCAGGCCCGACGAGGACACGCCCGCCCCGCCCAGGCTGATGGCGATGTGGGACAGCGTGCTGCTGGCCCACGCCGACCGCGCTCGCGTCATTCCGCCCGCCTACCGCAAGCACGTGACCCGGGTGAACGGCGACGTGCTGCCCACCCTGCTGGTCGACGGCCGGGTCGTCGGCGTGTGGCGCGCCACCGGGGACGGCATCGAAGCCGGTGCCTTCCACCCGCTGCCCCCGCACGTCTGGCAGGAACTGGCGGCCGAGGCCCGCTCCCTGCTCGCCCTCCTCACCGCCCGCGACCCGCGTGCCTACGCCCGTTACGACCACTGGTGGGCCAAGGGGATGCCCGTGGCCGAGACCCGGCTGCTCCCGGGGGACTGAACCGGCGCCCGCGCACACCGGCGGGCGCCGAGGGTCCCATCAGGGGGTGCACGCCTCCAGCGCTCCGGGCCTCTCCTGCTCCAGCGCGTCGGCCAGTTCCGTCCGGCGCCGTATCCGCAACTTGCGGTAGACGCTGGTCAGATGGGTCTCCACGGTACGGCGTGCCAGATGCAGCAGATCGGCGATCTCGGGGTTGCTCAGACCGTCGGCGGCCAGTTCGGCGATACGGCGCTCACTGCCGGTCAGCGCCGCCGGGCCGGTGCGCATCACCGCGGGGCCACGCGCCCCGCTCTGGCGCAGGGCCTGACCGGCCTGGGTGACCATGCCCACGGCGCCCCGGCCCTCGGCGAGCTCGGCTGCCTCGCGCAGGCAGTCGCGGGCATGGCCGCGTTCGCCCGCCGCGTGGAGCTGGCGGCCCTGCGCGAGCAGCGCCCGCACCAGCTCCATGCCCGAGTCGGCGGTCGCCCCCCGCAGGGTCGCCACCGCCTCCTGGGCCAGCTCAAGGCCCCGCCGGCCCCCCGTCGCCGCACCCAGCACCCGCAGGGCGCGGCCCACCGTGCGCGGGGTGTTCCACACCCGGGCCAGCCGCAGCTCCTCCGCCGCCAGGGCCAGCGCGTCGCGGCCGCCGCCCAGCGCCAGCCGGCACTGCGCCGCCGCCGTACGCCACGGGGTGACGACCGGGCTGAGCACACCGCGCGCGGACTGGCGGCGGCCGCATTCGAGGAAGTCGTGCAGCGCGCCCGCCAGGTCGCCGGTGGTGGCCCGCAGCGCGCCCCGCGCGTAGAGGAACCGGTTGCCCTCGAAGCTCTTCGCCGGCCCGCGCAGATCGAACGCGGCGGCGAACCGCCGGCCCTCCTCGAAGCGGCCGGTGTGCACGAGCGCCAGCAGGGCGTTGGCGTCCCGGTTGGACGGGACGGGGCGGAGCTCCTTGGGACGCTCCACCACACTCGCGTCGTAGTGGGCGGCGAGCAGATGGCCGGCGTCGCCCCGGGCCGCGGCGATGTCGGCGCGGGTGTTGAGGAGCAGGTGCCGCATCGGATGCAGCAGCATGGGCTGCTGGGCGGCCAGGCCGTGGTCGACGAGCCGGTCGGCCTCGTCGAGTTCGTCGGCCCACTGCGCCACCGCCGCGGCCGTCCCCAGCAGGAAGGGTTCGGCGAGCGGGTCGGTGGGCTGGGCGAGCAGGTCCCGTATCCGGGCCATCGCCTCCTGGGCGGAGATCGCCGCGGCCGTCGCGGCATACCGCACGAGCAGGGCCTGCCCGGCGGTGCCGACCAGTTCGGGGGAGTACTGCGCCGCCTCGCACAGCCGCCGGTGGATCCGCTGCCGCGCCTCGGTGTCCCCGTCGCCCAGCAGCGCGGTCGCGGTCCGTACCGTACGCGCCAGGTCCGGGTGGGCGGAGAGCTGTCCCTCGGTGTGGAGCAGGACCTCCAGGGCGGTGGGGATCTCGCCGCGGCTCACCAGGGCGGTGCCCAGGGCGACGGCGGTACGCACCCGGTCGCGCGGCTCGGCCGTCAGATGGTGTGCCTCGGCCAGACGGGCGATGGCCGCCGGTGCGTCGGCCGAGGCGTAGTGCAGGGACCCCAGTTCGGTGAGCACGCGCCGTCGCAGGGTGTCGGGCAGCGGCTCGTCCAGGGTGCGGCGCAGATAGGCGATGGCGTCGGCGGGCCGGGCGTCGTGCACGGCGACGGTCACCGCGTCGCGCAGGACGCGCACCGCCCAGGGCAGACCGCCGGCGGGCACCCGCAGCAGGTGCCGGGCGACGGCCTCGGCCCGTGCACCGCCGCGGAGCATCGCCCGCGCCGCGGCCCGGTGCGCCGCCTGCCGGTGTGCCTCGGGCCAGCCGCTGAGCACCGCGTCGCGCAGCAGCGGGTGCGCGTAGCGGGGACGGCCGGTGGCGTCGGGGCGCAGCAGGCCGAGCCGGGTCGTCGCGGCGATCCACCCCGTGATCCTGGCGGGGTCCGCGCCGGTGGCCTCGGCCAGGAGCCGCACCGGGTCGCCCTGCCCGTCCGGGTCGTCCACGCCGGGTTCGTCCGGCGGCCACGCCTCCTCCAGCGCCGCCAGGCAGCGGGCCACGTGGGCCGTGGCGGGACCGGCACTGTGCAGCCACCAGGCAACGGCCGCCGGATAGGAGCCGGGATACAGGGCGGCGCAGGTCTCGGGCAGCGGCGGCGGCCCGTCGCCCCCCGGGGGCTCCGCGCCCAGGTCGTCGAGGAGGGCGTGCAGCAACAGCGGGCTGCCCGCCGCGGCGCGCGCACAGGCCGCCCGCCACGCCGGGTTCGCCGAGGGAAAGGCCTGCTGGACCAGGTCGGCCGCCGCGGCGTCGCCGAGCGGGGCGAGGGTGTGGGCGTGGACGAGCGAGGGCGACAGGGTCCGGGTGAGCCCGCCGGGCCCGGGGTCGATGTCGTACTGGCTGCGTTCGGTGGCCACCACCAGGACCCCGGACTGGTCACCGCGCCGGGCCAGTTCGCGCAGCCAGCGGCAGGAGGCGTCGTCGGCGAGGTGGACGTCGTCCACGGCGAGCAGGAGCGGCCCCTCGGCCGCGTACGAGCGGAGCGTCCGCCACAGCCGGGCCGCCCGGGCGTGCTCGTCCCCGCCGGGCAGCGGATCGGGTAACTCGGCTTCCGGCGCGAGGAGTTGGCGCACGGCTGCGAAGGGTAACGCCGTGTGCTCGGACGAGCAGCGCACCCGCAGCACCCGCAGACCGGCCTTCGTGGCGTACGCACCGGCGGCCTCCAGCACGGCGGTACGGCCGGTGCCCGTGGCGCCGCGCAGCACCACGAGCCCGCCGGCACCGGAGCGTGCGCGTTCGACCGCCGCGCCGATCAGCCCCCGGGCGCGGTCGCGTTCGCGGAGTGGTCCGCTCATCGGGGCCTCCTGACATCGGTGCTTCCCCCACCCGTCAGACGGGCGGAACGCGACGAAGGTGGGGGTGAGATCGATCACGCGGGGGCAGGGACATGGCCCCGAAGTCCCGTTCGCGGGGGGTCGTAAGGCCCTCTCGTGGTGGTCTCGTGGTGTGCCTCGTGGTGCTCCACGATTGCGCGCGCCGTCGCCCCCGAAGAAGGGTGAAGACAGTTGACCAGTGCCGGACGTCCTCGTACGGCACGCTCGTGAACAGGGGAGACGGTTGCTGAACTCACCCGGGACCGCCACGATGTCCGATACCGCGCAGACGCGTTCCGTCCGCCGACGGGTCCCGGTGGCCGTCACCGCACCGGACCCCATCAGCCGTGAGGGAGCCGTCAGCCAACTGCGCCGCCACCCCGAGATCGAGCTGCGCGAGGAGACCGGCCCCGGCACGGTCTCCCTGTTCGTCGAGAACACGCTCGACGAGGCCGCGCTGACCCGGCTGCGCCGGATCGTGCGCAGCGAGGGAGCGCGGGCCGTGGTGGTCGTCGACACCCTCCGCGAGGCGGAGCTGCTGGACGTCGTCGGCTGCGGCATCGGCGCCATCGTCTGGCGGCACGAGGCCACCGCCCACCGGCTCGTCCAGGCGGTCCTGGCCGCCTCGCGCGGCGACGGCGACCTGCCCGCGGACCTGCTCGGACGGCTCATCAGCCAGGTGGGCACCCTGCACCGGGGCACCGAGGGCCGCCCGGGTGCCCCCTCGATGGGCCTCGTACCGCGCGAGGTGGACGTGCTGCGGCTGCTCGCCGACGGGCTCGACACGGGCGAGATCGCCGGCAAGCTCTCGTACTCCGAACGCACCGTCAAGAACGTCATCCACGCCCTCACCACCCGTCTGCATCTGCGCAACCGCGCGCATGCCGTGGCCTATGCCCTGCGCGAGGGCTACATCTGACCGAGCGGGCCCACCACGGCCGCCCTCGATGGCCCGACGGGGCGACGGTCCGGCTGCACGGCCCGCGGGGCTCCCCGCCGCAGTCGTCCGAACGCTCCCACCGGGGCACCCCGTGGCCGCCGCCCGCGCGGCCCGCGCCGCCACACCACCCGAGGACCCCAGGTGAACGCCCCGTACGCCGAGACAGACGGCCCGCACGGCTATACCGGCCTCTGGAACCAGGCGACGTCCCAGTACCGGCCGAACTTCCGCCCGACTTCCCGGTACACCCCGACGGGCTGGAAGCCGAAGCGCAGATGGAGCCGGCGCGACGCCTCGTTGGGCAGCGCTATCCCGGCGAGCACCTGGCGTACGTCCTCGCCCTCCAGCATCTCGAGGAGCGCCGCGTACAGCAGGCTGCCGACACCGCGCCCCACCTGCTCGGGTGCCACGTAGACGCTGGTCTCCACCGAGGTCGAGTACGCCGGTTTCGGACGGAACGGGCTGCTCGTCGCGTAGCCGAGGACCTTGCCGCCCTCCTCGGCGACCAGGAGCCGGTGCGGGCCGTGGCCGGGGTGGGAGGCAAGCCACGGGCGGCGCTGCTCGACGGTGAACGGTTCGACGTCGAAGGTGATCGGGGTCTCGACGACGTAGTGGTTGTAGATACGGGTCAGTTCCTCCAGGTCGTCCTCGACGCCCGCGCGGATCCGTGTCGGGGAGGCGGCCGCCCCGTTCACCCTGCTGCTCATCCGCCGACCATAGTCAGCGCGGGTTTCACGGTTGTTTCGCTCGTCCGAGGTCATGTGTCCGTCCCGTCCCGGGGGCCTGAGGGGCGGGTCCCGTCAGCGGGCCGGCGCGAGGAGTCCGTCGACCGTGCGGCGGACCCGGGAGACGGCATCGGCCTCGCCCAGACGCAGCGCGAGGTTGGTGGCGTGGAGCACCGCGTCGATCTGAAATGCCGTCAAATCAGGTTCGCAGGGAGCGATTTCGCCGGTTTCGACGGCGTGGCGCAGCTCGCCCGCGAGGAGGGCCTGCCAGGCGCGCCGGTGGAGCGACAGGACGTCGCGGACGCTCCCGGGCCGGTCGTCGAACTCCGGCAGGTTGGCGGCCCAGAAGCAGCCGCCGGCGAAGAGGGGCGCCTCGGCGTAGACGATCCAGTGTTCCGTGAGCGCGCGCAGCCGGGCGGCACCCGGCGGGGCGCCGCGGGCGGGATCGACGACCGCCTCGGTGAACGCCTGACGGGCCGCCTCCGCGACCGCGAGTTGCAGGTTCTCCTTGGTCTTGAAGAGGGTCTGCACTCCGCTCTTGCTCAGCCCCAGGTCGGTCGCCAGCCGGCCGATGCTGAGGCCTTCGAGCCCCTCCTGGGACGCCACGTCGACGCCATGGCGGGCGATCCTGCGCCGGGTCCGGGCGCCGCGAAGGAGGCGCTGGTCCACCACCGCCTCCTCGCTCGCGCCGAGAGAAGAAGCGGGTGGTTCCTGGGAAGGCCGACGCCCCGTGTGCTCGCTCATCCGCCTCATCCTCTCACTCTCTTGCTTTAAGTGCACGACCGGTCGTACGTTTTGTTTGACCGGAGGTGACGTCTGTTCGCCCGCAGTTGAAGCCGGCTCGCCCGAGTCGGCGTTTCCCAAGGAGGCACCCGTGCAGGACCACCACAAGTCCCCGCCGGCGCACACGTCGACCGTCATGGAGAGCGGCCGCCCCCTGACCGTGGATCCACGGGTGAAGGACGTCGGGAACCTCCGCACGGCCCACCTGTTCGACATGGTCGTGGACCTCGAACCGCGTCTGCCCATCGGCGACGGCCCGTTCGGCCGCCGGGTCCTCTTCGGTTCGGCGGGCGGCACCTTCGCGGGCCCCGGGCTGCGCGGCGAGGTCCTGCCCGGGGGAGGGGACTGGGCGCTGTTCGGTCCGGACGCGACGATGCGTCTCGACGTACGCCTGACCCTGCGCACCCACGACGGCGCGCTCCTGTATCTGACCTACGGAGGCCGCTGGGCCACCCCGCCCGATCTGCGCGACGCCATGGCGGACCCCGCCGAGCGGCACCGCGTCCATCCCGCCCGCTACTACTTCCGCACCACCCCCCTCTTCGAGACGGGGTCCGAGGCCTACGCGTGGCTCAACGACACGGTCTGCGTCGGGTCGGGCTACCTGGTCGAGGGAGGCATCGCCTACAAGGTCTTCCGGGTCCTGTGAGGCGACGTCGGCGCCGCGCTCACCCCCGTCGCGGCTCGGGCCTCGTCGACGGGGCCCACCACTCGATGAGCAGCATGGTGGCGTCGTCGCGCAAGTCGTTCTCCCCGCTGTCGAGGATGGAGTGGATGAGGCGCCGCAGCGTCTCCGCGGCGAGTTCGCCCGCCGCGGTGGCGAGGATGATGGAATCGGTGAAGCGGTCGATGCCGAACTCCCCGCCCCCCGCGGTGCGCGCCTCCGTGACGCCGTCGGTGTAGAACAGCACGCGGTCGCCGGGCTCCAGGGTGATCTCGTGGACGGCTCGGGGCTCGGTGCTGAACCTGGCGGGCAGGCCCATGGGCGGCTGGGGTGTCCGTTCGAGGGCACCGTCGACGACCCGCCCGTCCCGGATGAGCAGGGGCGGCGGATGCCCGCAGTTGCACCAGCTGAACACGCCCGTGGCGAGGTCGAGCTGGGTGAGGATGCCGGTGCAGTACTTGTCGGGCAGCCACTGGCCGAGCGCCTGGTCGATGGTCTCGACGAGGTCGAGCAGCCCCGCCCCGGCCCGCCGCGCGTTGCGGCAGCCGGCCAGCGCGACCGAGGTCGTCAGCCCCGAGGCGAGGTCGTGGCCCATGGCGTCGAGGATCGCGGCGTGGAGGGTGGACTGGGTGAGGGAGTGATCGAAGGCGTCACCGCCGATCTCGTACGCCGGTTCGAGTACGGCGGTGGAGACGACATGGGTGTTGCCGATGGTGCGCGGGGCGAGGAAGGCGCGGAGCATCTCCGCGGGCAGTTGCATGCGCTCGGCCCGCGCCTTACGGACGAAGCTGTCGCTGTAGGCGCGCTTGGAGGTGATGGCCATCGCCACGACCTGGGTCAGGATCCGGCAGCGCCGCAGCCGCAGGGCGTCCACGGAACGCGTCCGTACGCCCAGGACCCCGAGCCGTTCGGAGCCGTCCACGACGGGCAGCCACAGGCACAGGACTCCGGTCTCCACGTCCTCCATCCGCAGGGACACCGTCCGGTAGCACCAGCCGGCGATGGACGTGTCGATGTCCAGCGTCGCGACCCCCTCGGTGAGCGGGACGAGCCGGCGCTGCTGAAGATCGGTCAGGTAGATGACGACCTCGCCCAGGCCATACGCCTCCGCGCACCGGTTCACCAGCGTCGGCAGGTCCATCGGCGGCGCGGCGTGCGCCTGGGCGAGCAGCTCCTCCAGCAGGCGCTCGCCGCATTCGGGGTTCTCGGCGCCATCCCTGCCCATGGGCGACCACCTCCTCTTTCCGGCAGTCTCACACCCCCTCCCGCATCCCGCCCGGCGCGATCCGCCCCGTGGGGCCACCCGGAGGAGCGGACCCGCGCAGGGAGGCGCTTCACCCGGCCGCCGCGTCGCGTGGCGACCGGCCGCCCGCGCGCGTCAGCCCGCCTCGCCGCGCGAAGGGGTGATGACGGCGAACGTGCCGCCCTGGGGGTCCCGCACGACCGCCATCCGGCCGGTGCTCATGTCGAAGGGGGGCTTGCGGACGGCGCCGCCGGCACGGACGACGGCTTCGGCGACGCGGTCGGTGCCGTCGACGGCGAAGTACGTCAGCCAGTGCGAGGGCGTGCCCTCGGGGAGCTTGTCGAGCCCCTGCATTCCGGCGACGGTCCGCTCGTCCACCTGGATGGCGGAGTATCCCGGCTCGCCCTCCATCGGGGTCCTGGTGACGCCCAGGACGCGGGAGTAGAAGCGCGACGCCGCGTCGGGGTCGCTCGTGTTCAGCTCGTTCCAGATGAACGCACCGGGTTCGTTGACGATCCCCGCGCCGGAGAAGTCCCGGGCCTGCCACAGCCCGAACGCCGCGCCCGTGGGGTCGGTGGCCGTCACCACCCGGCCGAGCGTGCGGACGTCCGTGCCGGGGCCGACCACGGTGCCGCCGCTCTCGATGATCGTCTTCTCGCTCGCGTCGACGTCGGAGACGGCGAAGTAGGTGGTCCACACGCTCCGGTGGGCGGGCCCGCCGTCGGGGGATATCGCGGTGGCGATACCGGCGACGGGTTTCCCCTTCAGGGTGCAGATGGCGTATCCGCCGCTCTCCTGCGTCCCCGTCTCGCACTCCCAGCCGAAGACGTCACGGTAGAAGTCGAGCGCCGCCCGCTGGTCGGGCACCACGAGGTCGACCCAGCAGGGAGTCCCGTGCGGATAGGGGCTGTTGGCAAACGGCATGGGCGGTCTCCCCGTGGTGGATGGTCGGCGCGGTCGCCGCTCCGGGCATCCAGTGACCTCTCCAGCCCCACGGCACCCAAAACCGGAAACGGACCTCAACACGGCCCCGGTGGCCCCAACTCACCGTGGGTACGGGGAAACCAGGTGTCCTGGCAGGCGCGGCGGCGCGATCATGGCGCGGACAGCGACACACCACCCGGAAGGAACACCCCATGCCCGTGCCCGCCGACCCCACCGTCCTCCACCCCCTGCCCGGGCAGCCGCGTGTGGTGCTGCTCAAGCCCCTGGTGACGTCCCCGCTGATCGAGGTGGGGGAGTACACGTACTACGACGACCCGGAGCACGCGACCGCGTTCGAGACGCGGAACGTGCTCTACCACTACGGCCCGGAGAAGCTGATCATCGGCAGGTTCTGCGCGCTGGGCACCGGCGTCCGGTTCCTCATGAACGGCGCCAACCACCGGATGGACGGCCCCTCGACCTTCCCCTTCCCCACCCTGGGCGGCTCCTGGTCGGACCATTTCGACCTGCTGACGGGCCTGCCGAACCGCGGGGACACGGTCGTCGGCCACGACGTCTGGTTCGGCTACGACACGAAGGTGATGCCCGGAGTGAGGATCGGCCACGGCGCGATCATCGCCTCCGGCGCCGTGGTCACCGCGGACGTACCGGACTACGGCATCGTCGCCGGAAACCCCGCCCGCCTCGTCCGTACCCGCTACAGCGAGCGGGACGTCGCCCGGCTGCTGGCGGTGGCCTGGTGGGACTGGCCCGCGGAGCACATCACCGAGCACGTACGCACGATCATGTCGGGCGGCATCGCCGAACTGGAAGCCGCTGCTCCCCGGACGCCCGGCGCGGAGCAGGACCGCTGAGGGGGAGGCGGTTGCATGTGATCCACTTGCCGGGGTGGGATGGGGTTCATGACGATGCCTCGGACTCTCTATCTGTTCTGCTCGGCGGCGCCTCCGGTCTTCGATGTGGCCGGGGTCGTCGAGGCCGCCCAGGCCGACGGCTGGGACGTCTGCCTCGGGCTGACGCCGACCGCCGCCCGCTGGCTGGAGGGCAGCCTGGACGGGCTGGCGGTGCTGACCGGGCATCCGGTGCGCTTCGACTACGGCCGGCCCGGCGAGCCGGAGGTGTGGCCGGCGGCCGACGCCGTCCTGTTCGCGCCGGCCACCTTCAATTCGGTGAACGCCTGGGCCCTCGGGCTGACGAACAGTTTTGTCATCGGGGTCGCCGCGGAGGCCGTGGGGAGGGGGATCCCGACCGTGGCGATGCCCTGTGTCAACGCCGCGTATGAGCGCCACCCCGCGTTCGAGCGCTCGGTGGAGACCCTGCGCGGGGCGGGCGTGAGCGTGCTCCACGGCGAGGAAGCGTTCCTTCCGCATCAGCCGGGCGAGGGGCAGCCGGAGGCATACCCCTGGCATGTCGCTCTTATGGCTGCCGCCCGCGTCCTCACGCCGTAAGGCGAAAGGATCATCTTCTCCGCCGGTCGGCGCTTGCCGGGGCCCCGGCAAGCCGCCCCGGGGCCGATCACCGCGCCACTCCGCCCCGGCAAAGCACCCGCTCCGCTCCGATAGCATGATCGAACGGCGGTCGCCCTCAACGCCCGTCCTTCACCGGAGAAACGCAGTCCGGCACGAAGGGCGACCGGTCAACGGAAAATCTCACACATCGGCCGAATAATTGAACTCGATAATACCGCGGGTGCTTTCGCGAATAAACTTCAGAATGGACGTCGCCGCGCTGCGCCGGCCCCGGGCAAAACTGTGGGCTGCCGTGGCCGTGGTGACCCTCGGGTTTTTCGTGGCACTGGAGATCACCGCGCATCATTACGGCATGTCCGGGCCGATCAGCGGCCAGGTGCCGGAGCTCATCTTCGCCCCCAAGTCGGGGCCGCTCCTGTATGCCGGCATGGCACTGATGATGGTGGTGCTCACCTGGCGGCAACGGTTCATCGCCGCCGGTGTCGCGGTCGGTATCGACGCCGTCTTCATGACGGTGCGCTGGGTCGTCGATGCCAAGATGGCCTTCGGAAACGGTCCGCTGTGGGTGATTCTGGTCTATGCCGTCATCGCCGTCACGCGCCGCACCGGCAAGGAACGGCTCCTTCTGCTGAAGGGTGTCGGGCTCGGCATGCTGCTCGTGGTCGGTCACAAGACCGGCGACACCTGGCTGCTCATCACCTCCAAGACCCGGCCCAACGTGCTCGATCAGTACGTCGTGACCGCCGACCACGCGCTGGGCAACCCCTCCTGGGTGGCGGGCCGGATCGTCGAGGCCGGCGGCCCCGTCGGCTCCCATGTCCTGCACTTCGTCTACGGCCAGCTACCGCTCGCGGCGGCCCTCTTCGCGCTGTACCAACTGCGCAACGTGGCCTCCGAACGACGCTTCCCCAGCCACCACCTGGTGCGCACCTTCCTGGTCGTCGGCCTGGTCGGACCGGCCGTCTACATGCTCTTCCCCGTGGTCGGACCCGTCTTCACCTACGGCGACGGCGCCTTCGGCACCGGCGGCGGCCCCTGGGCCCTGGCCCAGATGTGGCCGGACACGGTGCCCTCCCTCAGCGCTCCGCACCCGTTCCCGTACGACGAGATCACGCCGCGCAACTGCATGCCCAGCCTGCACACGGCATGGGCCACCACGATCTTCATCCATTCCCGCAGCGCCCCGCGGATCGGGCGCGTCGCCGGAACGTTCTGGCTGGTCGCCACCCTCAGTGCGACGCTGGGATTCGGATATCACTACGGCGCGGATCTCCTCGCCGGCGTCGTGTTCGCCGTCACGATCGAAGCGGCGATGCGCTCGTTCGACCGGGGCTGGGACCGGTCGGGAATCCAGCTGGTGCTTTACGGGGCGGTCATCTTCACCGCGCTGCTGCTTTCGTACCGCTATCTGCCGCTGGAAATGGCCCACCACCCGCTCGTGTTCGCACCGCTGCTCCTTCTGACGACGGGCTCCGTCATTTACGGATACGTACGGACCACCAAGCGGTGGAAGACGGAAACGGCACGTTCCGGAAAGCCGGAATGGGAAACGCAGCCCGAAATGGTCTGAGCCGCCAGGGAAATGCGGGACAAAGGGGCCGGCTGCCTCACACCTTGGGGATCTCCTCCCGCTGGGCCTTGCGGCGCAGGGCCTCCTCGTCCGTGTCCGCGTCGTAGGTGACCAGCTTCGGCAGGACGGCCGACAGCAGGGCCACGGACGCCAGACAGGCCAGGCCCCCGGACCAGAAGGCGGACCGGGTGCCCGTCCACCCGGCCATCCCGCCCGCCCGGACCTGGCCCAGCTGCGGCCCGACGCTGTAGGAGAGCACCTCTATGCCCGCCAGCCGTCCCCGCAGATGCTCGGGGATCGTCTGGTTCCAGATCGTGGAGCGGCCCAGACCGCTCAGCATGTCGCCGGCGCCCGCCGCGGCCAGGCAGAGCAGCACCAGCCAGATGTTCGAGAACCACCCGGCCGCCGCGATCGCCAGCCCCCATCCGGCCGCCCCGAAGACCACCAGCAGCCCGTGCCGCCGTACCCGCGAGGTCCACCCGCTGGTCAGGCTGACCAGCACGGAACCGGCCGACCCGGCGGCGTACATCAGGCCGAGGGCCCATGGCGCGTCCAGCTCGTCCGCCAGGAACGGGAAGATCGTGTTCGGGAACGCGAAGAACATCGCCGCCAGGTCGACGGCGTACGTCCCCAGCAGCACCGGCCGCGACCAGGCATAGCGGGCGCCCTCCGCGATACCGCGCAGGGACGGCTTGTCGGCCCCCTGGGCGGGCGGGGCGGGGGAGAGGCGCAGGCACAGCAGGGCCGAGCCGAGGAAACCGGCCGCCATCAGGGCGTACGCCGTGCCGTGACCCGCGTACGCCACCACCAGCCCGGCGGCCGCCGGGCCCGCGATCATGCCGATCTGCCAGCGGACCGCGTTCAGCGCGGCGGCGGCCGTCTGCTGCTCGTGCGGCACGATCCGCGCCAGCAGCGAGTCCAGCGCGGGCCGCTGGAGCCCGGCCAGGGCCGAGACGCCCGCCGCGACCACGTACAGCGGCCACAGCCGCGGGGTCGCCAGGACGGCGTTGCCCAGCAGCAGCACCGCCAGCACGGCCAGCCCCGCCTCGGTCGCCAGGATCACCTTGCGGCGGTCCACGGCGTCGGCGAGCGCTCCGCCGTAGAGCCCGAACACCACCAGCGGCACCAGCTCGACCAGACCCATCGCACCCACCGCGAGCGGCGAGCCGGTGAGCTCCTTGATCTGGAGCGGCAGCGCGATCATCGCCATCGAACTGGCGAGGATCGCGACGATGCCCTGGACCCAGAGCAGCCGGAAGTCGGCGGAGGACCGCCACGGGGACAGGTCCGGCAGCATGCCGGCCAGACGGGAGCGGGGGGTGGGGGATGCCGTGGTGGTCACGAGTGACGATGGTGTGGGGCGGGGCGGATCCAGGGCAATCGAATTTCCGACGGGACGCCCCCCGACCCCTCGGCGGTCCGTCCCCGAAGGTGAGGACGAGCCCCACCCGCCGCCTCGGCCGACACGCGCAGCCCGTCCGCCCGGTCCGGGCGGACGGGCTGCGGACGACGCGAGGGGTGAAAGGGCCGGAGACCGCGCTGACCAGCATCGATTCCGATGCCGCCGTCGGCGTGCGCCGTACGGCGGAGGTGCGTCTCTGCCGCCAGGCGGAGACACCGGGGGCCGGGATTGCGCCCTATGGGTCAAGCGCCTGTATCCCGTGGGAGTGAATCGCTTCAAAAGGAACGATTACCCGATCAGCTGGACCGGCCCGGCGTGATGGGCTTCGGCCGTCACCTCGTTCCACCGAAATCTGGGAGAGACATGCGTATTCGCACTGCCTTCGTTGCCATGGCCGCCGTCGCCGGTGTGTTCGCCGGTACTGGTGCGGCGGTGGCCGACGCCGGTGCCAACGGTGTGGCCGCCGGGTCCCCGGGGTTCCTCTCGGGCAACCTGATCCAGGTGCCCATCCACGTGCCGGTCAACCTCTGCGGCAACAGCGTGAACGTCGTCGGCCTGCTGAACCCGGCCACCGGCAACACCTGCGTCAACCGCTGAGCCCGCTTCGGGCGCCGGGGCCGACCCGGCGCCCGAGCGTGCTGCCCGGCCGGTACGGCGCGTACGTCCGGACCGGCCGGGCAGCACGCACGGTTCCGGCACCGCGAAGCAGCCCCCGCAGGGGGCGCGGGGAGCACAAGGGATCACGCCTTGACGCCATGATCACTCCTGCGGACAATCTCCCCCGGCGAACCGGAACTTCATGGGGGAGACATGCGCGGACTGCGGACCACCCTGCTCACGATCGTCGGCGCGGTGGGTCTCACGGCAGGTCTCACGGTGGGGGCGGCTCCGGCCGGTGCGGTGGCGGACCCGGGCGGGGCGGCGGGCGTCACCGGCACGGCGACGTACAAGGTCTGGCACTGGAACGTGGCCGGCGACGAGTCGAACTTCGGCTCCACCACCAACGGCCTCGTCGACGCGATCATCGGCTCGGTCAAATACCGCGACCCCGACTTCGTCTCCCTCAACGAGGTCTGCCCGGCGCAGTACCGCTCCGTCCTCAAGGGCCTCCAGGACGCCGGCTGGCCGCAGAGTCCGACCAACTTCGCACGGTTCGAGCCGATGCCCGACGTGGACGGCACCGGCTGCCACACGGCCACGGGCACGGTGGAGCCCTACGGCGTCGCCGTGTTCAGCAAGTTCGCCCCGAGCGGCACCGACCGCGTCACGCTGCCCGCCGACGGCGACAAGGCACGAAAGCTGCTGTGCGTGCCCGTGGCCTCACAGCCCGGCGGACTGCGGTTCTGCTCCACGCACATCACCTTCAAGGCGGAGACCAAGGCGGCCCAACTCGACGCCGTACGCGGCAAGATGAACGAGTTCGGCGGCACCGTGATCACGGCGGGCGACTTCAACACCCAGCCCCACGACCCGCTGCTCGACACCTGGTACGCGCCGAGCGTCGCCACCTCGGACAACGGCGGCAACACGGGCGCCTTCCGTGAGCTCGACGACCTCGACACCCTCTGCCCCGGCTGGGGCGAGCAGAGCACCGAGGGCGCGCTCCTCGGCAAGTGCGGGCAGAAGGCGAAGGTGGACCACGTCTTCGCCCCCGAGAGCCGCCTGGTCTCCTACGACGAGGACACGCACCCCATCGCCACCGACCGGTGCACCAACCGCAACGGCGTGTACATCCCCTGCTCCAACCACCGGATCGTGGACGCCTCGGTGACGGTGTCGACGGGACAGTGAGCCGGACGGCCCGGCGGCAGGGCGGGACGTGCGTGCGTCGCGGTCACAGGCACGCGAGCAGACCGTCGAGCGGCGCGGGCACCTGCTCCTGGCCGAGGGCCTCGACCAGGAGGTGACCGTAGCGGATCTTGCGGCCCTTCTTCGTGCCGAGGAAGCGCCGCATCCGCCGCTGCGGTGACCGGTCCTGCTGCGCGGGCTGGCGGGTGAAGGTCTGCCAGGCCGGGAGGTCGCCCTCGGCCCGGACGATCTCCTCGACCCGGGGCACACCCAGGGCGCGGACGAGTTCGTCCTCCAGATCGGTCCGGCAGACGAAGAAGCCCTGGCGGGGCGCCTGGGCACGGTCCAGGGCGCGATCGTAATAGCGTTGTTCGCGCTCGTCGCAGAGGCCGGTCAGGCGCAGTCCCAGCCCGGGCGGCCCGAGGAGAGCGGCGAAGCGGCCCACGCTCATCGCGCCTCCCATGGCGATGACGCACACGCCCTCGGCGGACAGGTCACGGCCGCGGCGCGCGGCGAGCGTCTCGACGGCCGCCAGATCGCTCGGCCCTTCGAGCAGCACCGCGGTCCGTACGCCCAGTCGCGAAGCCAGCTCTTTCGCCGGCTCACCAGGGCCGCCCGCCGCCCAGTCGGTCACCGCGTCCCGGAACACTCGCATCTCCGCCATGGGGGCGATTGTGCCGGTGCCGGGGCGGACGGGGCACGGGGTTTTCCGCGGGACCGGGACCCCATGGTCCCGACCGTGTGCGCCCGGCGGACGCGTCGTCGGCACCGTCACCATCAGCCGTCACCGTCGCCGTCGGAACGTCCCCCGAGCAGTCCGGAGCGGTCCCTACAGCACCAGCGACAGCTCCCACAGCGTCTCCCGGGCACAGTGGGCCGGGTAGTCGTACGGGAGGTGGCGGGAGTAGCGCTGCTGGTCGAGGGCGATCTGCCGCACCATGGTGTGGGTCAGGCGCAGATTCTCCGCACCGTCCAGCCCGGCCGCGTATCCCGCGACGAACACGTCGAAGGGGAGGCCCTCGCCGCGCTGGGCCAGCGCGGTCCCCAGGGCGCGCAGCGGGCCGGTCATGTGCCGGCGCGCGGCGCTGTGGAAGTGCATGCCCTGCCGGTAGGACGCGTCCAGCAGCATGCACACCGCCCAGTAGTGGAGGTTGGCGAGGTGCCGCAGCGCCGGGACCGTCTCGTCGGGGACGGGGCTGCCCGACGGTGGCAGTCCACTGGCGTGGTGCAGCGGGACCACCGGGTGGTCCGGGCTCGCCGGGTTCCATACGTCGGCGCAGTCCCGCAGGGCGGGATGGGTGCCCTCGAACATCGAGCGGAAGAGCGTGAAGTGCTCGCTCTCGCCCTCCTCGCGCAGCAGCTCCAGCCGGGCGAACCAGGACGTGTAGTCGAGCCGGTCCGGCTCCCGGTCGCGCAGCAGTTCCAGTACGCGGGTGACCTTCCGGTAGAGGCTGCCGACCTGGTTGGGGCGCGGGGCCGTGGGCGCCGCCGCGCCGAGCACCTCGTACAGGCGGTCCACGAAGGCGCGGTCCTCGGGGGTGTGCTGTTCGGCGGGGTCGACCGCGCTGGGCGAGGCCTCGACGTACACGTACTTGGCCAGACTGCGCGGGCTCAGCGGTTCCAGCACGAAGTCGAAGGGATAGATGTCCTGTTCGTAGGGGAACTGCTGGCGGCCGAGGTGGGGGGCCGCGCCGAGCGCGACGAGCAGGGAGTTGACGATGTCGAGGTGGGTCATCTCCTCGATGGCCACGCCCATCAGGTGCAGCGGCCGTCCTCCGTAGCGGTGGCTGGGCCAGCCGGCGAGGTCGGCGAAGCGCGGCGTCTTGACCGAGAAGGCGGCGTACAGGTACTGCACGAGCAGCGAGTGCTCGATCTCCGCGCCGTCGCGCAGCAGACGGATCAGCTCCAGGGCCGGGTCGTCGAACACCGGCGTGTACCCGAGCCGTTCGGTGTCCGCCGCCGTCAGGGCGGCCGTCCGGCCCGGACGGGCGGCGGTCCGGTGGTCGGCCGCGTCGCGGACGGGAGGCGCCGGTGGCGCGGCGGGGTGGTGGGCCTCCCGCGCGGCATCGAGCACGCCCGCCCGGTACCGCTCGTAGTTCGTACAGCGGCACACGTGCGAGCCGAGGACGGTGTCGACCGTCTCCTCCAGCGGCTCCTCGGTGTCGCCCGTACCGCCGCCCCGCGCCGCGTGGTCGACGACGACACTTCCGGCGACGGTGAAACCGGCCGCGCAGTATCCGCACTGGAACGCCTGACGGTCCAAGAACGCCTGCTGTACGGGATGCAGCACGTCCCCGGCCGCGAGACCCTCCACGGTGGTCACCTCCCACCCCCGTACGTGCCGCATGCTGGTCATACAGGCCTGACGGGTCACCAGCGGGGCCTGGGCGCGGGTGCGGACCGCGACCGTACAGGCCCGGCACTCCCCGATGGAACAGCCGATCTTCGTGCCGGTCAGCCCCAGGTCCTCGTGCAGGAAGTGGACGAGGGACATGTCGCCGGGCACCGAACGCCCTTGATGGCGCACGCCGTTGACGGTCAGATCCAGCTCGGTGTCGGGCTCCTGCATCATGACCGCCCGTCGTCGGGAAGGGCCAGGTCGGCCAGGCGGATCGGGGTGCGCGTGGGCCAGCACCGGTCGTCCGTATGGCCCAGCGCGTGCGCGACGGCGTTGGCGATGGCGGGGGCGACACTCGTCATGGTCGCCTCGCCCACCCCCTTGTGCCGCAGGTCCGGGCCGTCCGCGCCGAGTACGCCGGTCGCGGGCAGCGGCATCAGCACCGTCCGGCGCCGGATCCCGGTGAGGTCGGCGTACCGGGCGAGGCGGTAGCGGTCGAGGTTGACGTAGGGGCCCGCCCCGGTCTCCGGAGGCAGCTCCTCGTGCAGGGCGTGGGAGATGCCCATGGCGAGCCCGCCCTCGATCTGGCCCTCCAGCGAGGCCGGCAGCAGCGGGTCGCCCGCGTCCAGAAACGTCACCGCGTCCACCACGCGGATCGTGCCGCGTGCGGGCGCGACCTCCACACCGATCAGATGGCCCGCCGCCGCGTACAGCGAACGCGGCACGAAGTCCCCGCCCGGCCCTCGCGCGGGCGGAGCCCTCAGCGGGCCGACGGGCGGGAGCGGCACGGGGTCGTCGTCGGGCGACCGCACGAGCGCCAGCGCGTCCACGGACGCCTCGTGGGACACCCCGTCCGCTTGGAAGGTGGCCCGCGACCAACCGTTGCAGAAGAAGCCGTGCGCCATGACGCACGTCTGCGCTCCCGTGCGCTCCAGCTCACGCGCCAACGCGGCGAGCGGCACCACCGCACGGCCCGGAAGCCGCACGGCGCCGTCCCGCCAGGCCGCCAGCAGTTCGTCGTCGGTCAGAGCGGGCTCGTCCAGCAAGGTGCGTGCCGCCGGAAGCAGGCGCAGGCGCAGCAGGGCCCGGCAGGCCTCCCGGACGACGTGCACATGGAAGAACGCCGTCTTGGAGGCGCTGCTCGCGCCGTGCGTCAGCGAGATCTTCACCTGGTCGTGCGCCCCGGCCTCCTTGAGCCGCTGGGCGAAGCGTTCGAAGGGGCCCACCACTCCGAGCCGGGCGACGGCCGGTACGCCCAGCACGTCGTGGACGGCCTGCTCCAGAGCGCCACGGGAGCCCTGCCCCATCTCCACGCTCTGGCCCCACACCACCACCCGGCCGTCCGGACCCGCCCGGACCGCGGTGTAGACGCTGTCCTGGGTGGTTCCGTAGGCCTCCATACAGCAGGCGAAACCCACCCCGTACAGGGTGCCGTCCCCGCGCCGGGCGGCTTGGTCGCGGGCCTCGTCGCGCCCCTGCCACAGCGGGTGTTCCCGGGCCGCCGCGCACACCTCGGCGGCGGCGACATGGAAGCGCAGCGGGGTGCCCGCGAGGTCGGTGTCGGGGGTGCCGGCCGGGTCGGTGCTATTGGAGCGGACCACGTTGGCCAGGCGGACGTCGATGGGGTCCATGCCCAGGCCCCGTACGGCGAACCGGTCGATCGCGGTCTCCAGGTTGAACGCCACCTGCGGGATGCCGAAGCCGCGCATGGAACCGACGGCGGGGATCGCCCGCTCCAGCACGATGGCGTGCACCGACGCCCGCGGCACCCGGTAGGGGCCGGTGGCGTGCAGGGCCGCCAGCCCCAGCACGGGCCCGTTGAGGTTCGCCTCGACGCCGCCGTGCAGCACCACGAACGACCGCATGGCCCGGATCCGGCCGTCCGGTTCGGCGCGGATCCAGCTGCGGACGGCCGAGGCGTGGCGCTTCAGACCGCCCTGGAACTGCTCGCGCCGGTCGTAGGCCAGCCGGACCGGGCCGGGCGCGAACACGGCGGCGAGCGCCAGGTAGTACGGGAACGGCGACTTGTCCCGGCCGCCGAACCCGCCGCCGCAGTCCTTCGACCACAGCCGCACGGAACGCACCGTCGGGTGCGTCCGGCCGAGCAGCGTCTGGATGTCGGGCACGTCGCCGTGCGGCGACTGCGTGCCCAGCACCAGGTGCAGGGTGCCCGAGGTGCGGTCCAGCCAGGCCAGTCCGGCTTCCGGCTCCAGGAACGCCGGGTCGATCTGCTGGGTGAACGTCGTGGTGACGGCCCGCGGTGCCCCGGCCTGCGCCATGTCCTCCTCGACCGCCAGGAACAGCGCTTCCGCGGCCGCGTCGGGCTGCCCGTTCCTGACGAACGTCCGTTGCGCCGCGTCGTAGGCGACCCGGCCCTTGTTCCAGTGGGAGTAGCCGTCCGGGACCGTGGCGTCGAGCAGGTAGTGCGCCTGGCGCTGGGCGCCGGTGAACTCCCGCCGCGTCCACGCCTCCAGGTCCTCGGCGATCCGCTCCTCCTCGGTGGGCGGCGGCACACCGTCGGCCGGGGCGGGGCCGTACACCACCGGCGCCGCGCCCTCGCGCAACTCCTGGGCCGCGCGGCGGAACCGTACGAAGTCGCCGTAGACCACCACGGCCACCGGCTGACCGACGTAGTCCGCCCTCTCACCCGCCGGCAGCAGCGCCTGGACGTTGTCGGCGGACACCCGGTTGCTGTACGGGGGCTGGGGGAGGTCCGCGGCGGTGACGACCACGTCGGGCCGCAGCTCCACGGGCAGTCGCCCGAAGTCCACCCCGGTGAAGGGCCGGTCGACGTGCCGGCTGCGCAGCAGCAGGGCGTGCAGACAGTCCGCCGGCCACCCCAGGGCCGCCAGATCCGCCGGGCGGAAGTCGCTGGCGAAGACCTTCTGCCCGGTCACCCTGCGCCTGCGCCCGTCGGCCGCGTCGCCGTCCATGCCCATGGCTCCGACCTCAGCACCCGCCACCGCCACCGGCAACCCACGCTGCGCCGTACGGGGCCGACGACCCCCGCACGTCCCCGACGTTTGTTAGGCTCCCCTTGCCTCCCGCGGGGGAAGTCCGGTGAGAGTCCGGCGCTGACCCGCAACGGTGTGCGCGGCGACCTCCGGGTCCTTCGCGTGAGCCCGATCGCCCGTGGAGGGCCAGCGACCCGTTGACTGCTCGCCGTGGACTGCGAGCGGGGGGACCCGCGCGGTCGGCACGGCCGTACGGGCCGTCTCCTGCGCGATGTCCAGCAGGCGGCCCTATGAAGGACGGCCCCTCCCGTGCCCCGAAGCACACCCCCCAGCCGGATACCCGTGCTGCCACTCGGCCTGTCCCTGGGGCTGTTACTCCTGCTGTCCCTCGTGGGCGGTGTCGGACTCGGAGCCGCCGGGGTCGGCTGGCCGAACGTGCCGCGCTTCCTGTGGGCGGGACTGACCGGCGCCACCGTGCACGCGGGGGACGCCGCCGCGTACACCATCGTCTGGGAGATCCACCTGCCCCGGGTCCTGCTCGGCGCCGTGGTCGGGGCGGGCCTGGCGACCGTCGGTGTCGCGGTGCAGGCGATGGTCCGCAACGCGCTGGCCGATCCGTTCGTCCTCGGCATCTCCTCGGGCGCGGCGGTGGGCGCCAACGCCGTCATCCTGCTGGGAGCGTTCGCCGGGCTCGGGGTATGGGCCCTGTCGGTGTCCGCGTTCGCCTCGGCGCTCGCGGCCATGGCGCTGGTGTACGCCGTGGCGCGCTCACCCCAGGGGCTGACACCGCTGCGGCTGATCCTGACGGGAACGGCGCTGGCGTACGGCTTCCAGGCCCTCACCACCGTGATGGTGTTCGGCGCGGCCCGCGGCGAGGCGGCCAGGTCGGCGATGATGTGGCTGCTGGGCAGTCTGGGCGGCGCCACCTGGGCGCAGGTCCCGCTCGCCGCGGTGACGGTGGCCGGCGGATGGGGCTGGCTGCGGTGGCGCGCCGAGGCGCTCAACGCGCTCGCCATGGGCGACGAGACCGCGTCCGCGCTCGGGGTGCAACCGGTAAGGCTGCGCCGGGAGTTGTTCGTGGTGACGGCGGCCGTCACCGGCACCGTCGTCGCGGTCAGCGGGGCCATCGGGTTCGTCGGACTGATGGTGCCGCACGTCGCGCGGATGCTCGTCGGCGCCGACCACCGCCGGGTGCTGGCCGTGGCCCCGCTCGCCGGGGCGGTGCTCCTGGTGTGGGCGGACGTGCTGTCCCGGCTGCTGCTGGCCCCGGCCGAACTGCCCGTGGGCGTGATCACCGCGGTGGTCGGGGTGCCCGCGTTCCTGCTGCTGATGCGGCGCGGCGGCTACGCGTTCGGAGGCCGTTGACCATGCGGCTCGACATCGACGAGGTGACGATCGAGGCCTCCGGGACCCGGCTGGTGGAGGACATCCGGCTCACCGTGGACAGCGGGGCGTTCGTGGGGCTGGTCGGCCCCAACGGCAGCGGCAAGTCGACCCTGCTGCGCTGTGTGTACCGGGGTCTGCGCCCGGCCGGTGGCGCGGTACGGCTCGACGGCGAGGACCTGCACACCATGGACCCGCGGGCCGTCGCCCGGGTCCTGGCCGCGCTGCCGCAGGAGTCGGCGGCCCAGTTCGACTTCACCGTCGCCGAAGTGGTCGCCATGGGTCGGCTGCCGCACCGCGACCGTACGGCCGCGTCCGACCGGGAGATCTGCGCCCGCGCGATGGAACGCACGGGCGTCACCCACCTCGCCGACCGCGGCGTCCTGGCTCTCTCCGGCGGCGAGAGGCAGCGCGTCCTCATCGCCCGCGCCCTGGCCCAGCAACCCCGGGTCCTGGTCCTCGACGAACCCACCAACCACCTCGACATCGCCCACCAGCTGGACGTCCTGTCCCGGGTCCGCGACAGCGGTCTGACCGTGCTCGCCGCCCTGCACGACCTCAACCTCGCCGCCGCCCACTGCGATGTCCTGTACGTCATCGACGGCGGCCGGATCGTCGCCGCCGGACCACCGCACGACGTCCTGCGACCCGATGTGCTCGCGAAGGTGTTCGGGGTCCGCGCCCACCGCGTACGCCACCCCGAAACCGGCGCCGTCCAGTTCCTGTTCGACCTGCTCGCTCCCACCACGTCATGAGGACGCCCATGCGCAAGCTGCTCGCCGCCGTTGTCTGTCTCGCCGCGACCGCCACCGGCTGCGGAGCCGAGGTCGAGTCCTCCCAGGACACCAAGGACTCGGCTGTCACCCTGACCAACTGCGGCCGCCGGGTGACGTACGACAAGGTCCCCGAACGCGTCGTCACCAACGACGTCGGTATCACCGAGCTGATGTTCGCCCTCGGTCTCGAGGACCGCATGGCCGGTTTCGCCATGCCCGACGACAAGGGGGAGGTGGACGGACTGCCCTGGAAGGGCGGCTACGACAAGGTGAAGTGGCTCTCGAAGGACCAGCTCACCAAGGAGAACGTCCTCGACGCGCGCGCCGACCTCGTCTTCGCCGGATGGAACTACGGCTTCCGCGAGGACGGCGGCTTCACGCCCGACGCCCTGAAGAAGCTCGGTATCCCGTCGTACATCCTCACCGAGTCCTGCCACAACGGCCGTACGGGGTCCTCGCGCGGCATCATGCCACCGCTCGACGCCCTCTACACCGACCTGACCAACCTGGGCAGACTGTTCGGCGTTCAGGAGCGGGCCGCCGCGCTGGTCCGCGACTTCAAGAAGCAGATCGCGGACGTACGGGCGAAGGCACCCAAAGGCGCCGACCGCCCGACGGTGTTCCTCTACGACAGCGGCCGCGACACCCCCTTCACGTCCGGCCGCTATGCCGCTCCGGAGCAGATCATCACCGAGGCGGGCGGGGTGAACGTCATGCACGACGTGGCGGACTCCTGGACCACCGTGGGGTGGGAGAGCGTCGTCGAGCGCGACCCGGACACCATCGTCATCTGCGACTACGGCGACGTGAGCGCCGAGGAGAAGAAGAAGTTCCTGCTGTCCTACGCCCCCCTGCGCAACGTCTCCGCCGTCAAGCACCGGCGTATCTTCGTCCTCGACTACGCGGACCTGGTCGAGAGCCCCCGCAACCCGTCGGCGATCGCGAGGCTGGGGGCCTATCTGCGGGCGGGGGCGGGGGAGCGGTGACGGGGACGGCTCGGGCCGTCCACCGCGTCCCCCGTCCACCGCGTCGCCCGACCGCCTTGTCGCCCCCGTCCCCCTCAACCCCCCGACCAGCAGGTCTGCTGCCGTCGCGTCACCGGCCTCCGCGGGTGTGGAGGCGGGCGGCCTGCCGGGTGAGGTAGTCGCGCTCCGCGAGGTTGGGTGCCTTCCGGGCGGCCTCCGCGTACAGCCGGGCCGCGGTCGCCATGTCCCCGTCGCGCTCGTGGAGATACGCGGCCACCGCGGTGTGGCGGGGCAGGGACTCGTCCAGCCCGGCGAGCGCGGCCAGGCCGGCGCGCGGCCCGTCCGCCTCGCCGACGGCGACCGCGCGGTTGAGGCGGACGACGGGGCTGTCGGTCAGACGGACGAGTTCGTCGTACCACTCGACGATCTGCACCCAGTCGGTCTCCTCGGCGGTGAGCGCGTCCGCGTGGAGGGCCGCGATGGCGGCCTGCGCCTGGAACTCGCCCAGCCGGTCGCGTGCGAGGGCCGCCTGGAGGATCGCCACGCCCTCGGCGATCGACGCGGTGTCCCATCGGCCCCGGTCCTGCTCGGCGAGCGGGACCAGGGCGCCGTCGGGCGCGGTGCGGGCGGCGCGACGGGCGTGGTGGAGCAGCATGAGGGCGAGCAGGCCCGCCACTTCGGGGTGGTCGATCCGGGCGGCGAGCTGCCGGGTGAGCCGGATCGCCTCCGCCGCGAGGTCGAGGTCGCCCGAGTACCCCTCGTTGAAGACCAGGTAGAGGACGCGCAGCACGGTGGCCACATCGCCCGCCCGGTCGAACCGTACGCCCGAGACGGTCCGCTTGGCCCGGCTGATGCGCTGGGCCATGGTCGCCTCGGGCACCAGATAGGCCTGGGCGATCTGGCGGGTGGTGAGCCCGCCGACGGCCCGCAGGGTGAGCGCGACGGCTGAGGCGGGCGTCAGCGACGGATGGGCGCACAGGAAGTACAGCTGGAGCGTGTCGTCGACGGCGGGCGCGGGCCCGGACGCCGGTTCCTGGTCGAGGACCTCCTCGCGCCGGCGGCGGGCCGTGTCCGCCCGCACCTGGTCGAGGAACTTGCGCCAGGCGACGGTGACCAGCCACCCCTTGGGATCGCGCGGCGGATCGGCGGGCCAGACACGGACGGCTTCGACGAGTGCGTCCTGCACGGCGTCCTCGGCCGCCGCGAAGTCGGCTCCGCGGCGGACGAGGACGGTGAGCACACCAGGCGTGAGGCTCCTGAGCAGGGCCTGGTCCATGGGTGAGGTCACTCCGTGACGGTGGGAGGGGCGGCGAGGAACGGGCGCAGCTCCACCCACTCGTGGATCGGCTTCCCGCCGGCCCCCGGGGCGGCGGACAGCTCGCCGGCCAGTTCGACGGCCCGCTCGTAGCTGTCGACGTCGATGACCATCCAGCCGGCGATGAGCTCCTTGGTCTCGGCGAACGGCCCGTCGGTGACGGGCGGGCGCCCCTCGCCGTCGTACCGGACGAAGGTCCCCTCGGGGGCGAGTGCCTGGGCGTCGACGAACTCCCCGGTCTTCTCCAGCCGGTCGGCGAAGTCGTGCATGAACCGCATGTGCGCCGAGATCTCCTCCGGCGTCCACTCGGCCATCGGCACGCAGTTGACGGGGTCCGGGGCGCCGCGGTAGTGCTTCAGCAGCAGGTACTTGGCCATGGTGGGTCTCCTCGGTAGTGATGCGGCCCATTGTGGTCGCGTTCACTACGGGGACGGAGCCGGGTACGGCTTCTCGACATCGTCGGCGAAAAAGTTTTCGCGGGGTGTGCCGGGGGCGGTCAGAAGGTGTCCCGGGGCGGGCCGGCGGGCGTGCGGGCGAGGGGGCCAGTGGCCGTGGCTCACCCCGCGTACGGCTCAGGGCCGGGTGGCCACGCAGATGTTGTACCGCCAGGTCTCCTGGTGCCGGTACATCTCCACCCCGCTCATCGCGTTGACCAGGCTGTCGCCGCGCCCCACGGCGCGCGCCGCCGCGTACGGAAGCCGGCCCAGCACCGAGAAGCAGCGCAGCATGGGCAGCATCTTCTCCGTCGCGTCGTACGCCGAATCGACGGTGAAACCGGTCTCCCGGAGAAGCCGTTCGAGGTGCCCGTGGGTCATCGTGAGCATGCCCGGCATGCCGGAGAGCTCGCAGACCCGCACGAGCGCGGACCGCGCGTGCGGCAACAGGTCGTCCTGCGGGGTGCTCGAGTACTCGCACATCACCAGCTTCCCGCCCGGACGCAGCACACGGAAGAACTCGGCGAGCCCCTGCGCGGGGTCGGGGGAGTGGACGAAGGACTCCATCGTGTAGAGGCCGTCGAACGACGCGTCCGCGAACGGAAGCGCGTGGTAGTTGGCCACGAGGAAACGGGTCCGCCCCCTCGGGACGCCGGCACGCGCCGACCGCTGCCGTGCGATCGCGACGTCCGGCTCGATCCCGTCGACCCCGGTGACGTAGGCGCTGCCCACGCGCGCGACCGTGCGCGCCGTGTCCCCGACCCCGCACCCGGCGTCGAGCACCGAGGCCGCCGCGGGCAGGTCCAGCTTGCGGGCCACGACGACTTCCATGCGCCGCATCGCCGCGGTGAAGTCCCAGGGGGAGTGGCCCGGCTCGTACCACCCGAAGTGTCGCGTGCGGCCGAGCAGCGCCGTGTACCCGAAGCGTGAGCCGAACGCCCGGTAGTACGGCAGGACGTGGTGCCGGTAGTGGACGTCGGTCCCGGTCACTTGGGTCATCGCTCGGCTCCTAGTCAGTAGCCCCGTCCCACCCGAGGTCTCCAGGGAGAGCAACGACCATGCGCCTTCCGGGTCACCGGGCGCCACACCGCATGGCCCTGCTTCCGACGCGCAGGGCGTCAGGGGTGCGGCCGGTCGGACGTCGGACCCGGCGTGCGGGTCCCCGGCCACGCCGCGAGCGCCAGTTCCGCGGTCTCGTGAAGTTCTTCCGTCGTGGCGCCGTCCAAGGACCGCTGGGACATGCCCTGGATGATGGTCGCGAAGTACGCGGCCAGTGCCCGTGGCCGGGCGTCGGCGGGCAGCTCACCCGAAGACTGTGCCTCGCGCAGCCGGTTCTCGAAGGTGGTCAGGTTCGCGTTGCGCAGAGTACGCAGGAACGCGGCCACCTCGGCGTCCTGCCGGGTGACATTGGTCGCCGCGGTGATGGTCAGGCACCCGGCCGGGTGGGAGGGGTCGGAGTAGATCTCCGCGGCCTCGCGCAGGATGCGGGCGAACGCGCCGTACGCCGTGGGCTCCTCCTCCAGCGCCACCCCCATGAAGGCGCCGGCCGGGGACCGTCCATAGCTCCCCACCACCTCCTTGAACAGGGACTTCTTGTCCCCGAACGCCGCGTAGAGGCTGCCCGGCTTGATACCGAGGGCGTCGGTCAGGTCGCCGATGGAGGTGCATTCGTAGCCGCGTTCCCAGAACAGCCGGGTGGCGGCCGTCAGGGCCTCGGCACGGTCGAAGGTCCGGGGCCGCCCTCGCTTCGCGGGTGTCTCGCTCATGCCTTCATTTTAGAGCGGCCACTCAACAAACGTGTTAGGTTCTTTATTGAGCGATCCACCAACAATTAACGGAGGCGGTCACCACCATGCGTACGCGGCAGCTCGAGGGCAGGCTTCAGGGCAAGATCGCGCTGGTCACCGGCGGCAGCAGGGGCATAGGCCGGGCCATCGCGGAACGCCTCGCCGGGGACGGCGCCCTGGTCGCCCTGACCTACACCACCGACGAACAGGCGGCGCGGGACGTGGTCGCCCGGATCGAGAAGGACGGCGGCCGGGCCGTCGCCCTGCGGGCCACGCTCGGGCAGCACGGCGACGCGGCGGACCTGTGGGCGGCCTTCGATGCCGAGATCGCCGCGCACGTGCCCGACGGGCGCGCTACCGGTACCGGGACCGGCGTCGACATCATCGTCAACAACGCCGGCATCGGTCGCAGCTCCGACCTGGCCGGGCTGACGGAGCCGGACTTCGACGAGGTCTTCGCCGTCAACGTGCGGGCCCCGTTCTTCATCGTCCAGCACGGCCTGCCCCGTCTGAGCGACGGCGGCCGGATCATCAACATCTCCAGTGGCGCGGCCCGCCTGGCCATGCCGGAGATCATCGCCTACAGCGCGACGAAGAGCGCCCTGGACAACTTCACCATGAACCTCGCCAAGACCCTCGGCCCCCGGGGAATCACGGTGAACTCGGTGGCTCCGGGGATCATCGACACGGACGTCAACGCCTCCTGGCTGCGCGACAACCCGCAGGCCGAGGCCCAGGCGGTGGCTCTGGCGGCCCTGGGCCGCGTGGGGCAGCCGGAGGACGTGGCCGACATCGTCGCCTTCCTCGCCTCGGACGACGCCCGCTGGGTGACCGGACGAGTCGTCGATGCCACCGGGGGATCAGGCCTGTGAGCGTGCACGCGGAGGGGCGGTGCCCCGGGCGTACCGTCCCTCCGCGTGCCCGCCGAGCCGCCGGAGCTGCGCCCCCGACCCCCTCGCGTCCATCATGGGGAGGAGGGAGGCGATCGGGCGTGCTGGACAACAGCAGGACATCAGCACGGTCGAGAGGAGGCCGAGGGCAGCGGGGCGCACCACCGGAAAGGCACCATGGCATCCATCGCATCCGTCCACGCACGGCAGGTCCTGGACTGCAAGCACCGCCCCATGGTCGAGGTCGAGGTCCGGACCTCCACCGGCCACCTGGGGCGGGGAGCCGGCCCCACCGGTCTGTCGGTCGGGATGCACGAGGCGGTCGTTCTCAGGGACGAGGACCCCGGCACGTACGACGGGCTCAGCGTCCACCGCGCCGTGGACAACGTGCACGACCTGATCGCCCCGGCCCTGATCGGCCGGGACGTCGGCGATCAGGCGGCTCTCGACGGTGTGATGATCGAACTCGACGGGACCGACCGCAAGTCCCGGCTCGGCGGCAACGCCGTTTACTCGGTCTCCGTCGCCTGCCTGCGCGCGGCGGCCGCCGTCGCCGGTGAACCCGTCTACCGCACCATCGCCCGTACCGACCTGACCACCGTGCCGGTGCCCAGTTTCAACGTCGTCAACGGCGGCCGGTACGGCGACGTGGTCCAGGCGTTCAACGAGTTCATCATCGTGCCGTACGGGGCCGCGGATATCGCCGAGGCCGTCGAGACCGGCATCCGCGTCTTCGACCGGCTGGGCCCGGTCATCGAGAAGTACACCGGCGCACCCGCCGGCGTCGCCCCCTCGTACGGCTACTGCGCGCCCAGCGACGACCCGCGCGTCGTCCTCGAACTGATCCAGGAAGCCGTCGACACCTCCGGATGCGCCGACACGGTGGCCTACGCCCTCGACTGCGCCTCCAGCGAGATGTACGACGCGGCGACGCGCTCCTACGAACTCAAGGGACGACGCGTCACCTCCGCCGAACTCATCGACTACACCGGCGCGTTGACCAAGGACTTCGACATCCCCTTCGTCGAGGACCTGTTGGACCAGAACGACTGGGACGGCTTCGCCCAAGCCGTCTCCCGGCTCAGCCGCACCCTCGTGCTCGGGGACGACCTCATCGCCACCAGCCGGGGCCGCCTGGACCGGGCGCTCGCGGCCCGGGCGGTCGACGGCTTCGTCCTCAAACCCAACCAGGTCGGCACCATCACCGAAGCCCTCGCCACCTACGACGACGCCGTCCGCAACGGCCTGGTCGCCGTCCCCTCCGGCCGTTCCGGTGGCGTGATCGACGACATCGTCATGGACCTCTCCATCGGGCTGCAGGCACCCTTCCAGAAGAACGGGGCACCGCGTACGGGCGAGCGCATCGAGAAGCTGAACTTCCTGCTGCGGGCCGCCGACACCATCCCCGGCTGCCGGCTCGCGGACCTCCAGCCCCTCGTCCGCTTCTGACCCGCCCCGCCTCCCTAGGCGGCGGGCCCCGGCGGCGTGGCGGTGTCCGCGACGGCGATGGTGCCCTGGGCGATCGCGCAGAGCGTCTCGTTGCCGTCGGAGTCCAGCAGGACCACCTCGCAACGGCACACGACCCGGGTACGGCCGGGGTGTACGACCTGGGCCCTGGCGCGCAGCACCGTGCCGCGGGCGGGGCGCAGATAGTCGATCGTGTAACCGGCGGTGAGGAGCGCGGGGCCGGCGACCGTACCGGCGGCGAAGGTGAGCGCGTTGTCGGCCGCGTAGCTCAGGACGCCGCCGTGGACGAACCCGTTCTGCTGCCGCAGTTCGTCCCGCACGTCGAGCTCCAGGACGGCGACACCGTCCGCGAAGGCCGTCAGCCGGGCGCCCAGGTAGACGCTGAAGGGCTGGGAGGCCAGCACCTTCCGGGCGAGCTCCGGATCCAGGGTGTCCGCGTCCACGTAGACCTCATTTCACCAGTGGAGTGAGCATGGTGCCACCGGGATCCTGCTGTCAAGATCGGACCATGCCCCCTGAGTCCGACCCGCGCCTGTTCTTCCTCCTGCAACGCGCCGCCCACACCCTGCGGCTCACGGCGGACCGCCGCTGCCTGGCCGCCGCCGGGGTCACCACGGCCCAGCTCGGGGCGCTGTTCGCGGTGCGGGACCGGCCGGGCCTGAGCCAGCGGGACCTCGCCCGCACCCTCGGCCTGCGTGAGTCCGCGGTGACACCCCTGGTCACCCGGCTCACCACCGCGGGGCTCGTGACCAAGCGCGCCCATCCCCGAGAACACCGGGCGGTCGCCCTGGAGTTGACGGACGCGGGCTCGGGGGCGCTGCGCGCAGCGGGTCCGGAGATCGAGCGGTTCAACGCCGACATGCGCGATCTCCTCGGCGCCGAGGGCTTCACCCGGACTGCCGCCGCGCTCCACACACTGGCGCACTGGCAGGCGTAGCGGCCTCGCCGCCAGGGCGCCGACGGACGAGGCGTCCGTTCCTACCCCGCCGACGCCGGCGTCGCCCCGCGCGGCTGTGTGGCCAGGTCCATGACCTCGTCCAGGACATCCCGGGAGCGCAGCAGATCCGCGATGAGCCGGTCGATCCGGCGGCGCTCCTCGGCGAGTTCGGCGACGAGTCGTTCGGTCGCCCGCGCGGAGGGGCCGCCGTCCGCGTCCCGCATGCAGGGCAACAGGGCGGCGATCTTGGTGCTGTTGAGGCCCGCCGCGTAGAGGGCCTGGACGCGGATGACCCGGTCGACCGCCCACTCGCCGAACTCGCGGTGGCCGCCGGGAGTCCGCTCGGCGGTGAGGAGGCCCTGCTTCTCGTAGTAACGCAACGAGCGTTCGCTCACGCCCGTACGCGCCGCCAGCTCTCCGATCCGCATGCCTTCTCCTGTCCGCGACGGGACCGCACCGCCCCGCGCCTCTTGAACCTGACACCGGTGTCAACTTCTACCGTACGGACATGACGCAGACAACAGTGAACTCCGCTCTCTTCGCCCCCGCCCGCCTCGGCTCCCTGGACCTTCCCAACCGGCTCGTCATGGCCCCGCTCACCCGCAACCGGGCGGGCGCCGACGGCGTTCCGGGGGATCTGATGGTCACGCAGTACGCCCAGCGCGCCTCGGCCGGGCTGATCATCGCCGAAGGCACCACACCGAACGCCGTGGGGCAACCTACCCCAACATCCCCGGGATCCACAGCGCGGCGCAGACAGCGGGATGGAGGCGGGTCACCGACGCGGTACGTGCCGCAGACGGCAGGATGTTCCTCCAACTCCAGCACGGGGGACGGGTGGGCCACCCGGACAACAGCGGGCTCACGCCGGTGGCCCCCTCGCCGGTCGCCCTGCCGGAAACCATCCACACGCCCACCGGGCGCAGGCCCTCGGTGGTGCCCCGCGCCATGACCGTCGAGGACATCCACGCCACGGTCGCCGACTTCGCCCAGGCCGCCCGCAACGCGGTCGACGCGGGCTTCGCCGGTGTCGAGGTGCACGCCGCCAACGGGATGCTGGTGCACCAGTTCATGGCCGAGAACACCAACCGGCGCGACGACGCCTACGGCGGTCCGGTCTCGCGCCGCGTCCGCTTCGCCGTCGAGGTGACGCGAGCCGTGGCCGCCGCGATCGGGGCGGAACGTACGGGGTTGCGGATCTCGCCGGCGAACACCGTCAACGGGATCGAGGAAGGCGACACCACTCGCATCTACACCGAGCTCATCGCGGCTCTGGCGGATCTCGACCTCGCGTATCTGCACCTGGAACTGGCCGATCCGGACCAGCCCGTCTTCGCCCTCGTCCGCTCCAACTGGCCCGGCACCCTCATGGCCAACCCCAACCTCGGCTGGCCCGCCCCCCTGCCCGCCGACGGCGGCCGGAGCGCGGCCGAGCGTCTGCTCACCGCGGGCGCGGACGTGATCGCCCTGGGCCGCGCGTTCCTCGCCAACCCCGACCTGGTCGAGCGCCTGCGCAGCGGCGCGCCCCTGAACGAGGTGCGGGACAAGTACACGATGTACGTGGGCGGGCCGACCGGGTACACCGACTACCCCACGTTGAACGAGACGGCCGGCCGCCTGCTCGGGGCGGGGCGGGCTGCGTGACGGTGGGGCCGCCGGTTCGCCGGTCGGCGGTGTGCGTACCTCGGTCAATGGTCCGTCGAGCCGTCGACCAGTGCGCGGAGGATGTCCCGGGCTACGGGCGCACGTACACACCGACCGGTCCTGATCGGTCGTTCCGGGCCGAGTTGCCGCGTTGCCGCTTTCTCCTGCTGGACCGCGTTCGGGGGCCTGAAAGGCGGTCAGCGTCGGGCCAGCGCGGCGTTCGCCTTCGTCAGCAACGGGATGAGGACGTAGGCGGCGACGGGCACGACTATCACGGTCAGTATCAACGTCCGCAGCAGGAGCGGCAGATGGGCCGTGGTCGGGCCGAGGAGGCCGAGGACGAGGGTGATGGTCGGGTAGACGGCCAGCCAGGTGATCACGGCGCGGCGGTGGATGGACGGAGCGGCGGGCTGGCGCGCGGACATGGTTCCTCCTGGTCGGGGTGGAGACTTGATCTCCAGCCATCAGGGGGAGTCTGGTACGCGCCCGGCTTCCCTGTCCAACCCTTCGACGGCGGTGGGTGCGGGGTCGTGGCCTGGCCGGACAGCGCCTGCCCGAACCACAGCCGCACCAGCCATTCCGGGCGACGGCCCAGCCATGTTTCGGCGTGCTCATGGCACCCTTACCCGCCCATGAGCACCGTTGGTGTACGAGCAGGAGTCTCTCGGGAGGGCAGCTCATGGCGTACACCTACTTCGACACCGCAGGTCTGCCGCAGGAGGAGCAGTTCACCTGGTGGCGCGAGGCCGTCGGGCGGGGCGTGGCGCCGGTGCACATCACCAGCGACGCCGCCGGCTTCGACGGAAGCATCGGCACCCTTCCCCTGGGACGAGTGCACCTCACGACGATGTGCTTCCCCGAACTGTGCTCCGAGCGGACGCCCGCACTCGTGCGCCAAAGCGATCCGGAGACCTACGAACTCGCCCTCATCCTGGGCGGATCCATGGCCGTCTCCCAAGGCCGCAGCGAAGCCCGGCTCGGCGCGGGCGACTTCGCGATCTGGTCGTCCTCGTCCCCGTACCGGGGTGTGGCCGGCTGCGAACCGGGCGACGACGGCTCACGGGCGATCGTGCTCAACCTGCCGCGCGCACTGGTCCCCGTCCCCGAGGCCAAGCTCCGCGCCGTACTCGCCCGCACGCTGTCCGCCACGAACGGCATGGGCCGCATACTCGCCCAATACCTGGTCTCCGTGGCCCGCGAGGCCCCGGAGCTGAGCGAACAGCACAGCGTCCGACTGGGAGTGACCAGCCTGGACCTGGCCGCCGGGTTCCTGGCGGAACAGGCCGACGCTGCGGCACGCCTGCCCGCGGAGACCCGACAACAGCTCCTCCTGGCCCGTATCGACGTCTTCCTCCAGGACAACCTGGCCGATCCCCGACTCGACCCGGCGGCCGTCGCCGCCCACCACCACATGTCCGTACGGCAGTTGCACCAGCTCTTCCGCGACCACGACGAGACGGTGGCCGCCTCGATCCGCCGTCGGCGGCTGGAAGCCTGTCGCGCCGACCTGGCCGACCCGGCACTTCGGCACGTGTCGGTACGCGACATCGCGCGGCGCCGGGGAATGGACAGCCCCGAGAGTTTCAGCCGGGCCTTCCGGGCCGCTTACGGAGTGACCCCGGGCGAGCACCGGCGCGCAACCGTCGCGAGCGGGCCGCCCTGAACACCGCGTACCTTCCTGCCGCGTACCTTCCCACCGCGACCGCGACCGCGACCGCGACCGGGCCCGCGGCGGTGCGCGCAATGCCAAGGATTCCTGCTCCCGGTGTCAATGACGCGGGTCGCCGCCCGTGGAAACAATGGTCCCGCGCTTGAGAGTTCCGGTGCCACCGGCGTACCGGTACACCGTCCTGGCAGTGCGTGCGGTGCCACGGGGGCCGCGGCCTCGTATCGAATACCCAACGGCTCAGGGCCGCCGCCCGCCTCCAGGACCTTCGCGGACAGGACAGGGGACATGATGAAAAGACGCAACGGCCTCAGGGCGCTCGCGGCAGCGGGGGTGGTCACCGCTGCGGTGATCGGCGCCGCGCCCTCGGCCTCCGCCCAGGGGGAGATCGTCTTCGACGGGTGGAAGACCTATCAGGCGTTCGTCGGCTGCGAGGGGTGGCTCGACAGCGGGCACGAGGTGGGCACCGGCGAGGCGCACGTCCGCGGCGCGTTCAAGCTCGGCCCCAGCACCCGGGGCACCACCTGCAAGGGCTGGCTGGAGCGGCGGACCTCGTCCAGCGCGCCCTGGCAGCGGATCTCGGACGTCCACACCTCCAGCGGCACCACCTACTGGTACTACGACGGCGGCACCTACCAGGCACGCGTCTGCGTCGGTGACCTGCTCTACTCCAACTCCTACTCCTGCGAGGGCTACTGGTAGTACCGACTGACCGGGGGGGCAGCCCGGGGGATGGGGGAGGGGGCCGACGTGGGTGTCGCCCCCGCAGAGCCCCGGCGGCCGGTCCGGTCGCCGGGGCGTCCGCGTCGCGCCCGGCCGAGGACACCCGATTCGTACAACTGCCGGACCAGCCGCTATGGTTCCTGGTCACGACCGCACCCCGTTCGATCCACGGGCCGGTCAGGGCTCTGCCGCGGTCGGTGGCACCTCCAACGGCTGCTGTGCCGGTCTCTGCCTGCCCAGGCCCTGGAACACGGGGGCGATCACGGCGGGGCCAGTCGGGCCCCGGCCGACGGGTCAGGAGGAACGAGTGGCACAGGTCATCGCTGAGGTCTCACGGACGTTCAACGAGTTCCTGCTCTTGCCGAACCGGACGCGGACCGACACCTCGGCCGCGACCGTGGACCTGCGCGCGCCGCTGGTGCGGCACATCGCGGGCGAGGCGTCGACGATCGAGCTGCGCACCCCGTTCACCTCCGCGATCATGCAGGCCGTCAGCACCCCGGAGCTGGCCATCGCCCTCGCGCGCAACGGCGGTCTCAGCTTCCTGCACCACAACCAGCCCATCCAGGACCAGGTCGCGGCGGTCCGCCAAGTGAAGAACGTCAAGGCCGGTTCCGTCACCAGCGACACCGACGTCCGGCCCGACGACAACCTGGGCCACCAGCTCGTGGACGCGGCCGAGCGGCTGCGCGTGGGGGCGGGCATCAACACGCACGACTACCGGGAGCGCGTCCCGGCGCTGCTGGAGGCGGGCGCGGACGCGCTGTGCTTCGACTCCTCCGACGGCTACAGCGACTGGCAGGCGCAGGCCCTGACCTGGGTGAAGAAGCACTATCCGGAGATTCCGGTCGGCGGCGGCAACGTGGTGGACGGCGAGGCGTTCACCTTCCTCGCCGAGGCGGGCGCCGACTTCGTCAAGGTCGGGGTGGGCGGCGGCTCCATCTGCATCACCCGGGACCAGAAGGGCATCGGCCGCGGCCAGGCCAGCGCCGTCCTGGACGTCGCGGCGGCCCGGGACGCGTTCCGCGAACGCACCGGGGAGTACGTGCCGATCTGCTCCGACGGCGGTCTGGCGCACGACTACCACGTGGCCCTGGCCCTGGCCATGGGAGCCGACTTCGTCATGATGGGACGGTACTTCGCACGCTTCGACCAGGCGGCCGGGGCGAAGCTGCCCACCCGCGACGGCTTCGTGAAGGAGTACTGGGGCGAGGGCTCCAACCGGGCCCGCAACTGGCAGCGTTACGGCCAGGGAGGGCAGGGGCTGGTCTTCGAGGAGGGCGTGGACGGATACGTACCGTACGCGGGCGACCTCGACGAAGGGCTCGCCCTGACCGTCGCCAAGCTCAGGACCACGATGGTCTCGTGCGGCTCCAGGACCCTGCCGGAGTTCCGGTCCACGGCGCGGCTGACGCTCGTCTCGGACCAGAGCTTCCAGGAGAGCCACGCCAACGTCACCGTGCGGGACACCCCGGTGACCGTTTCCTAACGGTGCTGCGGGCGGCCGCCCTCTCGCCGGGGAGGTGAGTGCGAAGGAGTACGCGCCGGCGGTACCGACCCGCTGCCCTTCCGGCGTCACGGCGAACAGGCTCCCCAACCACCGTGGGGGAACACCGACTCGATCGGGTCGTGGAGGGTGACCTGGAGGGCGGGTGCGGCGTTGTGGTGGATGTCCCGGCCGTCCGGCTGGGCTCTGCTCGTTCTCTTGTGCAAGGAGTTTCTCTGTGTCTTCGATGCTGAAGCTGTCCGCTACGGTTCTCGCCGCCGGCGCGGCGGTTGCCGGCGGTGCCTCGGTGGCCTCCGCGGACGCGGGCGCCCACGGTGCCGCGACGCACTCCCCGGGTGTGCTGTCGGGGAACCTGGTGCAGGTCCCCGTGCACGTGCCCATCAACGTGTGCGGCAACTCCATCAACGTGATCGGGCTGCTCAACCCGGCGTTCGGGAACGTCTGCGTCAACGACTGACCTCGCCCGTCAGACCGTTTCCCCGGGCCGCACCGACCGGCCGCCCCAGGAAACGTGTGCCGGCCCGCTCGGATGTGCTGAGCGGGCCGGCGTTTGTGTGCCCCGCAGCCCCACACCGCCGAGCACACACAGGACAAGCCGACCGGGTCCGCCGCCGCGGCGTCCCAGAGGCTCCACCGTGCGGGTAACCCGTATCCGGTGGGGTAACCCCGCCGAGCCGTGGTTCTTGAGGCTGATGGGGCCGTTCGTGCGTTGCCGCAGGTAGGAGCCTTCTGGCGAGAGCTGAGCTCCGTCCCGGACGCGGTGGTCGCGCGCGCGCCGCGCCCCTCGGACCCCTTGTACGGATGTTTTCTGCGCCGACTGCGTCATTCACCCACTGAACTGCGATGTTCGGGGTACTCGCGGGCCATGGGAAGGGCCGGACCGCCCGGCCCGCAGGAACGAGAGCGACGGGAGGTGACCGCCATGACGGGCACGCATCCGAAGGAAACCGGGTTCGACCACAGCCCGCGCCACTCCGGGCAGGAGCCGGTGAGCGAGCTGGTGCACCGGGCTTCGCAGCAGTTGACGGAGCTGGTGCGCGGGGAAATGCGCCTGGCGCAGGCGGAGATGAAGGAGAAGGGCAAGCGTTACGGCAAGGGCGGCGGGCTCTTCGGCGGCGCCGGAGTGGTCGGCTTCCTGATGCTCCAGGCGCTGGTGGCCACCGCCATCGCGGCGCTGGCCGTGCCCCTGCCTGTGTGGGCCGCGGCGCTGATCGTGACCGCCGTGCTGGGGGTGATCGCCGCCGTGCTCGCCCTCAGTGGGAAGAAGCAGGTCAGCCAGGCCGCACCGCCCGTTCCTGAACAGGCGATCGAGAACGTGAAGGCCGACGTGGCCGAGATCAAGGAGAGCGCACAGCGATGACCCAGCGACCCCAGGACAAGCCCGCGGACGCAGGTCCCGAGGAACTGCGCGAGCAGGTCGAACACACCCGCGCCGAACTCGGCGAGACGGTCGAGGCGCTCGCCGCCAAGGCAGACGTCAAGGCCCGTGCCCAGGAGAAGGCCGGTGCCGTCAAGGAACAGGCCGCCGTCAAGGCCGGTGCCGTGAAGGAACAGGCCGCGGTCAAGGCCGACGAGCTGAAGACCAAGGCCGTGGACCTGGTCCATCAGGCGCAGGACAAGGTGCCCGACCCGGTCAAGGACAAGGCCGCGCAGGCGGCCGAGGCGGCCCGTGCGACGGCCGCGCAGGCCGGCCGGCTCTGGCACGAGACGGCCCCCGAACCCGTACAGCACAAGACCGCCCAGGGTGCGCGGCTCGCGCGCGAGAACCGCACGCTGCTGCTGGCGGCCGCCGGGGCGGCCGCGCTGGTGTGGCTGGCCTGCCGCCGGAAGGGGTGACCCCGATGAAGGCGTCGAAAATCGTCTACAAGCCGGTCGGTCTGGCCCTCGGAGCCGTCAGCGGTCTGCTGGCCAGTGCTCTGTTCAAGCAGGCGTGGAAGGTCCTCGGCCACGACGAGGACGCGCCGGACGCCACCGACGAAGAGCGCACGTGGAGCGAAGTGGTGCTGGCCGCGGCGTTGCAGGGCGCGATCTTCGCCACGGTCAAGGCCGCCGTCGACCGCGGGGGAGCGACCGCGACCCGCCGTCTGACCGGCACCTGGCCCGGCTGAGCGAGCCACCGGGCCACCCGGGGGGCGTCGGCCGTACGCGAGCCGGCGCCCCCTTCGGTATGTCCCCGGCCTTACGGCGCGGGGCGCCCGGGATCGTAGGGCCGCGGCACGGTCAGCGGCGCACGGTCAGCGGGCTCACCGACCTCGGGCTCGTGGACACCGTCACCCACCGGCTGGACCGTGCCCTGCTGGAGCGGCGGGCGCTGCACTGAGACCGGCGCCCCGGCGGGGCCCGCCCCGGCCCGGCACCCGGGCCGGGGGGCGGCGGACGCGGGGGCGGAGCCTCACCCGTCCGGCGCACACCCGTACGTCGGCTCGTGGACGTGCCGTACGCCACGGCGTCCCCGCCCCCTCCCACCCGGCCCTCCGCCCACATGCGGTATCCGGTGACGCTCAACAGACTGGACAGGGGAGCAGGCGCCGCCTGCTCCGCACCAGAGGAGTGTCACCGTGCCCGTCCGAGCTTCTTCCGCCCGGCCCCCCGGCGAGATCCGGGTCGCATCCGTGCCCGCGGGCCATGTGTACGTACGGCACTGTTCCGCGCCCGAGGGCGACGGTGTCAGGCGGCTGACGGACCCCCGGCCCAACGGCGCGCCCAGCACCTCGCAGCGCTGGTGGCCGCCGGTCATGCTCGACCCGGACTGGGTGAGTGCCCACCACAAGGACTTCGACGTCTTCCATCTGCACTTCGGGTTCGACGCCCAGAGCCCCGCCCAGTTGTCCGCCCTCGTGGACGCGCTCCGGCGGCACGGGAAACCCCTCGTCTACACGGTGCACGACCTGCGCAACCCTCATCAGCTCGACCCCGCGACCCATGACGCCGCCCTGAACGTGATCGTTCCGGCCGCCGACCGGCTCATCACGCTCACCCCGGGCGCGGCCAGGACCATCAGCGACCGCTGGGACCGGACGGCGACCGTGCTGCCGCACCCCCATGTGGTGGAACTGCCGCGGCTGAACCGCCCCAGACCGCCCCGCGACCGGTTCCGCGTGGGAGTGCACGCCAAGAGCCTGCGGCCGAACATGGCCGTCCTGCCCGTCGTCCGCGTACTCGCCGACACCGTGGCCGAGCTGGCGGACGCGGAGCTCCAGGTGAACATCCACCGGGAAGTCGCGGACCCGGCCGCCCGCGCCCACGCACCACAACTGATGGACGAACTCAGGGAGCTGGAGCGCGGGAACCGTCTCACGCTCGCCATCCACGACTACTTCGACGACGATGAGCTCTGGGACTACCTCGCGTCGCTCGACCTGTCCGTGCTGCCCTATCTGTTCGGTACGCACTCGGGGTGGCTGGAGGCGTGCCACGACCTGGGCACCGCGGTCGCCGCCCCGGACTGCGGGTTCTACGCGGAGCAGCGCCCCTGCCTGACGTACGGGCACACCCAGGAGGGCGGCCTGGACGAGGAGTCGCTGCGCAAGGCGGTGCTGCGGGCGTACGAGGAGAGGCCGGCGCCCCGGGCGACCGAGCACCACCGCACACGCGAGCGCACCGAACTGGCCGCCGCCCACCGGGCTCTCTACGCGCATCTGCTGCGATGAGCACGTTGCGGGTGGCCCTCATCGCGTCGGCGCGCTTTCCCATCAAGGAGCCGTTCGCCGGGGGCCTCGAAGCACACACCTGGGGCCTGGCGCACGCCCTGACCCGGCGCGGGCACCGGGTGGAACTGTTCGCCGCGCCCGGCTCGGACCCCGCGCTCGGAGCACGCGAACTGCCCGTGCGCGGGGCGGTGCTGAGCTCCGCGGCCCGCTCGGACGCCAGCATGCCGAGCACCACCTGGATGGAGGAGCACCACGCCTACCTGGGGCTGATGCTCGATCTGGCGCGGGACGGCGAGCACCGTTTCGACGTGGTGCACAACAACAGCCTGCACTACCTGCCGGTCGCGATGGCGTCGGCCCTGCGGGTGCCGGTGATCACCACCCTGCACACCCCGCCCACCCCCTGGCTGGAATCTGCCATCCAGACCCACGACGTGTGCCCCGTCGTCTTCACGGCCGTCAGCCGGTCCACGGCCAGCGCCTGGCGGCCGATGGTGCCCGAGGCGCTGGTCGTACGCAACGGCATCGACACCGACTTCTGGACGCCCGGCCCGGGCGGGACCGAACTGGCCTGGTCCGGACGCATGGTGCCGGAGAAGGGACCCCACCTGGCCATCCGGGCCGCCCGCGCGGCCGGGGTGCCCCTGAAGCTGGCGGGGCCCGTCTCGGACGAGCGGTACTTCGAGGAGGAGGTGGCGCCGCTGCTCGACGAGGGCGTCGCCGAGTACGTCGGCCACCTCGACCGCAAGGAGCTCGTCGAACTGCTCGGCACGTCGGCCGCCGCCCTGGTGACACCCGGCTGGGACGAACCGTACGGTCTGGTGGTCGCCGAGGCACTGGCCTGCTCCACACCCGTCTGCGGCTTCGACCGCGGCGCCCTTGCGGAGATCCTCACCCCGGAGTGCGGGCTGCTGGCACCTCCGGGAGACGTCGAGGCGCTGGCGGAGCTCATCCCCCGGGCGATGCGGCTCGACCGGCGTGCCGCCCGCGCCCGGGCCGAGCGGTTCTGCTCCCTGGAGCACACCGCCGACGCCTACACCGCCCTGTACCAGGAGGTGACGCGGTGATCGGCTACTACGTCCACCACCAGGGCCGCGGCCACCTCCACCGCGCACAGTGCGTCGCCGCCCAGGTGGCGGAGCCGGTCACCCTCCTGTCCTCGCTGCCCCGACCCGCCGAGTGGCGCGGACCGTGGGTCCCCCTGCCGCCGGACACCGCCGAGGACCCCGTCGACCACACCGCCCGAGGACGTCTGCACTGGGTACCGCTGCACCACCGCGGGCATCGCGAACGCATGGGGCGCATCGCCGAGTGGATCAGGGCGGAGCACCCCGCGCTGTTCGTCAGCGACGTGTCGGTGGAGGCCGCCACCCTGGCGCGGCTCATGGGCGTCCCCGTCGTCGTCGCGGCCATGCGCGGCGACCGCCGCGACGAGGCCCACCGCCTGGGCTACGACCTCGCGGACGCCCTCCTCGCGCCCTGGCCCCACACCCTGCCCGAACCGGGCTGGCCGGCGCACTGGTACGCCAAGACCGTGCACACTGGAAGCATCTCCCGCTACGACCGCCGGCCCCGCCCGGCGGCCGACGGCGACCGGCCACGGGCCCACGGCGAGGTCGTCGTGATGCTCGGCGCGGGCGGCGCCGACGTCACCCCCGCGGACCTGCGCGACGCGGCCCGGGCCACCCCCGGCTGGTCCTGGACCGTCCTCGGCGGCGCCGGCGCGGCCTGGACCGAGGACCCCTGGCCGGTGCTGTGCCGCGCGAGCGTCGTCGTCACCCACGCCGGGCAGAACGCCGTCGCGGAGTGCGCCGCGGCGCGCGTGCCGACCGTCGTCATCCCGCAGGACCGCCCGCACGGGGAACAGCACGCCACCGCCCGAGCCCTGCGAGCGGCGAATCTGGCGAGCGTGCGGGAGACCTGGCCGAGCGCCGGGGAGTGGCCCGCCCTGCTCGCGGAGGCGGTCGCCCGCCCCGAGCGCTGGGCCCACTGGAGCCCCGGCGACGGCGCCGAGAGGGCCGGACGCCTGCTCACCGAGCTGGCCGCCCGCCCGGGAAGGCGGACCGCGTGCGTACCGCGGTGATCACCCTCGCCGCCGGCCGCCACACCCATCTGCTCCTCCAGCAGGACGGGCTCGCCCGGGGCACCCGCGCCCCGGACCGGTATGTGATCGTCTCCATGGCCGATCCCCGGATCGCGCCCCTGACCGCCGGACGCGCGCCCGCGGCGGACGTGATCACCCTGCCGCTCGCCGACGGGCGCCTGCCCCTGGCCGCCGCCCGCAACGCCGGGGCGGCGCGCGCCCTGGAAGGCGGCGCGGAGCTGCTGGTCTTCCTCGACGTGGACTGCGTACCCGGCCCCACCCTCCTGGAGCGCTACACCGGTGCCGCCGAGGACGGCGCCCTGCTGTGCGGCACGGTCGCCTATCTGCCGCCGCCACCGCCCGAGGGCTACGACCTGGCCGCGCTCGCGGGCCTGGCCCCGCCGCACCCGGCGCGCCCAACCCCCGCCGAGGGGGAGATCCTGCGCGGGGGAGACCCGCGGCTGTTCTGGTCGCTGTCGTTCGCCCTCACCGCCCGTACATGGAACCGCGTCGGGGGCTTCTGCGAGTCCTACAGCGGTTACGGGGGCGAGGACACCGACTTCGCCGCCACGGCGGCGGGGTGCGGGGTGGACCTGTGGTGGGTGGGCGGCGCTCCCGCGTACCACCAGCACCACCCCACCCACGATCCACCGGTCCAGCACCTCGACGACATCCTGCGGAACGGGGCGCTCTACAAACGGCGTTGGGGGAACTGGCCCATGCTGGGCTGGCTGCGGGCCTTCGAGGCGCTGGGCCTCGCCGTGTACGACCCCGGCGCCGACGCGTGGCACAAGCGGTGAAGGGGCTTTGGCCCGGCGCCGGATGCCGGGCGCGGGGGATACGCATGCCCTGTGCGGAACCGGCGGCACCGGACACCGCCGAGGTGCGCGGCCGGGCGGTCCGGGCCCGAGAACCGGGCAGATGCCATGGACCTCCGGCGGATGTGGGTGACAACCGCCGGTAGCCCGTTTGCGGTCCGCCGTCCAGCGGTCATGGCTGAGGTGTCCTGAAGACCGTCCTTGGGAGAGAGCATGACGACCGAGCACCCCACCCCCGACTCCGACGGCCTGCCGGGCAGGCCGGGACCCGTGTCGCCGCCCGTCGCCGAGCCGACCAGGCCCGCCGAGCCGCTGCCCCCGAAGGCCGACCAGCAGGGGCCGGAGACCGTGAGCCCGACCGGTCAGGCCACGGGCGCCGACCCGGCGCGCACGGCGCAGAGCGGCGCGTACCTCACGACGGCCCAGGGGACGCGCCTGTACGACAGCGACCACTCCCTGAAGGCCGGGGCACGGGGCCCGGTCCTCATCCAGGACCACCATCTGCGGGAGAAGATCACCCACTTCGACCACGAACGCATTCCGGAGCGGGTGGTGCACGCGCGCGGGGCCGCCGCGCACGGAGTCTTCCAGGGCTACGGCACCGCCACCGAGGTGTGCCGGGCGGCCTTCCTGGCCAAGGACGTGGAGACGCCGGTGTTCGTCCGCTTCTCCACCGTCCTCGGGTCCCGCGGCTCGGCCGACACCGTGCGGGACACCCGGGGGTTCGCCACGAAGTTCTACACCGACGAGGGCACCTTCGACCTCGTCGGCAACAACATCCCGGTGTTCTTCATCCAGGACGCGATCAAGTTCCCGGACATCGTCCACGCCGCCAAACCCCACCCCGACCGCGAGATCCCGCAGGCCCAGAGCGCCCACGACACGTTCTGGGACTTCGTGTCCCTGCACACCGAGGCCACCCACCACACCCTGTGGAACATGTCCGACCGAGGCATCCCGCGCTCCTACCGCATGATGGAGGGCTTCGGGGTCCACACGTTCCGCCTGTTCGACACCGGCGGGAAGAGCGTGCTCGTGAAGTTCCACTGGAAGCCCAAGCTGGGTGTGCACTCCCTGGTCTGGGAGGAGGCGCAGCTCATCAACGGGATGGACCCGGACTTCCACCGCCGCGACCTCTTCGACGCCATCGAGGCGGGCGCCTTCCCGCAGTGGGAGCTCGGCATCCAGGTCTTCCCCGACACCCCCGACCAGACGTTCGAGGGAATCGACCTGCTGGACCCCACCAAGATCGTTCCCGAGGAGATCGCCCCGGTCCAGCCCATCGGCCTGATGACGCTGAACGCCAACACGAAGAACTTCTTCGCCGAGACCGAGCAGGTCGCCTTCCACCCCGGCCACCTGGTGCCGGGGATCGACGTCACCGACGACCCGCTGCTGGCCGGCCGGCTCTTCTCCTACCTCGACACCCAGATCAGCCGGCTCGGCGGTCCGAACTTCGCGCAGATCCCGATCAACCGGCCGCACGTCCCCGTCAACGACATGCTCCGGGACGGCATGCACCAGACCGCCGTGCACACCGGCGTCGCCCCCTACCGGCCCAACAGCCTGGACGGCGGCTGCCCCTTCCTCGCGGGCGCCGACGCGGGCGCGTACGTCGAGACCCCGGTCCGCATCCCGGAGGCGAGCAAGGTCCGCGAGGCACCCGCCTCCTTCGCGGACCACTTCACCCAGCCCCGGCTCTTCTGGCTCAGCATGAGCGCCCCGGAGCGCGAGCACATCATCGCCGCCTACACCTTCGAACTGAACAAATGCTTCGAACAGGCCGTCAAGGAACGCGCCTTGCGGGTGCTGGCGAACATCGACACGCAGTTGTGCGAGAAGGTCGCCGAGGGCCTCGGTCTGCCGGCGCCCGAGGCCACCGTGCCCCTCGCCGACGCCACCCCGAGCCCCGCCCTGTCCCAGCTGGGAAACACCTGGCCGCCGGACGGACGCGTGGTCGGCATCGTCGCCGACGACACCGCCCACCTCGACGGCGTACGCGGTGCGCGGCAGGCCGTGCTGGACGCCGGCATGGTCCCCCTGGTCATCGCACCGACCGGCGGCGTCCTGGACGGCGGGGGCGAGCCGGTCGCCGTCCAGCGCACCTTCGCCACCGCCCGGTCCGTCGAGTACGACGCGCTCCTGTTCGCCGGAACGCCCCGGCCGGGCGCCGACGCCTACGGCGCACGGGACGCCAAGGCCGGCTCTCCCGCACCCCAGGGGCCCGACCCGCGTGTGCTGTTGCTGCTCACCGAGGCGTACCGGCACGGCAAGGCGGTCGGTGGCTGGAACGACGCCCGCGGGTTGTTCGAGGCCTCCGGCATCGGCGCGGACGAACCCGGGGTCGTGGTGAGCGACAGCGGCCCGGCCGCCGTGCAGAAGATCGTCGAGGCACTGGCCGAGCACCGCGCCTGGGACAGGTTCCCGGCCGCCGTCTGAGCACACCGCGGCGGGTGCCCGCACAACCGGACGACCGGCGCGGGCGCCCGCCGCGTCCGCCCGCCCGCCCGTACGGCGCGGCGGGCCCACGCCCGCGCGCGTACCCCACCTCCCCGCATACGACTCGTCCCATCCCCAGGCGGTACGCACAGGCATACATGCGCTCATCGGGGTACCTGATGCGTATTCCAGCCATGACCACCCCGGGGCGGACCGGGCGAGCCCACGGGTCGTGCACGACGCCGGCGCCGCGCGCCGCGCCGGGACGACCCCGAGGCGTTCGTCCGCGAGCCGCCCCTCTGACGAAAGGCGCCCTCCATGACCGACCCGACCCGCCCGCAGGACCCGACCGACAAGCACCCGCGGCCCGACCTGCCCCAGCAGGAGCAGCAGCACCCCGGCTGGACCGGCCCGATGGACCCGCCGCCGGACCACGGTGAGCAGTCGTACCGGGGCAGTGGCCTGCTGGCCGACCGCAAGGCGGTCCTGACCGGCGGTGACTCCGGCATCGGGCGGGCCGTCGCCCTCGCCTACGCCCGCGAGGGCGCCGACGTGCTCTTCACCCACCTTCCCGAAGAGGAGGAGGACGCCCGCGAGACCGTGCGTCTGGTGGAGGAGGCCGGACGCCGGGCCGTGGCCGTCGCCTGCGACATCCGTGAGGAGCGGCAGTGCCGGGACCTGATCGACCGGGCCGTCTCGGAGTTCGGGCGCATCGACGTGCTGGTCAACAACGCGGCGTACCAGATGGCGCAGTCCGACGGCATCGAAGCCATCACCACCGAGCAGTTCGACCGCGTCCTGCGCACCAACCTGTACGGCATGTTCTGGCTGACGAAGATGGCCGTGCCGCACATCCCGGCGGGCGGATCCGTCATCAACACCACCTCGGTCCAGGCCTATCAGCCCAGCCCGCACCTCCTCGACTACGCCATGACCAAGGGCGCGATCGTCACCTTCACCAAGGGCCTGGCGCAGATGCTGGCCGAACGCGGCATCCGGGTCAACGCCGTCGCCCCGGGGCCGGTGTGGACGCCGCTCATCCCGGCGACGCTGCCCGACACCGCCGAGTTCGGCAAGCAGGCTCCGCTGGGGCGGCCCGCGCAACCCGCCGAGATGGCACCGGCGTACGTGTTCCTCGCCTCCGAGCACGCCAGTTTCATCACGGCCGAGATCCTGAACGCCACCGGCGGTTCGCCGCTTCCGTAGCGGCGGTCGCGGGGACGGGACACGGCGGACGGGACGGGCGGGATCCTGCCGTCGCCGTCGGCCGCGGAGAGCGCCTGAGCGGCGGAGTGCGAGCACGGGATGGAACGTTGAAAGATCTGCGCCGGGCCTCCCTTCAGTGGAGGCAGTGGGCAACCTGGGAGTGCGCGTCGGTGTTCCGGTCGGCGCGACGAGCGCTCGGCGGGCCGGGGCCCGAGCGGGACACCGCCGTCCAGGCCCTGAAGGCGGCCGCGGCCGCGCTCATCGCCTGGGCGCTGGCGGGCTGGTGGTGGAAGGCGCCGATGGCGCTGCTGGCACCCTGGACGGCGCTCCTGCTGGTGCAGAGCACCGTCTACCGCTCGCTCAAGACCGCGCTGCAACAGTTCGTGGTCGTCGTGGTGGGCACGCTGCTGGCGGCCGGCGCCGGTCTGCTGATGGGCGACACCATGCTGGCCATGCTCGTCGTGCTGCCGCTGACCATGCTCTTCGGCTCGTACGCCCGGTTCGGCACCCAGGGCCTCAACGCACCGACCGCCGCCCTGTTCGTCCTGGTCTACGGAACGTACTCGGGCTTCGAGATCCTGCACCGCTTCCTGGAGACCCTGCTGGGCGCGGTCATCGGGCTCACGGTCAACGCGCTCGTGCTGCCTCCGGTGCACTCCCGCAGCGTGGGCCACCTCCGTGCCCGTCTGCCCGAGGAGAGCGCGGCGCTGCTCGGTACGGTCGCGGACGGGCTCGGTGACGGCGGCTTCTCCCGGGAGGACGCGCAGGCCTGGCACGACCGGGCGAGGCGGCTCACCGACCACGTCACCGATCTGCGCACGGCCCGCCGCTGGTCGGACGAGAGCTACCGCTTCAACCCGGGCCGCAAGCTGCGCCGCTCGGCACCGGTCCCGCCGGCCGCCGAGTGGGACTTCGTCTGGGACCGCATCACCAGCCATGTCGAGGCGATCACCCGGACGCTGGCCGAGGCGACGGGCGGCCGGCCCGACGGCCCTGTCCTGCCGGACCCGGCGCCCGGCATCGTGGCCCGGCTGCTGCGTGCGGCCGGGGACGTGTGCGTGCTCGACGACACGGCTGAGCACCGCCCGGCCCGCGAGGCGGGGGACGGCGACGGCGAGCCCGGTGAACGCGACCGGGACCGCGACCGGCGCGAGGCGCTGCGCGGCGCGTACGCGGCGCAGAACGAGCTGACCTCCCTGTTCCGCGAGCGCGGCGACGCTCGGCAGGACGTCCTCGCGGCCGTCACCGCGGACACCATCCGGCTGCTCGCTGACCTGTCGACGATCGCGGGAGGGGACCCGGACGACGAGGCGGACCGGGCGGGCACCGACGCGGGCGGGGCGTAGGGCGGGGGAGCGCGGGAGGCGGGCCCCAGCGGGGACGGTCCCGCTGGGGTCTCCTGTCCTCTGCTACACGCCTGGTCAGGCGTGCGGCGCAGCGGCGGGCAGCTCTGCGGCGGGCAGCTGCGATGTCGTACCGAGCGGCACCGTCAGGCCCGGCAGCTCACTGACGGGGGCCGCCGGGGCGGCGGGGTGCTGAACCCCCGCGGGGTTCGCCGGAGCGGCCGGCTTGGCCGGCGTGTTCTCCATGGCACCGGTCTGCTTGGGCGTCTCCTGCGTGCCGGGGGCCGCCGGGGTGTTGGGCGTGTGCGGCGTCTGGGCCGCGGGGTCGTGCGCGGCCGGCTTGGCCGGCATGTTCTCCAGGGGCGCCGCCGGCTTGGCGGGCATGTTCTCCATGGGGGACGCCGGCTTGGCGGGCACCTCCACGGGGGACGCCGGCTTCGCCGGGACGTTCTCCACGGGAGTCGCCGGCTTGGCGGGCATGTTCTCCGTGGGGGCGCTCGGCTTCGCCGGCTGCTGTGTGCCGTTCGGCGGGGTCACGGGCGCGGCCGGCGGTAGCGGCGTCACCGGGGGCGTGGGGTTGGGGTCTTCGGCGGTCGCGGTGGTGGGGGTGGTGGGCGCGTGCGTGGTGGCGGCGGCGGTCGGCGCCGCGGCGATCACCCCGGCTGCGGCGAGGAGGGCGAGCGGCCACAGCGGACGACGGTGACGGGGAAGCAGATGCACGGTGGAACACCTTTCAAGTACCGTAATGCCCCAGTTGGAGCCTTTCATTGCCACTCAACACCTCTGCGGCGTTCTTCGCTTCTCCGGTGTGTCATACGTGCCATGCCCCCAAGAAGTCGCGTTCTGGCGGCAGTAGCCCGACTGGGGTAACGGCACAGCCCGTCACCACCGCCGCTTCCGCACCTGCACGGCCCGGTCATCCCGCGTCGCGCAGCCGCAGCAGATACGTCGCGGTCAGCGCGACGGCACGGTCCTCGTCATCCGACAACTCCGCGAGGGCGCGTGACGCCGTCGTCCCGGGGATGCCCGCCAGCGCCTGGGTCAGCCGCCCACGGGCCGGCTGGTGCGTGAGGTCGAGGGCCAGACAGCCGACGAGCAGGGCCGCGATCCGGTCCGCCCTCGCGGTGTCGCTCGCCAGCACGCTCAGGGCGTCGGCGGCGTCGGTGTCGTTCCTGCCCTCCACGATCATGTCGACGAGCACCGGAACCGCGTCGGCCACTCCGTTCGCCCCGAGTGCCAGAGCCGCGCACCCGCGGACCGCGGGGTCGGAGTGCGTCAGCGCCGCCCGCAGCTGGTCCATCGCCTCGCTCCCGGGCAGCTCGGCGAGGGACCGGACGGCACGTTCCCGTACGGCCGCCACCGGCGAGGCGAGGCCCTTCACCAGCAGGTCCGGTGCGCCGCCGCCCGCTCGCGCCAGCGCCCAGCGCAGGGCCCCGGCGACATACGGATCCGTCTCGCCCAGTACCGCGTCGACCAGGGCCTCGACCGGCACCGCCACGTCGTCGGCCGAGGAGAGGGCCGCGCGCTGGCGGGCGCCGGCGCTCTTCGACCCCAGGGCTTGGAGGAGCGCGACGACCTGGAGGACGTCCTCCCAGCCGTCGGGTTCCGCGGCCTCGATCCGGGACAGCCGCGTGAGCAGCTCCGTCTCGGCCGCGATACGGGTACGTGTCTGCTGGATGAGGTCCCCGACGAGCGCCGAGGGCGTGGAGCCGGGGTCGTCGAGCGCGCGCCCGATGTCCCGCAGCGACAGCCCCAGCGACCGCAGGCTCTCGATCTGGAAGATCCGCCGGATGTCCGCGCCGGAGTACTCCCGGTACCCCGAGCCGGTACGCCCCGAAGGGCGCACCAGCCCGAGCGACTCGTAGTGCCTGAGCATGCGGGCACTGACCCCGGACCGTCGCGCCACCTCACCGATCAACACGTCTCATCTTCCCTCCTGACGGTCCCCGCCGAGGACCACCACGCGTTTCGCCTCCTCGATGGCGAACCCGAATCCGGCGTCCGGGTCGCGCAACAGCCGCTCTGTGGCGAGCGCGTGAGCACATACCCGCGGGTCGGGCCCCGTCATCGCCGCTCGCAGAGCCGACACGATCACCTCGTCCAGCGCGACCAGTGCCCGGCTGAGACTCAGCTGCGTCTCGCGGTCACCGCGCCCGAGCTGCGAAACCAACACCTCGGCCAGCGCGGACTCCTCGCCCTCCGGTACGAGAACGACCCCGGCCCGCCACGCGGCCCGCGCCACCTCCTCGTCCGCGTCGCACAGCAGTGCCCGGGTGACCGCGGGCCAGGCCCGCCGGTCTCCGATCTTGGACAGGGTGTGCAGCGCCTGGCTGCGGGCCTGCGACCGCTCCGAGCGGACCGCCCGCAGCAGTGCGGGCAGGGTCAGGGACACCGGGTGGCGGGTGAGCGCCCACGTCAGCATGTCGCGGACGAAGAACTCCGGCTCGCTCGCGCAGCGTTCGACGAGTGCGTCGACGAAGCGCGGGTCGGGTGCCGTCCCCACCGCCAGAGCGGCCCGCAGCCGTACGGACGAGCGGGCGTCCGCCAGCGCCTGGAGTGCTCGGACCACATCGGTGTCCTGGTGCGTGATCGTCATGGGACCACCTCCTCGGCAGACAGTGAAGGGCTTGTCACCGTGTCAAGGTCAACCAGAGGGGGAGGGGCGCGGTGGTGTCACGGCCGAGCGGACGTGTCCTCGCGGGCGGGGTGGGCGACGCGGAGGAGGTACCCCGAGAACCGGGTACCGGGCCCGGCGCTCCCCTCACCGCCGCTGCCGCTTCCAACATCCGCGCACCGCCATATGGTTGGCGGATGCGCGCACACCGTATCGACCGCCCCGCCGATCTCGACGAGGTCCGTGAGTCCTATGACCGCGTGGCCGACAACTACGCCCACATGGTGCTGACGACGGGGATCGGCGACATCAGGACCGGACATCCCTGGCTCAGGGCGTCCATCGACGTCTTCGCGGCCGCGGTGGGCGGGCTCGGGCCCGTCCTCGACGTCGGCTGCGGGCCCGGAACGGTGACCGCCTACCTCGCCGAGCGCGGCCTGGACGTGTCGGGCGTGGACCTCTCTCCCCGCATGATCGAGAACGCGCGCCGCCTCCACCCCGAGTGCCGCTTCGGTGTCGCCTCGGCCACCGAACTCGACCTGGGCGAGGCGTCCTTGGGTGGGGTGCTCGGCTGGTGGTCGCTGTTCAACCTCCCCCGGGACGTCCTTCCGCAGGTACTCGCCCAGTTCGCCCGCGCGCTGAAGCCGGGCGGCCACTTCATCACCGCGACCCACGTCGGCGACGAGGACGTGGAGCGCACGGAGGCGTACGGGGGTGTGCCGGTGCGCTGGACGACGCACAAGTGGCGGCCGGAACCGCTCGTGGAGCTGATCGAGGAGGCCGGGCTGCGTACGGTCGCCGAGCTCCGGCTCCCGGCGGACGAGCACACCGGGCCGGGCGTGGTCGTCATGGCCAAGCGGCCCGGCTGAGGGGCCGTGGCCCCGTGTGGCCCTTCCGGGGAAGGGCCACACGGGCGCGGTGGTCAGGCCGACGGCTCCTCAAGGACCTCGATGCCGATGAGGCAGGTGTCGTCGTCGGTGTCCGACTTGCTGTAGGTCAGCAGCCGGTCCAGGCGCTGGCTGAGGCCGTCGACCGGGGTCTGGGCGTTGGTCAGCAGCTGGGTGAGGGATTCCTGCATGGCGGTGTCGCGCCGCTCGACGAGGCCGTCGGTGTACATCAGCAGGGTGTCGCCCGGCTCCAGTTGCACCTCGTCCTCTTCATAATCGGCCTCCGGCAGCGCTCCCAGCAGGAGGCCCCCGGTGAGCGGCAGGGCGCTCGCCCGGTCCGTGCGGACGAGGACCGGGGGGAGGTGGCCGGCCCGGGCCCAGCGCAGCGTACGGGTGGAGGGGTCGTACAGGGCGCAGACCGCGGTGGCGGTGACCTGGTCGGTCAGATGGTGGGCGACGTTGTTGAGCCAGGACAGGAGCTGGCCCGGACTGGCCCCCGTCATGGCCAGACCGCGCAGGGCGTTGCGCAGGACCACCATGCCGGTGGCCGCGTCGATGCCGTGGCCCGCGACGTCGCCGACGCACAGCAGGATGTGCTCGGAGGGCAGGACGACGGCGTCGTACCAGTCGCCGCCGACGAGCGCCTCGGACTCGGCGGGCCGGTAGCGCACCGCGACCTGGAGCCCCGAGACCTGGAGCGGGCCGTGGGCCGGCGGCATGATGGCGTGCTGGAGTTGCAGCGCCAGCCGGTTGCGTTCGGCGGACTCCTGCGCGGTCTGGGCGAGTTGGTCGCGGGTGGCCGCGAGGGCGACCTCGGTCCAGTGCTGGGCGGAGATGTCCTGATAGGCACCCCGGATACGGAGAAGGTGCCCCTCGCTGTCCAGGACGGGTTCGGCGACGATGCGGATGTGCCGGGTGACTCCGTCCGCGCGCTGGAGCCGGAAGGCGACGGTGGAGGAGCGCTGGTGGAACAGCACGGTGCGCAGGAAGCGGCCGATGGCGATGGCGTCGTCGGCGTGAGCGTGCGCGGCGAGGTCCTTGAGGGGGACGGGGCCCTGCGTGAGGGGCCGTCCGTGCAGGGCGTACAGCTGGCTGTTCCAGGTGATCTCGCCGGTGGCGAGGTCCTCCTCGAAGCCGCCGATGCGGCCGAGCCGCTGGGCGTGCTGGAGCAGACTGGCCAGACGGGCGGTCTCGTCCTCGATGCGCCAGATCACCAGCAGGCTGCTGCCGTGCCGGGTGACACTGATGTCGGCGACGACCTGCAACGGCACCTGGTCGACGAGCGTGGTGAGCGCTATGCGCTGGACGCGCAGGGGCTCACCGGTGGCGTAGACCCGCTCCATGTGGTTGTAGAGGTCGCTGCCCCCGATGGCCATGGGGTAGGTCTCCAGCAGCAGTCCGCCGTTGAGGGCGCTGCGCGGCCGGCCGGCCGGGTCCTTGAAGTGGACGTTGGCGTGGTGGATGCGGAAGTCGGCCAGGGTGCCGTCGGTGTTCAGGTGCGGTGTGAGGACGAGGGCCGCGTCGTGCAGCCCGTCGGACAGGTCGACCAGTTCGGCCGCGGCCGGGTCGTGCCCGCCGGAGCGGGGCACCGACGGCGACGGCGTGGGCAGGCTCTCCAGGGTGTGGGCGCACAGCTCGGCCAGCGCCTCCAACTGCCGCTCGACCGCCTGGGGGAGCGGCAGTTGCAGGGGCCGGGGCCAGCAGATCTCCAGCACGCCGTGGATGCGGCCGCCGGTACCGGCGCAGATGGCGACCCGGCCGCCCTCGGGGCAGCTCGGCTGGCCGATCGACGGCATGGACGCGACGGATTCGAGGTGCACGGTGGTACGGCTCGACAGGGCCTGGCGCGCCACGGTCGCCACGCCGGGCGGTACGTAGCGCCACCGTTCGGCTTCCTCCCTGCTGAACCCGGCGTGGCCGCTGAGGGCCAGGGAGCCGTCGCGGCCCGCGGTCCACACGGCCACGGCGACCGCCTCCAGCGGGGCCAGCGCGTGTTGCAGCAGCGATTCCGCGACCGCCTGGGTGTCGTCGGCGGCCAGGGCCGCGCTCTCCGCGGTCCGCAGCCGTACCGCGACCGAGGTGGCGCTGTCCGCGTCGGTGTCCGCGTCGGTGTCCGAGGCCGTGCGCCGTACGAAGTCGGCGGCGATCTGGGCGACCTGGTCGCGGGCGGCCTCGTTGATGATGTCGGCGGCCAGTTCCAGCTCGGACATGCCCGCCTGTTCGGCCAGTTCGGCGAGTTGCCGGGCGGCCTGGGCGGGTCCGCAGTGCAGCCGCTCGATCATGACGCCCTTGGCGAGTTCCACCAGGGCGCGGCCCTCGACGGCGGCCCGCGCGGCCTGCACCTCGGCCCGCAGCCGCTCCACGGTGGCGGCCAGCCGGCCCACGGCCTCGCCGCCGTCCTGGCCCACGGCCGGGGCGGGTGTGTGCGGGCGCCTCGGCGTGCTCTCGGTGACCGCCGTCGACGGCTGCGGACCGCCCGCGGACGCGGCGCCCTTCTGCGTCGGCACCGCCACCGTGGTGGAAGCGGCAGTCGGCTGCGGCGTATCGGAGCCGGGGGACACGTCCTCACCGCTGTGGGGTTCGGCGTGGCCCCCGGTCTGCTCGCTGACACTCATGGCGCGAGGGACTCCTTGGTGTCAACGACGGACGGACGGAGACGGCCGGGAGCGGCCCGGCGGGCCGGTGCGGGCGTCACTTCTCACCCAGCCAGTGCCGGATGCACGCCAGGAGGTCGTTGGCGTCCACGGGCTTGGTGATGTAGTGGCTGGCGCCGGAGGCGAGGCTCTTGTCGCGGTCACCGGGCATCGCCTTGGCGGTGACGGTGATGATCGGCAGGTCCACGTACTCGGGCATCTGCCGGATCTCGGCGGTCGCGGCGTAGCCGTCCATCTCGGGCATCATCACGTCCATCAGGATCAGGTCGATCTCGGGATGGGCGCAGAGCGTGTCGATTCCCTTGCGCCCGTCCTCCGCGTGCAGGACGCGGATGCCGTGCAGCTCCAGGATGCCGCTGATGGCGTAGAGGTTGCGGGCGTCGTCGTCGACGACGAGGACGGTACGGCCCCTGAGGGACTCGTCGACGCCGTCGACCTCCTGATGGCGTGGCTTGTCACCTCTGACCAGCGCGATGACATCGCCGGGCTGCTCGGCGGAGAGATGCAGCACGATGCGTTCGCGCAGTTCGTCCAGGCTGGAGAGGACCTCCAGCGGGCGCTCGGAGGCCCGGGCCTGGAGCGCGTGCTCCTGCTCCGCGTTCAGCCGCTGGCTGTTGTGGGCCAGGACGGGCACCTGACGCAGGGCGGCGTCGCCGTCCATGGCGTCGAGGAACGTCCACGCCTCGCTGTTCGCCATGTCGACGTCGAGGACGACACAGTGGAAGGGGTCGGCGGCCAGCGCCGCGGCCGCTTCCTGCGCGCCGACCACGGTGATGACCTCGTGGCTGTGCTCACCCGGCAGCTCCGGGCTGTTCTCCAGGTTGGCGACCGCGCTCTCGGCGACCAGGGACAGCAGGCCGCGCTGACGGTCCTCGATCACCAGCAGCCGCCGGGGACGGCGGTCGGGCACATCCGCCGCGGCCGGGGGCAACTGCCGCTGCTCGGCCGAGGACAGACCCCTCACCGCGTCCTCGGCGGCGGCCAGCGCGTCACTTCCGGTCACCTGGGCGAGCAGGTCGCTGGACGAGACCGGCAGGTACAGCGTGAACGTGCTGCCCAGCTCGGGCGTGCTCTGCGCGGTGATGGCACCGCCGAGCAGATGGGCCATCTCCCGGCTGATGGACAGCCCCAGGCCCGTGCCGCCGTGCTTGCGGCTGGTCGTGCCGTCGGCCTGCTGGAACGCGCCGAAGATCGCCTCCAGATGCTGGGCCGCGATGCCGATACCGGTGTCCTTGACCCGGAAGGCCATCACCGGGCAGCCCTGGTCCACCGCCGGCGGGATCTCCGCGTCCTGGGCCACCTCGATGGACAGCTCGACACTGCCGTACTCGGTGAACTTGACCGCGTTGGAGATCAGGTTGCGCAGCACCTGCCGCAGCCGCGAGTCGTCCGTGAACAGCTCGGCCGGCACGCCCGGAGCGGTGGTGATGGTGAAGCCGAGGCTCTTCTGCGTGGTCATCGGACGGAACGTCGCCTCGATGTCGTTCAGCAGGGGGCGCATCGGGACCCGCTCGGGGTTGATGTCCATCTTGCCCGCCTCGACCTTCGACAGGTCCAGGATGTCGTTGATCAGCTGGAGCAGGTCCGAACCCGCCGAGTGGATGATGCCCGCGTACTCGACCTGCTTCGGGGTGAGGTTACGGGTGTGGTTCTGCGCGAGCAGCTGGGCCAGGATCAGCAGGCTGTTGAGCGGGGTGCGCAGCTCGTGGCTCATGTTGGCCAGGAACTCCGACTTGTACTTCGAGGCGAGCGAGAGCTGCTGGGCGCGGTCCTCCAGCTCCTGGCGCGCCTGCTCGATCTCCAGGTTCTTCGCCTCGATGTCACGGTTCTGGGAGGCGAGGAGCTGCGCCTTGTCCTCCAGTTCCGCGTTGGAGCGCTGAAGCTCCTCCTGCTGGACCTGGAGCTCCTCCGAGCGGGCCTGCAACTCCGCGGCCAGACGCTGGGACTCGTCCAGCAGCTCGTCGGTGCGCGCGTTGGCGAGGATGGTGTTGACGTTCGCGCCGAGCGTCTCCATGAGCCGGTCGAGGAAGTCGCGGTGGATGTCCGTGAACGGGGTGAAGGCGGCCAGCTCGATCACGCCGAGCACCTGCTCCTCCACCACGATGGGCAGGATGATCAGACCGCCGGGCGTCGCCGTGCCCAGGCCGCTGGAGATCCCGATGTACTCGGCGGGGACGCCCTCGGCGGCGATGACGCGGCGGCTGCGCGCCGCCTGTCCCACCAGCGACTCGCCGGGCTTGAACCGGTCGTGACCGGTGAGGCCGACGGGCCGGCCGTAGGAGCCGACGAGCGTCAACTGGGTGCCGTCCGGCGTCTCTTCGGCGAGGTAGAAGGCGCCGTACTGCGCCGACACCAGCGGAGTGAGCTCGTCCATGACCAGCTCGGCCACCACGGCGAGGTCCCGGTGGCCCTGCATGAGTCCGGAGATGTGGGCCAGGCTCGACTTGAGCCAGTCCTGCTCCTCGTTGGTCCGGGTCGTCTCGCGCAGCGAGCCGACCATGGCGTTGATGTTGTCCTTGAGTTCGGCGACCTCGCCGGAGGCCTCCACCGTGATCGAGCGGGTCAGGTCGCCCTCGGCGACGGCGCTGGCGACCTCGGCGATCGCGCGGACCTGCCGGGTCAGGTTCCCGGCCAGCTCGTTGACGTTCTCCGTCAGCCGCTTCCAGGTGCCGGAGAGGCCCTCGACCTCGGCCTGCCCGCCGAGCCGCCCCTCGCTGCCCACTTCGCGGGCGACGCGGGTGACCTCGGCGGCGAACGAGGAGAGCTGGTCGACCATGGTGTTGATGGTCGTCTTGAGCTCCAGGATCTCGCCCCGGGCGTCGACGTCGATCTTCTTCGTCAGATCGCCGTTGGCGACCGCGGTCGTCACCTGGGCGATGTTGCGGACCTGCCCGGTGAGGTTGTTCGCCATCGAGTTGACGTTGTCGGTGAGGTCCTTCCAGGTGCCGGCGACGTTGGGCACCCGCGCCTGGCCGCCGAGCCGTCCCTCGGTGCCGACCTCGCGGGCCACCCGGGTGACCTCGTCGGCGAACGCGGAGAGGGTGTCCACCATCGTGTTGATCACGCCGGCCAGCGCCGCGACCTCGCCCTTGGCCTCGACGGTGATCTTCTGGGAGAGGTCGCCGCGCGCGACGGCGGTGGCCACCTGGGCGATCGAGCGGACCTGGCCCGTCAGGTTCGACGCCATGACGTTGACGTTGTCGGTGAGGTCCTTCCAGGTACCGGAGACACCCCGCACCGTCGCCTGTCCGCCGAGGTTGCCCTCCGTGCCGACCTCGCGGGCGACGCGGGTGACTTCGTCGGCGAACGCGGAGAGCTGGTCGACCATCGTGTTGATGGTGTCCTTCAGCTCCAGGATCTCGCCCCGGGCGTCCACCCGGATCTTCTGGGAGAGGTCGCCCTGCGCGACCGCGGTGGTGACCTCGGCGATGGAGCGGACCTGGGCGGTGATGTTGTCCGCCATGACGTTGACGGACTCGGTGAGGTCCTTCCAGGTACCGGAGACCCCCTTGACGTCCGCCTGGCCGCCGAGCCGTCCCTCGGTGCCGACCTCGCGGGCGACCCGGGTGACTTCGTCGGCGAACGCGGAGAGCTGGTCGACCATCGTGTTGATGGTGTTCTTCAGCTCCAGGATCTCTCCGCGCGCGTCCACACCGATCTTCTGCGACAGATCGCCCTTGGCCACGGCGGTGGCCACCTGGGCGATGGAACGCACCTGGGCCGTCAGGTTGCCGGCCATGAAGTTCACCGAGTCGGTCAGGTCCCGCCAGGTGCCCTTGACCCCCTTGACGTCGGCCTGTCCGCCCAGACTGCCCTCGGTGCCGACCTCGCGGGCGACGCGGGTGACTTCGTCGGCGAACGCGGAGAGTTGGTCGACCATCGTGTTGATGGTGTTCTTCAGCTCCAGGATCTCCCCGCGCGCGTTCACGGTGATCTTCTGGGAGAGGTCGCCCTGGGCGACCGCGGTCGTCACCTGCGCGATGTTGCGGACCTGGTCGGTCAGGTTGCCGGCCATGAAGTTGACCGAATCGGTCAGATCGCGCCACACCCCGCCGACTCCGGGCACCTGGGCCTGGCCGCCGAGCTGTCCCTCACTGCCCACTTCGCGCGCGACGCGGGTGACCTCCGCGGCGAACGAGGAGAGCTGGTCCACCATTGTGTTGACGGTGTCCTTCAGCTCCAGGATCTCCCCGCGCGCGTCCACGTCGATCTTCTGCGAGAGGTCGCCGCGCGCCACCGCCGTCGCCACCTGGGCGATGTCGCGGACCTGCGTGGTGAGGTTGCCCGCCATGGCGTTGACCGAGTCGGTCAGGTCCGCCCAGGTGCCGGAGACCCCCGGCACGTCGGCCTGTCCGCCCAGCGTGCCCTCGGTGCCCACCTCGCGGGCCACCCGGGTCACCTCCGAGGTGAACAGGGAGAGCTGGTCGACCATGCCGTTGAAGACGGTGGCGATCTCGCCCAGCAGGCCGTCCGCGCCGTCCGGCAGCCGGGTGCCGAAGTCGCCGTCGCGTACGGCTGTGAGACCGGCGAGGAGCTGACGCAGCTCCGGCTCGCCGACCTTCGCGGCGGCACGCGGCGACTTGGCCCGGGTCACCGGGCGTGACGTCTCAACCGACGTCTCAGGCATGACAACCTCGTTCCAACGCTGGCGGTACGACATGGTGGGGTGCCGTAGAGCCGTACCGGCGCTGAACCTTCACACACCGGCGAACCCCCGACTGTTTCCGTGAGGAAACTGTGTACAACGATACCCGCCGCCCATAAGTGGGAAGGTGATCCAAGAGGTTCTTGTGACCGGTGATGAAAGCGGCGGGGCGCGTTTGTGACCAGCCCCGTTTGCCCCTTTCCCGGGACTCGAATCACGCCACTCCCGTGACCTGGACCACACTTTGCTGTCGAGGGCCGCTTGGGAGGGTGAAATGCCCGCCTATGTCGTCATGTGAGCAAAGGTGACGGACCCGTCACCGGAAGCATCCCCTCCGAGGGAGCGCCGCAGCGCGGTGCGGCGATTATGTGGTGGCGGATCAACATCGCTGTGGCTACGCTGCCGGTGATGAAGAACTTCTCCTCGTACGGATTGGGGGAATCGTTCGCGCAGGGTGAGTGCTGATGGCACCTCGCTCCGCGCATCCGATTCCGGCCCGCCTTCTGATGTGGCAGCGCGTACGTGAGTACGCCGTGCCACCGTCCATGATCGAGACTGCCACCGCACGGCGTGCGGTCGGTGACTGGGCGGGCGCCTGCGCCGCCGCCCGGCTCGACGTCGATCTCGATCCGCACGCCGTGCGCGCCCGCCACGGCACCGAACTCCTCACCCGCCTCCGCGCGGATCTGCGGCGCCTGGCGCCCGATCTGCTCCGCTGGAACATGCCCCGGATCGCCCCCGACGGGCGGCTCCGGCCCGGCCTCACCCTCTCCCTGGCCCGCTACCGGACTCCCGGCGCCCCACCGCTGCACCTGGTGGTACGGACGCCACCGGCCCGGGCGGACGCGGGACAGCGCATGTCGCTGGCCGTGTGGGAAGGGACCGCGCACGCCGCCCCTGGCCCGCACCCGCACCCCCACCCCGACCGCCGCTTCCGGCTCGACCTGCACCGCCACCTGTGGGACGCCGAGCGCGCCGGCGAGCTGGCGCCGCGGTGCGGCGCGGACGGATCCCCCGTCCCCGACTCGCCGTGGGCGGTGGCCCGTTGGGCCGCCGAAGCGGAGCTGCTGCTGCGGGCCGAGGGGCGTCCTCGCGGGGCCTTCACCGTGCGGCTCGGCGCGCGGAGCCGTGCCGTACTCGAACTCGTCGCCCCCGACGACAGCCACGTCCCGGTGGCGCGGCCCCTGCGGGAAGCATTGCCACCGCAGGACATCGCGGCGCTTCCGGTCCTTCCCGAGGCGGCGGCCCGGGTCCTCCCGGACCTCGAACTGCTGCGCGCCGGGCTGGTGGCGGCCGAGCGGCTGCACCCCCTCGTCGCCGCGGCGCTGCCACAGCTCGGCCCGGCACGGTCGGCCGCTCCCGAGCCCGGCCCCGGTGATCCGCACCGGGTGGAGTGCCGGGGCGCGGTCCACCGGATCGCGCTGCGGGACGGCGTGCTGACGGCGATCGACCACGACCCGGCCCAACTGCGCCGGGAGGGGCTGCTGGTGGCGCTCGGCGGCCCGGCGCTGCCGTGCCTGCGCGCGATCGACGCGGTGCACCGCGGCCCGGAGGCACTGCCCGCGGTACGGGAACGGCTCGCCCACGGCGATGTCACCGGGGCACTGGCCGTGATCGAGGGGCTGCTCGGTCCCCGTGCCGTCCTGCCCGACGGGCCGCTGCGCGAGGAACTGCGGTCGGCCGCGGCCCGCCGTGTCGACCACGGGCTCTTCCGCGCGGGTCTGGACACCGACCGCCCCACCGCCGGTGCGGCGGCGGAGGACGACACCTTCCGTACGGGACACGCCGACGCGGACCGCCGCCCCCGCATCGACCGCCGTACGCCTCCCTGGGTGCGCGCCAAGCGGACCAACCGCGCCCGGCCCCGCACCGGCCTGACCGTCTGACCGGCACCCCCGCCGAAGTCCCGCTCCCTTCTCCTCTCGCGCGTTCCGCGCCGCATGCCTCCATGACCTCCGGGACGGCTCGCCCCGTCCCTCCCACACCCCAGGTGATGCCCATGAACCCCACTGCCCTCCATCCCGCGCCCGCCGAGGCGCCCGGGACCGACACCCGCCTCGCACTCGCCGACGGCCTCCTGAGCCTCCTGCGGACGACCACCACCGAACCGCGCCCCGACGAGCAGCTCGAAGCGCTCACCCTGGCCGTCGCGGCCGATCTGCCCGTACTGCTCTGGGGCGAGCCCGGTATCGGCAAGACCGCCGCTCTGACCCAGCTCGCCGCCTCCCTCGACCTGCCGCTGACCACGGTGATCGCCAGCGTCCACGAGCCGTCCGACTTCTCCGGGCTGCCCGTCGTGGGCGACGACCCGGCGGTGAACGGGGTCCCGATGGCGCCACCGCGGTGGGCCGTGGATCTCGTACGCGCCGGACGGGGGCTGCTCTTCCTGGACGAGCTCTCCACGGCCACCCCGGCCGTCCAGGCCGCGCTGCTGCGGGTGGTACTGGAGCGGAGGGTCGGCGCGCTGCGACTGCCCGAGGGCGTACGGATCGTGGCCGCCGCCAATCCCCGCGCGTCGGCGGCGGACGGGTGGGAGCTCAGCCCGCCGCTGGCCAACCGGTTCGTGCACCTCCACTGGACCCACGACCACGAGGTGGTGGTGCGCGGGCTCGGCGGCGTGTGGCCACGGGCCGAGCTGCCCCGGCTGGCAGCGGAGCGGCTGCCGGAGGCGGTGGCGTTCGCCCGGCGCGCGGTCTGCGGTTTCCTGCGCGTCCGGCCGACGCTGATCCACCGCCTGCCGAGCACGGAGACGCGACGCGGGGGCGCCTGGCCCTCGCCCCGGAGCTGGGAGGCCGCGCTGACGCTGCTGGCCTTCGGTACGGCGGCCTCGGTCTCCCGGGAGGTGCTGGCCCTGCTGGTACGGGGCGCGGTCGGAGACGGGCCGGGGCTCGAACTCCTTGCCCATCTGGACCGGATGGACCTGCCGGACCCGGAAGCGCTGCTGGCCGACCCGGCCCACGCCGAACTCCCGGCGCGGGGCGATCTGCGTCAGGCGGCGCTGGAGGCGGTGGTGGCCGCCGTGGGGACGCGCCCGGAGCGGGCGCGCTGGGAGGCGGCCTGGGCCGTGCTGGCCCGGGCACTGGAGACCGGCGCCCCGGACCTGCTGGTCGCCCCGGCGAAGGCGCTGGCCGCGCTGCGGCGCGACCCGTGGGAGGTGCCGGAGGCGGTGGAGCGGCTGGCCGGAGTGGCCGGACTTGCCCGGCGGGCCACCCGGTCGGTGGAACGCGCCGAGGCGGCGGCCGACGCCGGGCGAACGGCGCGGGCGCGCCGATGACGGGGGCCGCGAAGCGCCCCGTGCCCCGGCCCGCGCCGCCGCGCCCGGTCCGGGCCGCCGTGCCGGGGCCGGCCGACTCCGGGGGAGCGCACGGCCGCCCCCGACTCGCCCTGGACATGGAGAAGTTGCTGGCCGCCCGGCTGCACGCGGTGCGGGTCCGCCCCTACCTGGCCGGTGCGCTCTTCGCGCTGCACGTGGTGGAGGACCGGTCCGTACCAACTATGGCGGTGGACGCGCACTGGCGCTGCTACGTCTCCCCGGCCTTCGTCGCCCGCACCCCCGTGGAGGAGTTGGCGGGCGTCTGGGTGCACGAGGTCTCCCACCTGCTCCGCGACCACCACGGGCGGGGCGAGCGGTATGGGCGCGAGCACGGCGAGTACGGGCCGGGTGAACGGCTGCGGCGGAACATCGCCGCCGACTTCGAGATCAACGACGACATCTACGGCGACGGTCTGCCCCGGCCCGCAGGCGCGGTGCTCCCGTCGCTGCTGGGACTGGACGAGGGGCTGCTGATGGAGGAGTACCTGCGGACCGCCTCGATGTCCGGGCTCGCGGCGGACCTGGCCTGGCTGGACTGCGGCAGCGGCGCCGACGGGCAGGACCGGCCGTGGGAGCTGGGGCCCGACGGGGCCCACGGCCTGAGCAGGCAGCAGCGGGACGCGGTCCGCTTCCGGGTCGCCGAGGGCATCAAGGGCCGGCCCGGCGACGCGCCGGAGGGGTGGCGCCGCTGGGCGGACGAGGCCTTCCACGCGCCGCAGCCGTGGCGGCAGTTGCTCGGGGCCGCGATCCGTTCGGCGGCGAGCGCGCCGGGGGTGGGCGAGAACCACAGCTACCGGCGCCCGTCCCGGCGCTCGGCCGGTGTGCCCGGCGTCCTGCTGCCGAGCCTGCGCCGTACACCGGCCCGGGTGTGCGTCCTGATCGACACCTCCGGGTCGGTGAGCGACGCCGAGCTGGGCAGCGCCCTGCTGGAGGTGGCGGCGATCTCACGGGCGGTGGGCGGGCGGCGCGACCTGGTCTCGGTGATCTCCTGCGACGCGGCGGCCGGGGTCGCCGTGCCGCTCTGCCGTGCCGAGAACATCGAACTGGTCGGCGGCGGGGGGACGGACCTGCGCTCGGGCTTCGCCCGCGCGCTGCGCTCCCGGCCGCGCCCGGACGTGATCGTCGCCCTGACGGATGGTCAGACACCGTGGCCCTCCGCCCGGCCGCCCTGCCGCACCGTCGTCGGCCTCTTCCGCCGTCCCGCCGGCGCCGTGGACGAGGAGAACCCCGACTACGTTCCGGACGCCCCGCCGCCCTGGGCGCGTGTCGTCACCATCGGCTGAGGGGACGCGGCGCTTGGGCGGAAGGCGTCCGGCGAGGTCTACGGGCGGGGTGCGGGGAAGCAGGTGAAGCCGGCCGCGGAGTCGGGGCTGCCGACGCCGGTGTACCTCGGCCAGGAGGGGTGGGCGCACAGCGGCCGGGTCCTGCCGTGCGCGGCGGGGTTGGCGTCGGTGACCACGGGCCGGGCGGGCGCCGTGTCCCGCTCGGCCCAGTCCTCCAAAGCGCTCAGCGAGTCCCAGCTCGCCGCGAACGAGGCGTCGATGTTGGCGTGGTTGGCGCCGGGGACGAGGTAGAGCCGGGCGAAGGCGTCGGTGGCGCGCCGGCCGACGCGCTGCTGGACGCGCTCGAAGTAGTCGACGGTGGAGCGGTGGCTGACGAGTTCGTCGGCCGTGCCGTGCAGGATGAGCAGTTTCCCGCCGGCCCGGGCGAAGGGGCGCAGGTCGGGGTTGTTGACGTCCTGGAGGGCCGACAGGTCGCTGATGCGCCGCCGCCACGCGCCGGGGTGGCGCGGGTCGAGGGACAGGGCGTCGAAGGAGGGGTCGCGGGTGACGAAGTAGCGCGCCCACTGGTCCCAGAACTGCACGCCGTAGCCGCTGTTCGTCGGCATCGGGTGGCCCGGCGCCACCGCTCCCATGCCGAGCAGGGGAGTGGTCATGTCCGCGCCGGACAGGAAGGGGAAGCCGGGGTAACCGCGCTCACCACTGGCCAGCGGGTAGCGCCACCGCAGGGGCGCGGAGAGCGCTTCGACTGCGTGGATCTGCGGGTCGGACAGACAGGTGTCCGCGGTGTCCAGGCCGTGGGGGCAGCGCAGCGTGCGGGGGTCGAAGCGGCAGCCGCGTTCGTCGGAGACGACGCCGTCGCGCAAGCCGTCCCGGCCGTCGCAGGCAGTGACGACGCGGCGGTGGAGCAGGTCCTGCTTCGCGGGGCCGGGGAAGGCTCCGGGGCGGGAGAGGATTTGGGCCTCGTATCCGAAGAACAGGTCCAGGCTCGCGGCGTTCCAGGCGGGATAAGCGGCGATGACGCCGTCGAAGTCCCCGGGTCGGCGCTGGGCGACGGCGAGCGCCTCGCGTCCGCCGCTGGACCCGCCGGCGAAGTAGGTGTGGGTGGGGGTGGCGCCCGCGTAATGCAGGCGGATGAGATAGCGGGCGGCGTCCCGGGTCTTTTTGAGGGCGTCGCCCGCGAAGTTGCGCACGGCTTCGTCGTTGAGGCCGAAGGACCCGTCGAGCGAGGGGGTCGGCGGGAAGCCGGGGGTGGCCTGGTGGCCGGAGTCGCCGGCGAAGGTGGCGTAGCCGCGGCCGAGTGGCCGGGGCCGGTCGAGGGGACCGAAGGGGACGTTGCCGGTGACGTCGGGGACCGTACCGTCGTATCCGCCGCCGCCGAACATCATGGCCTTGCCGTTCCAGCGGACGGGCAGGGCGGCCCGCAGGTGGATGTCGGGGGCGCCGGGGTCCACGGGGTGCAGGGAGGCGTCGACCCGGCAGTATGCCCCGGTCGCGGTGGCCCCGGTCCCGGTGGCAGCGACAGGGGTCGCGGCCGTCACCTCACCGCCGGTGGTGGGCAGCCCGATCACCGAGGCCGGGATCGTACGGCCGGGCAGGGCGGCGCACGATCCCGGAGCGGGTGCGGCGTGCGCCGCGGGCAGAGCGCTGGTGGTGCCCATGAGCGTGAGCGCGAGTCCTGTTACGGCGACGGCCTTCTTCATGGCGGCTCCATGAGGTGCGCGGGAGGGTAGGGGGCGCGCACAGATTAGGGAGGCCGTGGGGGAGGGGACCATGGCGTGGGCGCACACATCGGCGGGGGACGGGGTGTATGCACCGAGACCCCGGCCCTCTGCTGTGAAACAGCCCTGCGGGCGACACGCGGTTCCGGTCGGCCGGGACGTCGTACGGCAGCCTGCGGGCAGCCGCCAACTCCTGGCGCTACGGCGTCTGCGTCGTGGGCGGCTGTGCGGGAAGGGACTGCTCCTGCCGCAGGGCCAGGGACGCCGAGAACCGTGCGCGGGCGACCGGTCCGACGAGGGCGACGGGCAGGGTGACGGCGGCGGCGATCGCGAAGAGCGTGCCGAAGTGCTCGTCGTCGGCCAGCCCGCTGACCAGATACGTACTGAGGGCAGCGCCCGTGTACACCGCGCATGCCACCAGCGACGTGGCGATGCCGCGTACCTGCGGCGGCGCGACCTCGGTCCCCCAGGTCTGCACCGTGGACTGCACCAGGGCGAAGGCGAGCCCGGACAGCACGCTGGCCGTCAGTACGGTCAGCATCGACTGGGTGGGCACGCAGACCAGGTAGCCCACGCCGAGCAGCGCGCTGCCGACGGCGAAGTGGGTGGCGGCCGACACCCGCTGGCCGAGGGCGCGTACCGCCACACCGCCCACCACAGCGGCCAGACCATAGCTGCCGGTGACCAGACCCGCGTACACGACGCTGTGGCCGCCCGACTGGAGGGCCGTGTTGAGGAAGTTGAAGAAGCCCAGCATGGCCGCGCCCTCGAAGACCGCGAAGGCCACCAGGAACCGGAACCAGCCGATCCGGAAGACCATGCCGAGCCGGGCCGAGACGCTCGTGCCGCTGGGCGCCGGGGCGGATGCCTCCGGCAGGCGGCCGAAGGCGAGGACGAGCAGCGGCGAGCAGATCGCCACCAGCAGGATCGCGGCGCGCCAGTTCCACAGGTGCGTGAACACCCCCGCCACCACGGTCGCGGCGGCCGTGCCGACGGCCCCGGCCGCGAGCACGCTCGCGACGGTCCGCTGCCGCTGGGCGAACGGCAGCCGGTCGCCCACGTACGCGACCATCACGGGCAGCAGGGCGGCCGCCGACGCGCCCGCGAGCGCGCGTCCGAGGATCAGTACGCCCAGGTTGGGGGCGAGCGCGGACACCAGATCCGCGACGCACATGCCCATCAGGGCGACCCGCATGACCGGTACGCGCCCGTACACGTCGGAGACGAGACCGTGGATGGGCTGCATCAGACCGAACAGCAGCAGATAGGCGGTGAGGGCGATCGTGACGGAGGAGAGGCTGACGCCCAGGCCCTTGGAGGCGGGCAGCAGCAGCGGGGTGATCACGATCCGGTCGAAGTTGCCGAGGAAGGAGCCGGCGTAGATCAGCCGCATGTCCTGGGCGTCGGTGGTGCGCTTGTCCACTGCCTTCCCTCCGGTTCGTCGGTCTGCTGACGGGCCGCGGTTCTCGCGTGCGCCCGCGCCTCCATGGCTGCCGGAAGGCAATTAATCACTAGCGCTGATAGTCAGAGGACCTGATGGGTCAGTATGGGGCGGCCCGCTGGAATCGTCAACGCGGGCGCGCGGCCTCGCACGCGCCAACAGGCCCGCGCGAGCGCCCCGTTGGCGCAACGGGCCGTCCGCGCGACTGGTCACGCGCCGGAGCGCGTGCCGCGTGCCCGTCCTGACCGCCGCGGAGGCTTGACGTGTCTCAAAGTCATTGGTCTTCTGTCTGAAAGGCAGTCAGTGCTGCTGTCGGACCCGAGGCGCGAGGCCGCGCCGCCTGGCCCCGGCAGGTGCCCTGGGGCAGACCGTGCGCTGCACCTGGCGCTCGCCGAAGGAGCCGGAGGATTGGCCGTGGGCAAGGAACTCGGCGTCACGGATCCACTCTTGTGCGAAGGGCTTCGGCAGTGGCACGGCTTCCTGTTGTGCAGAGCGGCCCGGACGGTGGCGGGTTCCGTCGAGCGTGATCTGTCGCCACTTCAGGTGACGATGCGTCAATTCGATGTGCTGAGCGTCGTCGCCGCCGAACCGGGAATCAACCAGCGGGCGGTGGGCAACAAGCTCCGCATCAATCGCATGACCGTCGTCACCCTGGTCGACAAGTTGGAGGGGGCGGGCCTGATGGAACGCAGGCGCGGCCCCGACCGCCGGGCCCTGGCGCTGCACCTGACCGGACGGGGACTGCGACGGCTGCGGGAGGCGCAGGAGGTGCTGGCCGGGGTCCACCGCGAGTTCCTGGGCCCTTTGTCCACCGAGGAAAGCGAAGCCCTGCGGGCCCTGTTGGTACGTCTGGTGGTGTGCGGCCCCGGTCTCTGAGGATGGGTGGAAGGGAGGAGCGGGGCGCGGGCGGTCGGCGCCCGTCGCCCCTCAGTCGAGGTCCCCGTCCCCGTCCCCGTATCCGTTTCGCGCGGCGGTACGCGCCGTGTTACCTGGGCCGACTGGCCCTGATCACCGTGGCGTACGCCTCGCGCTCGCCCGTCGACGTGGTGACGGTGTGCACCACCCGCTCGGCGCGTTCGACGCGCAGGTCCGGCAGTTCCGCGCGCAGGCGGTCCGGGGTGTACATCCGCTCCGGTTCGGACGGCCCTTCGAGGCCGATGCCGAGGTTGTCGAGATGGTGCCCCACGATCACCAGCCGTCCGCCCGGAACCAGCGCCTCGGACGTACGCGCCAGGAGTGCCTCCCGCTGTGCCGGTTCGAGGTGGACGTACGTGATGAGGGCGAGGTCGAAGGTGGAGCGCGGCGGTTCGTAGGAACCCAGATCCGCCAGGACGGTCGTCACCTCCACCCCCGCCTCCTCGGCCTGCCGGCGTGTGCGCTCCAGGGCCACCGAGGAGATGTCCACGGCCGTCACCTGCCAGCCGCGGCGGGCGAGCCACAACGTATGGCGTCCGGCACCCGCCCCGAGGTCGAGGGCGCGGGGCCGTGCCGCCGCCGGGCCGGAAGGCGCGTCCGGCGCCACCAGCGCCAGCTCCTCGACCGCCAGCGGGTGGGGAGCGAGCGTCCAGCCGATGTCACCGTGGGTGTAACGACGGTCCCAGTACTCGGCCCAGTCCGTCATCTGCGCTCGCACCTCCGCACGCCGGGAAGAACCTTGAGCAATCTGACAGCACGGCAGATTATCACCAACGCTGCCCATGTCGGAGGGGTGTGATGAGCTGATGGCAGGATGGGGGAGTGGCGACGAATCTTCCCTGGTCGGGGCTTCCCGATGACCTGGTGGCGGCGAGGACACGGGTGTACGACCCGAGCGGCTTCGTCTGCACTCGGCCGGTGCCCGAGCCGGAGAGTGCGGAGTACGCGGCTCATGGGTTCACCCTGGACGGGCTGGCGGTACGGTTCCGCGTGGCCAGGACCACCCCGACGAAGGTCGGCCAGTTCGTGACCGTATGGCAGCGGTCCGCGCAGGGCCCGATCCGCCCCTTCGACGTCGACGACGGCATCGACCTCTTCGTCGTCAGCAGTCGCGACGGCGGGCACTTCGGGCAGTTCGTGTTCCCGCGCGACGTGCTGTGCGAGCGCGGCATCGTCTCGCGAGCCGGAGTGGGCGGCAAACGGGGTTTTCGTGTCTATCCGCCCTGGGTGACGACCACCAACCGACAGGCACGCGGTACGCAGGCGTGGCAGGTGGCCCACTTCCTGCGGCTCGACGAGGACGGCCGGGCCGACACGGCACGTGCCCGAACCCTCTACCACCCCTAGCGAGTTTCCTTTTTGGTGTTTCCCCGTATGACCTCAAGGGCGCCCGGATGGTGGGTACGCGTCGGCCGCCCGGGGAGATCCCCGGGCGGCCGATGTGGGAAAACCTGCCTGCCGGTCAGCGCCGGCCCTTCATCCGTTCGACCGCGGCGACACCGACTGCGGCGAGTGCGATCTGGATGGCGAGTTCGATCCAGTCGATGCCCTTGGTGTCCGCCACGTCCAGGGCGGCGGCGATGGCGGTACCGATCAGAGCGGCGATGATACCGACGGCGATGGTCCACAGGATGCCGGTGTGCTGGCGGCCGGGCAGGGCGAGGCGGCCCAGAACGCCGATGATTGCGCCGATGATGATGGCGGTGATGATGCCGGAGATCTCCATGCCGTCCCTTCCTCGAAGTCGTTCGCTGGTCGGATGCCCGCACGACGCGTGCTCACACGCCACGGCTTCGTGGAAGATGTCCCGGCCGTCCGATGGCCGGGGCTGGTGCGCCTACAGTTCCAGGAGGGGCTCCAGAGCACGGAGTGCCGCACGGATCTCCTCCAGGGGCAGCGCGCGTTCGCGGTCCAGGACGAGGTAGATGAAGAGGCCGCCCTCACGCAGCCGCAGCAGCGGCCGGATCAGGTGGAGCTCGGTGCCGAGGGTGATCAGGATGTCCTCGACGCTGTCCGGGGCGTAGCCGAGGAGCTCCAGGGTGTACAGCTTGGCGCGCATCACGTCGCTGTCCCCGTAGGCGACCTTGTCCATGTCGAGCCCGCTGCCGCGATCGAGGGAACCCAGGACCCGGCGCTGGCGGAAGTCGACCACGGCCACCCCGGTGGCCCCGCCGATCGCCAGCGCCTTCCGCAGTACCGTCGCGATGGTGTCCATGGCGCCCCTCCCGACTCCCACCCGGCCGGGCTCCTCCAGCCGCACCCGGGTTCCGGCCCCTTCGGGCCGCAGGCACCTTAGCGGACGGATCACCGGTCGCGTGCCGCCGGGAGGGGTCCCCGAGTGACGGCCGGTGAGTCCGTTCGGGTGATGGTCCCGGCGGAACGACGGCCACCCCGGCGGGTGGGCGTGTCCCCCGCGCACGGTGATCGTTGACAGGCCATGAGGAAAATCATTGCTGTCACGGTCTTGACCATGTCCGCTCTGGGACTGGCGGGCCCGGTCCACGCCCACGGCGCCTCCGCGGCCGCCCCCGCCTCTTCTCCCCGGCTCGACGGGCCGCCGTGGCCGTACGCGGACTGCATCAAGGCCGCCCGGAACAAGGGCGAGAGCCGGAGCTACTCCAAGTGGCACTGCGACCAGCTGGTGCGCGCGGGCTGGGTCAAGCCCCCCAAGCGGTAGGACGCTTCACGAGCCGGGGCCTGGGCCGAAAGCGTTGTCGGGGTAACAGGGCGCGGGCCCGGTCGGCGCCCGTGTCCCACCGCCGCGCCCGTGCGCCGGCCACGGGTGGGCGGGTGAGGTCTCCGGGCCGCCCTCACCAGGTCCCGGTCACGCCTCTCGCATGCCTCGGCCCGACGGCCCCGCGACCTGAGCCGGCGGACGGCGCCCTCTCGCCCAGAGCGCCACGATCACCGAACACACCGCCGCGGACGCGCACCACGTCGAGATGTACTCCTGGCGCCACAGCGCGGCGGACACCGCGGCTCCCACGGCGACCAGCACACCGAGCAGGACCATGCCACGGTCGCCGGACAGGAGCAGGGATCCGATCGTGGCGAGGAGGTAGCCGCCGACGATCAGTTCCGGCTGCGCAAGGCCGAGGGAGTAGCCGACGGTGTGCCCGCGGATCTCGGCCGTCACGGTGCGGGTCGCCAGCGCGTGGGCGAGTGCCGTCGCGGTCGCGAGTCCTGCCGCCAAGGGGATGAGCAGACGGCGGCGCGCGCTCGGCGGCGCGGCGCAGAGGACGGCCGCCGGTACCCACAGCGCCAGCAGGGGAAGCGCGATGACGGCCCAGGCCACCGTGGCGGGCCCGGTGCCACCGTCGTTGTGCCACACCGCGGCTTCGACGATCTGGTGACTCCCCAGGAGGAGCGGCAGCGCGGCCAGGGGCACATCGCGGGGGCGCCGGGCCGCGAGGGTCACCGAGACGACTCCCACGGCCGCGATGCCCGCACCCGCGACGAGGTCGGCTGTCGCACTCCAGCACATGGGAGCCACGGTACGACTCCTGTGGCGCGTGTGGGTGCCCACCGGAGGACGGCGGTGTGTCCTCGAAGTCGAAGGACCCGCGCTCGCCCCTACCTGGCGGGCGGTCCCGCCCGCCCGGGTGCGCCGCGGGGACGGGTCGGAAGCCGTCGACCTCGGCGACCGTGAGCACGCCTACGCGCCGGCCACCGCACACCCCTCGGTGACGGGCCTCGCCTTCGGGGCGGCCGACCTCGCGGCCGAACTCGGCACCGCACACCGGGACGTGCTGGACGCGGCCGCCCACCGCGTGATGCTCGCCGCCGCCGCGGGTCGGCTGCCGCGCCCGCCCATGAGCGTCTTCCCTGTCGTACGCGACCTCGACGGGCCGGCGGCGGACCGCGCCCGTGGCCGCGAACGCGGCTTCTTCGGCCGCTCGGTGGTCCACCCCGCCCAAGTCCCCGTCGTCACCGCCGCTTTCGCGCCGAGCGACCAGGCCGTGGCCGCCGCACGTCGCCTCCTGTGGAGCGTCGAGGCAGCCCACACGGCGGGCTCGGGCGCCCTGGCTCGACGAAACCGGCGCCCTCGTCGACACCGCGGCGCCGCGCCAGGCCCGCACCGTTCTCGACATCGCCGCCCTGGGGGCGCGGGACCCCGTCTGAGCGCCGTTCCCCGAGCGCCCGCAGGTGCGGACGGCTCCCCGTCCTCCCGGCGCTTCAGCGTGCTCCCCGCGACACCCGCCGCGCCCCCGCGCGGCATCCGCGCCGCCGTTTCGACCGGCAGTGCCGGGGCAGACGACGTAGCGTCACGGCTCGCTACATCGGGAGGGTTTCATGTCCGGTCTCCTCGCCAAGATCAAGCAGTTCAGCCGCACCCCGCAGGGGCAGCGGACGATCGCCTCGGTGCGGCGCGCGGCCTCCGACCCGCGCAAGCGGGAGCAGGCCCGCGGGATGTTCAAGCGGCTGCGCGGCGGGCGCTGACCTCACGACGGACTCGCCCCCGGCGCCTCGGGGGCAGCCCCGCCGAAGAGCAGGTTTCCCACGCACCCGGGCTCGTCGCTGGTGAAATAGTCGTGGAGGGACTCGCTCAGTTCGTCGAGGTTGGTCATGCCGTCCCCGTTGGTGTCCAGCCGGTGGGCGATGTGGGCGGCCTCCGCCTCGTCCGCGCCGAGGGCCCGTACCAGCTGACGCGTCTCGGACCTGCCGAGAAGACCGTCCTGGTCGTGGTCGGCCGCCATCAGGATGGCCGTGACCAGCGGCAGAATGCAGGTGTCGTACGTGGCGGGGGTGAAGGCGAGTTTGGCCAGGGCGGTCGTGAACGGCTCGCGCGTCAGGGACTGCGAGGAGAACACCCCGGCCTCGCCGGTCAGACTGCGCCAGTACGTGGCGAACGCGTCGCGGAGGGCCAGCGCCTGCCGGCTGTCCGTCTCGTGCCCGAGGCGCGTGGCCATCCGGGTGGCGGCGGCCGTGAAGTCCGCCGCCGTGACGACACCGTCCGCGTCGGTGTCGAAGAGGTGGAACTGCCGCCGGTGCTTCTCCGTCACCAGGGACGGCACCTCCCCGGGCCACGCGGGATGGACGTGCGGTCTGGGTGCCGTGCGGCGCGGAACGACCGGCTGCCGCGTGGCGCGGGCCTCAAGATAGCGGCTGGTGGCGGCGTAACTGAGGTCGATGCGGCGGTGGATGGCGGCCAGTTCGCTGCTCCTGCTGGGCCACCGGGTCTCCGGCCCCCGCATCGGGGCATCCTCACCACTGGGCAGGACGTGGACGCGTACGCCATCGGGACGGCTGTTGAGGACCTGGTGCAGATGGTGCCTGCGGGACACCTCGAAGATGGTCGCCCCCAGGTGCCAGGGGGTACGGGCCGGGCGCAGGGGGCGTTCGTTCTGCCGCATCCGCAGGACGTAGATCGTGTGAGCGCCACTGGCCACGGCCCGCGCCAGGGGTACGGATTCGACGACCCCTCCGTCCACGTAGTGCTCGGCACCGATCCGGACCGGAGGCCACAGCCCCGGCACGGCGCTGGAGGCCAGCAGCGCGGGGAGCAGGGGTCCGGAGTCGAAGTACCGTACGGCCGCGCGCTCGATGGACGCGGCGACGCACTGGTAGGGGACCTGGAGATCCTCGATCCTGCTCGGCTGGGCGAAGTGGGTGGCCAGGAGGGCGCGTACGGCGGTGTTCGTCTTGATCTCGGGCCGCAGGGCGAGCGCCTTGAGCAGGCTGCGCGGGGTGAGGCCCATGACCCGGTCGGCGACGAAGTCGTGCCAGAAGCGCAGCATCTCCTCGCACACCGTCGGCGTCGGGTTCCTGGCGATCATGGCTCCCTGGATCGACCCGATGGACGTACCGATGACCAGGTCGGGAGTGATCCCGTGCTCGAAGAGAGCACGGACCATGCCTACCTGGTGGCCGCCGAGGGCGCCGCCTCCGCCGAGCACGAAGGCGACTTCGGGCGTGTGGGTGGGGTGGTGTGTCATCTCTGCGGCCTCTCCAGGGCGGTGATCCGGGCGCGAAGCGCGCGGTCGGCGTACTGAGTGCTCAACCAGGCGGGCAGCCCTTGAGCCGGTGCGGTCACTGTGGGGCAGGGGCCGGGACATGGCCAGGGGCCGGAGCCGCGGCCGGGGCGCGGACGCGGGAGATCCACGCGTCCATGGCCGCCCACTGCTGATCGAGCCAGGCGGCGGCCGCCGCGGGTTCGCGGGGTACGTCCGCCGCCGGGGTGTGCCACCAGCGCAGGTGTACGCGGCGGTGGCCGGTCGCCGGATAGCCGAGGTCGGTCAGACAGCTCAGCGGGTCTTCCAGCCCGGTGTGGCCCACGACGACGACATCGGCCTCGACGGCCTGGGCCAGCACCCGCGCCGCCCCGGACGGCACCGGGGGAAGCACGTGCCGCAGGTCCCGGGCCCACGCCGCGCGCGCGGGATCGGACGTGTGCAGGGCCGCCAGGACCCTGCGCCTTCGCGCAGCGGTCATGTGCGTCCCTTCGGGGAAGAACGCGAGCACGTCGTCCGGGCCGAGCCTCTGGGCGTGGTGGATCAGGAACCGCATGGCCCGTGCCGGACCGTGCCGGTTCCACCGGATCAGCGCCACCCGCGGCGGACGCAGCAAGAACGCGAGGGCCGGATCCCAGGCCGGCAGGAGGCGTCCCACCGAGATCAGGCCGCGTCCCAGTTCATGGCAGGCGAGCAGGGCCAGCAGCTGGGGGTTGAAGGGGCCGGAGTGACGGACAAGGAGCACCACCGGGCGACCGGGCTCGATGGAGGGCGGCGCGTGACGGCCCTCCAGGAAGAATCCCGCCTTCTCGATGCCCGTGGTCAGCAGCCGGTGGCTCAGGTGGCCCAAGAGCTGCTCACGGGCGCGCGTGTCCCGTGCCCGGCGCGACAGCAGGGCGCGCAGGGCCGGGAGTTCGAAGAAGACGAGATAGACCCACGCCAGGCGCAGGCAGTGCCCTACGGCGGTGCCGCGCCGCAGGGCGGCCGGCCCGGGCGCGCTCACGGGGCCGTCACCACCAACGCGGCGTTCTGCCCGCCGAAGCCCACCGAGTGCGTGAGCACCGCTTTCACCGTCCGGCGCAGGGTGGAGGGGACGAGGTGCAGGTCGGTGGCCGGGTCGGGGTCGCGAAGGTTGGCCGTGCCGGGGATGGTCCGGTGGGTGATCGACAGCACGGCGCACACCGCCTCGATGGCTCCCGCCGCCCCCAGGCTGTGACCGGTCACGCCCTTGATGGAGGTGACGGGCGGCCGGTGGGGGAAGACCCGGGCCAGCACCGCTGCCTCGGCCGCGTCCCCGCGAGGCGTCCCCGTGGCGTGGGCGTTGACGTGGTCCACCTCGGACGCGGACAGATCGGCGTCGGCCAGCGCGTCGCGCACCGCCCGCTCCAGCCCGGTGCCGTCGGGGTGGGGTGCCACCGGGTGATGGGCGTCCGCGGTCTCGCCCCGTCCCGCGACGCGGGCACGGACGCGGGCCCCGCGCGCCAGGGCGTGCTCCTCCCGCTCCAGGATCAGCACGCCGGCGCCTTCGGCCAGGACGAAGCCGTCACGCCGGGAATCGAACGGTCGGGACGCCCCCTTCGCGTCCTCCGCACGGGACAGCGCGCCCAGTTGGGCGAAACCGGTGGCCACCACCGGGGTCAGCGGCGCCTCGGTGCCGCCCGCCACGACGATGTCGCAGCGCCGGGCACGCAGCATGTCCAAGGCGGTGCCGATCGCCGTGGTGCCCGAGGCACAGGCCGTCGAGACCACCAGGCAGGGGCCGGTGATCCGGTGCGCGATCGTGGTCTGCCCGGCCGCCATGTTCGACAGGTAGTGCGGCAGGAGGAGCGGGGAGACGGCCTGGGCGCCCCGGTCGCGCATCGTCTCCTGCGCCAGGACGCAGGCATCGAGTCCGCCCACGGAGTTGCCCAGGACCATGCCGACGCGCGAACCGTCCCACTGCGCGGGGTCGAGCCCCGCGTCAATCAGGGCCTCCGCCACCGCGGCCAGCGCGAACTGGCCGAACCGCGCCGTACGGTGGGCGCGCTCCGCACCCAGTACCCGCTCGGGGTCGAAACCGGTCACCCGGCACGCCAGGCGGACGGGCGACGGCGCGAGCAGGGGTTCCACCACCGCCGTCGGCAGCCCGGAGCAGATGCCGGCCCAGCTCTCCGCCACGCCGACGCCGGCCGGAGTCACCAGGCCCAGCCCCGTGACCACGACGGCGCCGCTCACCGGCGCAGCCCTCGCTCCAGCAGGGTGACGAGCTCCTCCACGGTCTGGGCGCGCGCCGCCCGGTCACCGTCGACGGCACCGCGATAGGAGTTCTCCAGGGCGACGGCGAGTTCGGCGCGAGCGAGGGAGTCCAGATCGGCCAGGGACGTGTCCAGGGCCAGGTCGTCGGCCGGAATCCGCAGCGTTTCGGAGATGAGGGCTCGGACTTCAGTGAACATGGACATCCCCAAAGGGCTCGTGGAGTCGATGGAAGAGAACGGCGACCCGGGCTTTCGTCGCCTCGGCCGGACCAGTCGTCGGACCAGCGCCGACCGGGCCTCGCTGTGGCCTTGCTGCCCGGGTGGCCGGAGGCGCCGAACCGCGCGCTCCAGGGAGTCAGTGGTGCCCCGTCCGCCGGATCCGCCCCAGCGGCGCGGCACCCGCCCGGCGTCCCGTACCCGGGCGATCCGCCCGGGCCGAGGCCGGCCCTGTGTGCCGAGGTCGCACCGGCGACCCGGATGCACTCACGTTCGTCATACGCCATGCCTTCCCCGCCTCCCGGGCGCGGCGATCGGCCGATCGGGGGAGTGGTGCCCCTTCCATCAAAGATCCCGGTTGAGCCGGACCGAGTACCCCGGCCGGGGCGGCGAACCCGGCAGGCACATGGCCCGCCGCTCACCCATCAGGGCGATATCAGGCAGAAAATACGACTGCACCGGCACGCCTGCGGCCGTTGCCGCACGGCGACCGGTGACCATCTGCCTCACAGCGATCCTCGCTCAAAGGTGGTCAGGATGGGGCTTCGGCGCGGGTGCCCACTGGGCCGGCACACGGCCTTCCTCGCCGTGTGCACGATCACGGCCGCGATGTGCGCGGCCTACGCGGACCGCGCACCGGCGGCCCGCGCGGGAGGAGTCGGGGAGAACGGCCTCCAGCTGACCGTCACCGTCAACACCCGTCCCGGGCTCGGCGCGGTACAGCCCGGCATCCGGGCCGGCGCATTCGTCGTCAAGGTCTACCGGCTCACCAACCGCAGCGGGGCCGACCTCTCCTCGGTGCGTCTGACCGATCCGGCCGTAGCGCCCGCGCTGCTCCGCTGCGGCGGCGGTTCCGGCAGTCCCGGAACCCTGCGGGCCCTGTCGAGCACCACCTGCACGGCCCGGTTTCCCGCCGCCCCCGGCCCGCACACCGGCTGGGTGACCGCGACCGGCGCGATCGCCTCCCTCGGGATACGGATGAAGGCTGTGGCCCACAGCGGCTACGCGGGTGTGGCCGGGCAGTTGTCCTTGTCCGAGAGCGCGCTGCTGACCAGTTTCAACGAGGCCGAGGTCCGCTACGTCCTGACCAACCCCGGCAACAGGACGGTGTACGACGTACGGCTGGCCGACCCCGCGCTGGCACCCGGCCGCATCGACTGCTCCGGCCGTACGAACGTCCCCGATCTGCCCCCCGGTACGTCCGTGACGTGCGCCGCGCAGGTCGTGCGGCCCCCCGGTACGTACCGCAGCGCGGGCGTGGCCACGGGAAGCGACCGGACGATCACGCTGGGCCCGGCGGGGGGCGGCGAAGCACCCCCCGTCCTCACCGCGCACGCCTCGCTCTCGTTCAGCGTCCCCACGCCACCGATTCTCCCCCCGGCGGCCCTGGCACCGCCGTTCCCCTTCCGTCCGGCGTTCCCCTTGCAGCCACGCCCTCCTCTGCGTCAGCAGGCGCCTCCCTCGACGGGCCCCGGCACGGTGGCACCACCGGGCTCACCCGGAGCACCCGGAGCACCTGGGACGCCCGGGGCGGGCGGAGCAGGCACACCAGGCGCAGCGTCAGGGGCAGGCGGGGCGTCGGGGCCGGGCGGGGCGCCGGGTTCGGCTGCCGCACCCGTACCGGCCGTACCGCCGCCGGCCGGCGGCCTGCCGGGGCAGCCGCCCGGCCCGGCCACGCGCGGCCTGCTCGCCCAGCCGCCCTTCTACAGCGCGCCGATCGCGCCCCCCGGTCCCCCCGGCCCCTTCGCGCCCGGGGAAACGCCGGCGGCTCCCCTTTTCGGAGAGGGGGCCGTGGGGACCGGACCCGCCCCGGCCAATGGCGGAACCGCCGGTGCCGTACCCGTGGCTCCGGGCGCCGGGGCCGGGGGCGCGGGCGCGGGGGGTGCTGGCGTCGAGCAGCCGGGCGGTGGGGCGGCCGGCGTCGCGCCCGCGGCACCGGGAGGCGGGGTGGCCGGAGCACCAGGAGGCGGGGTGGCCGGAGCCCCGGGAGGCGGGGTGGCCGGAGCCCCGGGAGGCGGGGCGCCCGGTGTCGCGCCCGGGGGCGGAGTGGCAGGCGTGGCGCCCGCACCGCCCGCTGCGGGGACCGGCGGCGTGGCGCCCGCGGTGCCCGGTGGAGGTACGGCCGGCGCGGCGCCCGTGGCCCCGGGCGGCGGCGGGGCGGCCGGGATCGCGCCCGCACCACCCGGCGGAGGCATCGCGGGTGCGGCGCCCGCACAGCCCGGCGGCGGGACGGCCGGTGTCACACCCCCGCGGCCTCCGGCGCCGGTGGTGCCGCCCCGGCCGCGGCCGCCCCGTACCAACGAACGCCCCGGAGAGGAGGCCTCGGTCCTGACCCGGGTGCGGCGCAGGGCTCGGGAGGTTTCGGGCCTGTCCGTCGTGGCCGTCCTGCTTCTGCTCCTCATTCCCGCCGCGCTCGCGGCGGCGCTGATGGGTTCACGCCGCCCGTGATCCACCCCGTGATCCGCCCCGTGACGCACCCCGTGATCCAGAGGGACTCCCGTGCCTGACACCTTGCAAAGCCTCGCCATTGTTCTCGGGGTGGCCATGCTCGCCGCCGCCGTGGTCGTGGCGAAGGGGCGCCTCTTCCCGCCGGGCCCCGACGAGGAACCGCGCGAGGACGTCGCCGAGTACATCTCGATGATGGTCGGCGTCCTCTACGCCCTCGTGCTCGGGTTGGCCCTGGTGTCCGTATGGGAGACCAGCAGCAGTGCCTCCTCCCACGTACAGGAGGAGGCCAGTGCGCTGCACGAGACGTATCTGGTCGCCGACGCGCTGCCGGCGGACGAGCGGGAACAGGTGCGTACGCTCTCCGGCCAGTACGCCCACCACGTCGTCACCGCCGAGTGGCCGCGGATGGCGGACGGCGAGAGCCTCGGCCCCGAGGGCTGGACGCTGCTGAACCAACTGCGCACCGCCACCCGGCTTCCGGCCACGGCCACCCCCGCCCAGCAGATCGCCGCTCAGGAACTCCTCGCGCAACTGGGCACGCTCGACGAGGCCCGGCGCGGACGCGAGGCCGACGCCCAGAGCAGCCTGTCGCCCGTCCTCTGGCTGGGCCTGATCATGGGCGGGGTGCTGACGGTCGCCTTCATGTTCATCTTCGGCATCCGGCGCAGTTTCACCCACATCGTCATGGTGATGGGCCTGGCCGGGCTCATCACATTCCTCGTCCTGCTCATCCGGGAACTCGACTCACCCTTCGGCGATGTCCTGGGCACCGACGCCACGGCGTTCACGCGCTACTTCCGTACGTGATGGGGAGGGCGCGGGGAGGGGTGATGGTCGTGCCCTTCGCCGCGAGAAAGGCACTTAGCATGTACACGACGCGCTAGCGCGACCAGGGGGAATCCGCGGGCTGCTCAGGCTTCCGCTCCTCCGGGTCCGGAACCTGTGGCCGAAGGATGAACGTATGCACCGCCGCTCCACACCCCTGTACGGGGTACTCCTCGCCCTCCTCGGACTGACGCTCACCGCATGTGGCGGTGACGCGGAGAGCGGCAACCCCGGTATCTCCGAGGGGCGGCCGGTGAAGGGCGGTTCCAGTCAGGAGAGCCCGTCCGCGAGTGCGTCCCCGAAGGGGGAGTGGGGTCCGGCGCTGGCGATGGGCCAACCCTCACCGAAGCTGTACCAGCCCGCGAACACGGGAGGCGGCACGTTCGAAGTCGCCGCCAAGAAAATCGTCAGGGGGACCCGCGAACAGGCGAAGTCCCTGCACTGGGACACGGTCGCCCCGGGCGAACTGATGGGCGACACACCGTACTTCGTCTACTTCACGTACACGCTGAAGGCAGGCAAGCCCCAGTCACCCAACGCCGACCTGGGAGCCCATGCCGCGGCCCTCGACAAGAACGGCGTGAAAGTCGCGGACCGGCCGACCGTCCACACGGGATACGTCGATGGCGGGTGCGAGGTGCCACCCGTCTACATGGGATGGGACGTCGGCGAGACCCACACGCTCTGCACGGTCTTCGCCGGAAACGCGTCGAACCCGCCGAAGCGGCTTGTCTGGACGACGGCCCTGTCCACCGACAAGGACTACATGAAGGCCGCGTCCTGGGAGTGGACCACCCGGTGATGGCCCGCGACTGAGAGTGCGGTTGGGGGCAGCCGGGACAAGTCCCGGGCGCTCAGGCCCGTCGGACTTGCCCCGGCCGGGCGTCACGCCCCAGCCGATCGAGATGGCGGGGTGCGGTGCCTAGCCGTTGGTGCAGCTGTTCCCGGTGGCGGGGTTGAGGAGGCCGATGACATCTATGGTGTCGCCGCACACGGCGACCGGAATGTGGATCGGCACCTGGGTCACGTTGCCGGAAAGGAGGCCGGGCGAGTTGCTGGCCACGCCGGTCGTGGTGTCAGGGCCCGGGCCGTCGTTGGCGAGGGCCGTACCCGCTCCTGCCAGGGTGAGGACCGCGGTCAGGGTGGTAGCGGCGACGATGCGCATACGCATGACAACCTCCAGGGAAATCTTCAGGGTGAAGACGGTCTCCCGTGGCGGGACGCGGCTTGCACAGACCGGTTCCGCCCCATCGGGTTCGTGGCGGCCCGGGCGCTCGTCAGTGTCGTTCCAGGTGTACCCGCTGGACGTGTCTCGGCGCGCATGGCGGAGCACCTCCCGTACGCTCATCGGCGAGGGTGCCTGGGCTCCCTCTCCAGCCTGGTCCGACAGGGGTTGGGCGTCGCATCGGGTTAGCCCAAACGGGTGACAGCCTGCGTGCCGTGGTCCTGCGCACGGCCCGGATCGCGCCCCTGCCGCTGCTGCCACACTGGGAGAGTGACCGACACCGAACGGCAGACCGAGCGGCGTCTGGAACGCGCCATTCTGGATCTGCTGGAGCGTCGCAGCGCCACCGCGACGATCTGCCCCTCCGACGCCGCACGGGCGGTGTACGACGGGGACGACGACGGCTGGCGCGCGCTCATGGAACCCGCCCGGCGCGCGGCCCGGCGACTGGTCGAGGCCGGCGAGGTCGAGATCACTCAAAGTGGCCGACCCGTCGAACTCTCTCAGGCGCGGGGACCGATCCGTATCCGCCGCATCCGGTGAACGTCGCGACGACGAGGCTGCCTCGTCGACGGTAGGCCCCGCGCCGCGACGCTGCCCGCACGCCCGGGGGCCGCGCCCGACGGGGCAGCGTTCCCGGCCGGGACGACCCTTGCGCCGTGGCGCAGGCGTGTAGTGCCCTGTCTGCCATGACATCGAGCAGAGTGGGTGCACTGATCGCCGCCGTGGTCGGCGGAGCGCTGCTGGCGGGCGCGCCAGGGTCGAGCGCGCAGGACATCGGCGCGACGGACGGACCGCCGCGCCGAGCGTCAGCTCTGGAAGGGATCGACCTGGACAGGGTGACGATCCCGGAGTTACAGGCGGACAGGGCCAAGGGGACGCTGACGTCGTTGACGCTGACCCGCGCGTACTTGCGGCGGATCGAGACCATCGACGCGAAGATCCACGCCGTGCTCTACACCGACCCGTCGGCCCTGCGACAGGCCGCCGCCAGCGACGCACGGCAGCGCGGCGGCCGACTGCGCGGACCGCTCGACGGCATTCCCGTGCTGCTCAAGGACAACGTCGGCACTTGGGACCTGCCGACCACGGCGGGATCGCTCGCACTTGCGGGCAAGCCGCCGGCCGAGGACGCGGTTCTGGTGAACCGGCTGCGGCAGGCGGGAGCGGTGATCCTCGGCAAGACCAACCTGTCGGAGTGGGCGAACTTCCGCGCGGCGAAGCCGACGTCGGGGTGGTCGGCCGTCGGCGGCCAGACGAACAACCCGTACGTCCTCGACCGCAACCCGTGCGGATCCTCCGCCGGCTCGGCCGCGGCGCTCGCCGCTTCGCTGTCCCAGGTGGCGATCGGTACCGAGACCGACGGGTCCATCGTGTGCCCGGCCGGGATGAACGGGGTGGTCGGTCTCAAGCCCAGTCTCGGTCTGGTGAGCCAGAGGGGAGTGGTGCCGATCTCCGCCGAGCAGGACACCGCCGGGCCCATGGCCCGCAACGTCATCGACACCGCGCTGACGCTGTCCGTGCTCACCGGAAACCGTGTCACGGGCCTCACGAGCCCCACGGGTGTCCCCGGCGTCACGGGCCTCAAGGACCGGTCGGGTGCTGACGCCATACCGGCCCAACGTACGCCCCAGTGGACCGAATCGGTGGGTCGGCAGGGCGGATTGTGGGGCAAGCGCATCGGTCTGTGGCGCCTGCCCTCGCTCGGCCCCGAGGTCGACGCCGTGATGACCCGTACCGCGGGGACGTTGCGAGCCGCCGGTGCCGAAGTCGTCGAGGTGACGCCCCCGTACCAGGACCGGCTGGCCGAGCTCGAATTCCCCGCGCTGCTCAGCGAGTTCCACCGGGACATCGACGCCTACCTGCGTACGCGCCAGGGGCCCCGGGACCTCGCCGCGCTGATCGCGTTCAACCGTGCCCATTCCCGGGAGCAGGCCTGCTTCGCCGGGCAGGAGCTGTTCGAGCAGGCCCTCGCCGCCCCGCCCACCACCGACCCGGGGTACCGCGCCCTGCGCGCCGAGCTGGCCGAACTGTCCCGGCGCTCGCTCGACGAGACGCTGGCCGCCCACCACCTGGACGCCATCGCCGCGCCGACGAACCCGCCGGCCTGGACGACCGACTGCGCGCGCGGCGACAACGACGTGATCCCGTCCTCCACCCCCGCGGCGGTGGCCGGGTACCCCTCGCTGTCGGTGCCCGCCGGAGCCGTGGGTGAGCTGCCGGTCGGGCTCCTGCTGATGGCCGGCCACCACGAGGACGCCGAGCTGCTCTCGCTGGGAGCCGCCGTGGAGCGACGGCTGCGGGCCTGGCGGGCGCCGCGCTATCTGCCGTCCGTGGGCGCCATCGCCCCCTGAGCGGACCGCGTCGGAGCGCTACGGGTGGGGCGCGGGCTCGCCCCAGGCTGTGAAGGACGGCGTCTAGTCGCCCGTTTCCCTCTGATTTCGAGGCGATCGCCGCGCCCCACCACCACCTCAAAAGGGTATGAACCGTCACTCTTCGTGAAAATCGGACACCCTCAAGGTGACTCGTCCCATAGGACCCACGTCACGTACGAACGGACGTCGTAGCCCTCAGAGGGCCTCACTGGCCGGCTCATCACCGCTTCCACCTGCGTAAACGGCCGCCCGGCCAGGGCGGGGACTCTCGTCCTTCCCTGCGAACCGGCCTAGTAGGAGGGGTCGTTGCCAGGGCTGGGGGTGGCCGGTAGAACTGGATGAGTCGCCGAGCGGTTCGGGTGTTTCTCCCCGGCCGCAGACGAACC
>NZ_JBEXWK010000017.1:0-184722 GCF_040629815.1 Streptomyces sp. NPDC005878
GGCAAGGAGTACGACACCAAGGAGTGGAAGCCGGAGAACGCCAACGCCAACATGGAGGGCGCGATCTCGGCCCTGGGCAAGGACAAGATCATCGGCGTCTACTCCGCCAACGACGGCATGGCGGGCGGCATCATCACGGCCCTGAAGGCCGCCGGTCTCTCCACCCTTCCCCCGGTCACCGGCCAGGACGCCGAACTCGCCGGAGTCCAGCGCATCGTCATGGGTGAGCAGTTCATGAGCGTCTACAAGCCGTACGTCCAGGAGGGTCCCGTGGCCGCCCAGATGGCCGTCGCGCTGGCCAAGGGACAGCCGCTGACCATGATCACCAAGACGACGGTCGACTCTCCCACCCGGCAGGCCATCCCCTCCGTGATCATCCCGATCGTCTCCCTCACCAGGGCCAACATCAAGGAGACGGTCATCCGCGACGGCGTCTACTCGAAGGCCGAGATCTGCACGGCCAATGTGAAGGACGCCTGCGACGCGATGGGTCTGAAGTAGCCGTCGCGGGCGAGGCGGCGCGGTTCGCCGTGGCCGCCGAGTTCCCCGTGACCACCGGGGCGCGGCGGCTTCAGTGCGCCCGGTCCAGTGAGGTCGTGATCCGTCCCAGGAGCTGCTGGAGGGAGAGGACCTCCTCGACCGAGAGGCCCGTCGCCGAGAGGATTTTCAGGGGGACGGGCAGGGCGCGTTCCCGCAGGCCGGAGCCGTCCTCGGTCAGGCGGACCGTCACCGAGCGCTCGTCCTCGGCGCTGCGCTCCCGGGTGACGAGGCCCGCCGACTCCAGCCGCTTGAGCAGCGGCGAGAGCGTGCCGGAGTCGAGCCGCAGCCGTTCGCCGATGACCTTGACGGGCTGCGCCCCGTGCTCCCACAGCACCAGCATCACCAGGTACTGCGGATAGGTCAGGCCCAGATCCCTGAGCGCGTCCCGGTAGACGCCGCCGAAGGCGCGTGACGCGGCGTGCAGCGAGAAGCAGACCTGGTGGTCGAGGCGGAGGAGGTCGACGTCGGACGCCAGGGGCGGGTGCGACGCGGCGGGGGTCGACGAGGAGCTCATGTCACCAGGGTAGCGCCTCGGACGTCATTGAGTTGCGCGCAATTTAGTTGTGTGCAACTCTCTGGTGCAGAGGGGAGCGGCAGCCGCTCACCACCGGACGGAAGAAGAGGCATCCCATGGACGCGCTGTACACCGCCGCCGCCACCGCCAACGGGCGCGAGGGCCGGGCCGTGAGCTCGGACGGCCGACTCGACCTGCCCCTGGCCATGCCCCCGGCGCTGGGCGGGAACGGCGAGGGCACCAACCCCGAGCAGCTCTTCGCCGCCGGGTACGCGGCCTGCTTCGCCAGCGCCATGGGAGCCGTCGGCCGTGAGATGAAGCTGGACACCAAGGACGTCTCCGTCACCGCCGAGGTCTCCATAGGCAAGGACGACACCGGCTTCGGCCTCGCGGTCGTCATGCGCGTCGAGCTGCCGGACGAGCTGGGCGGCGAGACCGGGCAGCGGCTGGTGGAGGCGACCCACGCCTTCTGCCCGTACTCCAAGGCGACGCGCGGCAACATCGAGGTCGAGCTCGTCATCGAGTGACCGACAGCGCGTGACCGGCGGTCGCAAGCCGCCGCCGGCGTGCGAAGAGCCCGGGCCCACGAGGAAATCCTCGTGGGCCCGGGCTTCTCGCGCACGGTCCCGGATCCGCGCGGCGCTCAGCCCGCGGCCGCCTCCTCGCGGATCCGGTCGAACTGCGCCCCCATCGCCTCCGAAAGCGCCTGGGCCCCCGACAGCGGACGGACCATGACCGTGAAGTCGTCGATCAGGCCGTCCTCGTCGAAGTGGAGGAAGTCGCAGCCGTTGACCTCCAGTTCGCCGACCTTGGCCGTGAAGACCAGCGCCTGGTCGCGGCCGTCGGCGCCGACGATCTCCCGCACATAACGGAAGTCGGTGAAGACCCGGCTCACGCCCCGCAGAATCGCCGCCGTGATCGCCCTGCCCGGATACGGCTTGAACGCCACCGGGCTGGTGAACACCACGTCCCGCGCGAGCAGTTCCTCGATCGCGGCATGGTCACCGGACTCCACGGCCTCACGGAAGGCACTCGTCGTCGCCATCGCCGACCCCTCTTCCCTCGTCACACCTAGTCAACTTTTTGAATAGGTGCTGACGACAGTAGTCATCTGCCTCGGCACGGTCCAGACCCCGACAGGTCCTTTCACATCCCCCAAGGTCACTTTCCGGCCACAACGGAACGTGACAGCCGGTTCACAGCTTGACGCGCGACGACCTGGGACGCCCGAAATCCCTTGACCGGAAAGCCACTTCCCGTTCCGCCCCAGCTCAGCGCACCTCGGATGCTTTCCGGTCATTGTGCGGACACCTCAATGACATGTACGCGCCCCTCCTGCAACGCTGTGCTCGCACGTGGCACCCGCACCCCCCACCTCCCCCTCAGAAAGGGACGCTCGCGTGACCTCTCGTATAACGCGTTCTACGCGCGTCGTCGGCCCCGTCGCCGCCGCCGCCCTGCTCGCCGCCGGTCTGACCGCCCTGTCCTCCGGATCCGCCGGCGCCTCCTCCCCCACGGCCGACGGCCCGTCCGCGCAGCCGCTCCGTCTCTCCGCCTCCCAGCGGGCCGAGCTGATCCGCGAGGCGAACACCACCACCGCCAAGACCGCTTCCGAACTGGGCCTCGGCGCCCAGGAGAAGCTCGTCGTCCGTGATGTGGTCAAGGACGCCGACGGCACCGTCCACACTCGTTACGAGCGCACCTACGCCGGACTGCCCGTCCTCGGCGGCGACCTCGTCGTGCACGAGACCAAGTCCGGTGCGACCGCCGGGGTGACCCGGGCGACCAGAGCCGCCATCAAGGTCGCCTCCACCACCCCCGCCCTCGACACGGCCGCCGTCCAGCAGAAGGCGCTCACCGCCGCCAAGGGCGCGGGCGCCGCGAAGGCCACGGCCGACCAGGCGCCGCGCAAGGTGATCTGGGCGGCGAGCGGCACCCCGGTCCTCGCCTACGAGACGGTGGTCGGCGGCCTCCAGGACGACGGCACCCCCAGCCAGTTGCACGTCGTCACCGACGCCACCACGGGCGAGAAGCTCTCCCAGTGGCAGGCCGTCAAGACGGGCACGGGCAACAGCGAGTACAGCGGCAAGGTGACCCTCGGCACCACCAAGTCCGGCTCGACGTACCAGCTCAGCGACTCCGCCCGGGGCGGCCACAAGACGTACAACCTCGCCCACAAGACCGGCGGCAAGGGCACGCTCCTGACCGACACGGACGATGTGTGGGGCAACGGCCTGGCCTCCAACACCCAGACCGCGGCCGTCGACGCGCACTACGGCGCCGCTGTCACCTGGGACTTCTACAAGAACGTGCTGGGCCGCAACGGCATCAAGAACGACGGCGTGGCCTCCTACAGCCGCGTCCACTACGGCAACGCCTATGTCAACGCGTTCTGGGACGACAGCTGCTTCTGCATGACGTACGGCGACGGGACCGGCAACGCCGCCCCGCTGACCTCGCTGGACGTCGCCGGGCACGAGATGTCGCACGGTCTGACGGCGGCCACCGCCAACCTCCAGTACAGCGGTGAGTCCGGCGGCCTCAACGAGGCCACCTCGGACATCCTCGGCACCTCGGTGGAGTTCTTCGCGAAGAACGCCACCGACGTCGGCGACTACCTCATCGGCGAGAAGATCGACATCAACGGCGACGGCACCCCGCTGCGCTACATGGACAAGCCGAGCAAGGACGGCGGGTCCAAGGACGCCTGGGCCTCCGGCCTCGGCAACCTCGACGTGCACTACTCGTCGGGCCCGGCCAACCACTTCTTCTACCTGCTCTCGGAGGGCAGCGGCGCCAAGACCATCAACGGCGTCAGCTACAACTCGCCCACCTCGAACGGCTCCACGGTCACCGGCATCGGCCGCGACAAGGCCGTGCAGATCTGGTACAAGGCGCTCACCTCGTACATGACGTCGACGACCGACTACAAGGGCGCCCGCACCGCCACGCTCAGCGCGGCCGGCGCGCTCTACGGCGCGAGCAGCGCCGAGTACAAGGCGGTGAACGCGGCCTGGGCCGCGGTCAACGTCGGCTGATCCCCGCACCCGGCCAGGAGAGGCGGGCGCTCACCCCGGAGGGGGCGGGCGCCCGCCTCGCCGCGTCAGAGACCCGCGCCCCGCATCGGCGCACCGCCGAAGAGGCTGCCGAGCAGGTGGCCCGCGAAGTTCAGACCCGCCTGCTCACGGGGCGTCAGGTCGGTGGGCCCGTCGGTGGGCAGGGCGTGCGCGGTGCCCGCGGTGAGGCAGACCGCGGCGGAGAGGCCGGCGAGGACGACGGCGAGACGACGGAGCATGGGGGATCCCTTGGCTGGTGGACGGGCCGGCGTGCGGCTGGACGCGTACGACTCTCGCCAATCCGCGGCACTGGACGCGGGAGGCGGGGCTGGGGGATGCCCCGATCGGATGAGCAGACCGCGCCGATCGCGCGTCAATGTGGGGAAGGTCTCCTCCGCGACCGGGCGCCGCGGGCGTACTCTCAGGTCATGACTCTTCTCGTGATGCGCCGACACGTGGACTACGTGCGCGTCACGACCACGAGCTGTCGCCCGCAGGACTGACCCTCGCGGCCTTCGCGGCCATGGCCCGGCCCGGCTCCTCGCCCGCCCCGGCCCTCGCCCTTCGCCCACGGTCCTGTCGCGGTCTCCCGGTTCGGCGCACCCCTACGCCTCTCCGTCCCGGCCGTCCTCCCGCCAACCCCGGGGACAGGACCTCCGTACATCCCGGAACGGAAACGGAACCGCTCATGTCCAGCATCACCCTGCTTCCCACCTCCCTGCCCGTGGTCGACCTCGCGCAGGCGGACGACCCGGCCACGCGTGACGCCTTCCACGAGGGGCTGCACCGAGCGGCTCGCGACACCGGGTTCTTCCATCTGACCGGCCATGGCATCGACGCCGCCGAGTTCGCCCGCATACTTCGGCTGACCAGGGAGTTCTTCGCGCTGCCGGAGGCCGACCGGCTCGCCCTGAGCAATCTGCGCTCGCCGCACTTCCGCGGCTACACGCGCATCGGCCACGAGCTGACCGGCGGGCGTTCGGACTGGCGCGACCAGCTGGACGTGGGGGCCGAGCGGCCGGCGCCCGTGGTGGGCCCGGACGACCCGGCGTACCGCTGGCTGGAGGGGCCGAACCAGTGGCCCGACGCGCTGCCGGAGCTGCGTACGGTCGTGCTCGACTGGCAGGACCGACTCGCCTCCGTCGCGCACCGGCTCCTCCAGGAGCTGCTCACCTCGATCGGCGCCCCGGCCGACTTCTTCGACGCCGCCTTCGCGGACCGACCGCACCTGCACACCAAGCTGATCCGCTACCCCGGCAGCGCGCCGGAGGGCGACGGCCAGGGCGTGGGCGCCCACAAGGACTACGGCTTCCTCACGCTGCTGCTCCAGGACTCGGTGGGCGGCCTCCAGGTCCGGCTCGGGGACGGCTTCGTGGACGTGCCGCCGCTGCCCGGCGCCTTCGTCGTCAACCTCGGTGAACTCCTGGAGATCGCGACCCGGGGCTATCTGTCCGCCACCGACCACCGGGTGGTCTCGCCGCCCGGAGCGGTGGAGCGGTACTCGGTGCCGTTCTTCTACAACCCGCGTCTGGACGCCCGTATCGACACGGTCCCGGGCGCCTATCTGGCCGACGCGCCGGGAGTGGCGCAGAGCGCCGACAACCCGCTGCACGCCGAGTACGGCCGCAACGAGCTCAAGGGGTGGCTGCGGGCCCATCCGCGGGTGGCGCGGCTGCACCACCCGGAGCTGGTGGCCTGAGCGCGTGTTTTCGGGGCGCCGTCCTCCCGCGGTCGGCGGCGCCCCGGAGGGAGCGGGGCCGTCTGCTCGGGGATAGACGGCCCGGCTCCGATACCAGCTTGCGCCGCATTTCCCGGAAAAGCACCGGGTGTGCGACCACGTAAAGTGGCCAATTCGGCTGCGCCAGGGCGCCCTGTGGCGGGCGGGCCGGATGGGGTGAACGTGGTCACCCGGCGTGACCGCGTGAGCCTGTCAGGGTGACGGACTACCGCGGAGGGCCTACCGCCGGGGTATGAGACGCCCCCCACTGCTACCCCTGAGGTTCATCCGGGTTCAACCCCCCGGTGAATGCCCGGCGTCGGCGGTGATTCCTAGGGTGTTCGGCACACCGGGGACAGCGGTCCTCGGGGGAACCCCAGGGAAGGGAACGAGTCCATGACCACGGTACGGGGGAAGTCCAGGTTCGCGTACGGCGCCGTCGTCGCGATGGCCGTCGCCGGGATCGGCGCCCTGCCGGCGCAGGCCTCGCCGGCACACGCCAAGACGGCACAGGAGCAGTCCGCCGCCTCCGCCACGAGCGCGACGAGCACCACCGGCGCCGGCGGCAAGGCCGCCGCGTCCCGCAGCTACACCTACCTCTCCTTCAAGATCAACAAGAAGGACACCTCCAACTCGCGGCTGAGCCTGGTGTACGTCCAGGTCGTCAACCCGGACAAGGTCCGCACGTACACCGTGAAGACCTGGCGTGCCGGGTCGGGGACGGGCAGCACCAACTCGTGCCTGAAGAACCGCGGCGTGCTGCCGAAGGGCGACTACAGGATCCGCTCGTTCGAGGCCCACAAGGACGGCGGGAAGGGCGGCATCCACGGCCTCGCCTGGTACATCGGCGAACACCTCTGCAAGCCCCACGGGGTGAAGCGGGACGCGCTGTTCGTCCACAGCGAGATGCTGCCCAACGGCAAGCAGGGCAAGACCGAGCCCTACCGCTGGGACGGCAACAGCGACTACAAGTCCAACGGCTGCATCAAGCTCAAGCCGTCCGACGCCCGTGACCTGGCCGGCTTCCGGTCCAACTACCCGCACCCGGGGAAGCTGTACGTGTCGTAACCGCGGCGCGCGCAGGGGCCCCCGCCGGCACCGGCCGACGGGGGCCCTCCGGCGCGTGTCAGCCGCCGACGAACTCCTCGGCGCCGTACCGCACCTGGGCCTTGTTCCAGTCGACGCCCAGCCCGGCCACGAACTTCCGGGCGAGCGGGAGGTCGTCGAGGGGGGCGATGAGGACGAGGCGGCCGTCCCGGGCGGTGACCGAGCCGCCGCCGAGCTCGTCCCGGGCCTCGGGGTCCGCCACGAGCGCGTCGTGGAGCTCGCGCGAGGTCACCCCGCTCGCCTCGATGTCGACCGCGTTGGTCTCGGGCGAGGTACGCGGGAGGTGGCGGAAGGTCAGCACGGACTCCTGCCGGTACTGCTTGCGGATGATGTCGGCGAGGTGGTGCAGCCCGGCCGCGCCGACGTGGTTGACGTCGAACTCGCGTGAGCGCTCGTACGTCGCCTGCTGGAGGCCGGAGGACCAGAAGACGCCGTCCAGGAGGGTCGAGCGGCCCGCCCTCGCGCCATGGGAGCGGATGATGTCGCGGACCTCGTGGTCGAAGCGGACCAGCCGCGTCCTGAGCCGCGGGTCGTCGGGGTCGGTGATGGTGGCCGTGTTGTCCGTGGCGAAGATCTCGGCCGTCGCCGGGGCGTGTCCCGTCCCGCCCGAGGACGGGGCCGCGGCGGTCGCCGGGACCGCGCCCGTCACCACGAGGGTCAGCGCGCCGACCGCCGCGAGGGTGCCCAGCCGTCGTGTCATTCCCGCACTCCCTGGCCCGAGGCCCCGAGGGCCGTGTGCTGCTGCGTCGGCCGACGCACCGGGGATCACGGTAAGGGGCACGAGGGGGCGCCTTCCGGGATATGTACGCGTATGGCCGATAACCGATGGGGCGGCCGCGCGGGCCCAGGGCGTGTTGCGAAAGTCCCGCCTGCCCCGCGACGCCCAACACGCCCTAGAAGAACACCCCGCAGCTGAGCAGCACGTTCGCGTACGGGCGCGCCTCCCCCGTCCGTACGACCAACCGCGCGCCCGCCGACAGCGCCTTCAGCTCGTCGTGCGCGACCAGGTCGAGCCGCGGAAGGCGGTCCGCCAGCAGCCGCGCGGCCTCGGGGTTCGCCGCGCGCACCTCCCGCGCGGCAGTCGCGCCCTCCACCACCAGCTCGGCCAGCAGCCCGTCGAGCACCTCCGCGAACGAGGGCACCCCGGCGCGGAACGCCAGGTCGACCACGCGCGGGCCGGCCGGGATGGGCATGCCGGCGTCGCAGACGAGGACCCCGTCGCCGTGGCCCAACTCGGCCAGCGCGCCCGACAGATGACGGTTGAGGATGCCGCCCTTCTTCACCGCGCGAAGACCTCGTCGGCGGTGGGGAAGGACTCCTGCGCGCCCCGCCGGGTGACGGCCGCCGCGCCGACCCGCACGGCGAACGCGGCGGCGTCCGCCAGGCTCTCGCGCAGACTCAGCCGCCAGGCGAGCGCGGCGGTGAAGGCATCGCCCGCACCCGTGGTGTCCACCGCCTCGACCCGCGGGCTCTCCACCCGGACGAACGAGTTCGTACTGCCGGCCGCGACCAGGGCGCCCGCCGCGCCCAGCGTGATCACCACCGAGCGCGGTCCGCGCAGCAGCAGCGCCCGCGCCCAGTCCTCGGGGGCGGGCCCCGCCGAGGCGCCCAGCAGGAACCGGGCCTCGTGCTCGTTGACGATCAGCGGATCGCAGGCGGCGAGCACCTCGGCGGGCAGCGGGCCGGCGGGCGAGGGGTTGAGGACGAACCGGCTGTCGAAGGCGAGGCTGCGGACGGTCTCGACCACCGTCTCCAGCGGGATCTCCAACTGCGCCGAGACCACCCGCGACGCCTGGAAGAGGCTGGCGGCGGCGCGTATGTCCTGCGGGGTCAGCCGGGCGTTGGCGCCGGGCGAGACCACGATGCTGTTGTCCCCCGAGGGGTCCACCGTGATCAGCGCGACCCCGGTGGGCGCCCCGCCGACCAGCAGGCCGACGGTGTCGACTCCGGCTTCCCGCTGGGAGTCGAGCAGCAGCCGTCCGTACGCGTCGTCCCCGACCCGGGCGAGCAGCGCGGCGCGCGCCCCGAGGCGGGCGGCGGCCACGGCCTGGTTGGCGCCCTTGCCGCCGGGGTGGACCGCCAGGTCCGAGCCGAGGACCGTCTCACCGGGCCCGGGGCGCCGGTCGACGCCGATGACGAGGTCGGCGTTGGCGGACCCGACGACCAGGAGGTCGTAGTCGTACATCCCTGTCCTGCTTTCGCTGAGTGGCGGACCGGCGTCCGTCATGAGAAGTCGGCGGCGTTCTGCCGGGTGACGACCTTGACCGGGACCTTCACGGCGCTCTCGACCGTGTCGCCCTTGGCCGCCCGCAGGGCGTTGCGCACCGCGATGCGGCCGAGTTCGGAGGGCTGCTGCGCGACCGTCGCGTACAGCGTGCCCGCTGCGACCGCCTTCAGGCCATCGGGGGTGCCGTCGAAACCGACGACGGCAACGGAGGCGCCCGCCCGGTCGCCGAGCGCCTTGACCGCGCCGAGCGCCATCTCGTCGTTCTCGGCGAAGACCCCGGTGACGCCGGTGTGGGACTGGAGCAGGTTGGTCATGACGTCGAGGCCCTTGGCGCGGTCGAAGTCGGCGGGCTGGCGGGCGACGACGGTGATGCCGGGGTACGCCCTGATGCCCTCGGCGAAGCCCTGGCCGCGCTCGCGGCTGGCGGAGGTGCCCGCGGTGCCCTGGAGGACGACGATCCGGCCCTTGCCGCCGAGCCGGTCGGCGAGGGTTTTGGCGGCGAGCCTGCCGCCCGCGACGTTGTCGGAGGCGACCAGCGTCGCGGTCTCGGCCTTGTTGACGCCGCGGTCGGCGGCGACCACCGGGATGTCCGCCTTGTTGGCGCCGCGCACCGAGGGTCCGACGGCGTCCGAGTCGACCGGGTTGACGATGATCGACTTCACGCCCGCGCCGGTGAAGTTCTGGATCTGGTTGGCCTGCTGGGAGGCGTCGTTCTGGGCGTCGGTGACGGTGAGGTCGATTCCCGCCGCCTTGGCCTCCGCCCTGGCCCCGGCCTCCATCTGCACGAAGAACGGGTTGTTGAGGGTGGAGAGCGACATGCCCACCCTGGTGGACGAGCCGGACGAGCCGGTGTCGACGAACGACAGGGCGCCCAGGACCGCCGCCAGGGCGACGGCCGCGGCCGCGAGCTTCGCCGCGCCCCGCCTGCCGCCCGACCCGGGCGCGCTCCCGGCGGCGGACGCGGTCGTCGCCCCGACGCGGCGGCGTGCCGTGTCGAGCAGCACCGCGAGCGCGATGACCACGCCGATGACGACCTGCTGCCAGAAGGCGGACACCGACAGCAGGTTGAGGCCGTTGCGCAGCACCGCGAGGATCAGCGCGCCGATGAGGGTGCCGGAGGCCTTGCCGACGCCGCCGGAGAGGCTGGCCCCGCCGATGACGACGGCCGCGATCGCGTCGAGCTCGTACCCCTGGGCGGCCTGCGGCTGCGCCGAGACCAGCCGGGAGGCGAGGACGACGCCCGCGACGGCGGCGAACAGGCCCGAGAGCGCGTAGATGGCGATCTTCTGCCGCTTGACCCGCAGTCCGGAGAGCCGGGCCGCCTCCTCGTTGCCGCCGATCGCGTACATGGAGCGCCCGATGTACGTACGGGACAGGATCAGGGCGGTGAGCAGCCCCATCACCACCATCACGATCACCGGGACCGGCAGATGGCCGCCCAGGGTGTCGCCGACGCGGGAGACGGACTCGGGGAAGGCGATCGGGCTGCCCTGCGACAGGACCAGGGACAGGCCCCGGCCGACCGAGAGCATGGCCAGGGTGGCGATGAACGGCGGGAGTTTGCCGTACGCGACGAGGGCGCCGTTGACGGCGCCGCAGGCCAGGCCCGTGCCGATGGCGAGCAGGACCGCGAGCCAGACCGGCAGGCCCTGCTCGGTCGCGGTCCAGGCGAGCACGGTGGCGCTGAGGGCGGCCACCGAGCCGACGGAGAGGTCGATGCCGGCCGAGACGATGACGAAGGTGACGCCGAAGGCGAGGATCGCGGTGACGGCGGCCTGGACACCGACGTTGAGCAGGTTCTGCGTGGTCAGGAAGTCACCGGAGAGCAGCGACATCGCCACCGCCAGGACCACCAGGGCGCTCAGGGCGCCGTTGTCGAGCAGCAGGCGGCGCACAGCCCGGGCGCCGCTCGCGTCCGTGGTGCTGCGGAGCGTGTCAGTGGCCACGGGGACCCTCCTCTTCGTGCGGTGCCGGGGCGGTGGCGGGGGCCGTGCCGACGGCGAGTTCCATGACCGCTTCCTGGGTGGCGCGGGCGGCGGGGAGTTCCCCGGCGATCCGTCCCTGGGCCATGACCAGGACCCGGTCGCTCATGCCGAGCACTTCGGGCAGATCACTGGAGATCATGAGGACGGCGTGCCCGGCGGCGGTCAGTTCGTTGATGAGCCGGTAGATCTCGACCTTGGCGCCGACGTCGATGCCCCGGGTCGGCTCGTCGAGGATGAGCACCTTCGTCTCGGCGAGCAGCCATTTGCCGATGACGACCTTCTGCTGGTTGCCGCCGGACAGGGTGCGCACCTGCTGGCCGGGTCCGGCCATCCGGATGCCCAGCCGCTCCGCGATCCGTGCGGCGGCCGTGCGCTGCCCCTTGCGGTCCACGAGGCCTGCGCGGGTGGCCGAGCGCAGGGTGACCAGGCCGAGGTTCTCCTGGACGGAGGCGTCCAGGACGAGGCCCTGGCCCTTGCGGTCCTCGGGGACGAGGCCGATCCCGGCGGCCATGGCGGCGTTCACGTCGTGCCGGGCGACGGACGCGCCCAGCACCTCGACGGTTCCGCTGTCGTAGCGGTCGGCGCCGAAGACGGCCCGGGCGACCTCGGTGCGGCCCGCGCCGACCAGCCCCGCGAGGCCGACGACCTCGCCGGCGCGCACCTCGAAGCCGATGTCGTGGAAGGCGCCGTCGCGGGTGAGCCCGCGCACCGAGAGCAACGGGGCGCCGGGGTCGGGGCGTTCGCGCGGGTACTGCTGGTCGATGTCGCGTCCCACCATCAGGCGGACGAGTTCGGCCTCCGGGGTGGCGGCCGGCACCTGGCCGACGCTCCTGCCGTCGTGCAGGACGGTGACGCGGTCGCCGAGCGCCGCGATCTCTTCGAGGTGGTGGGTGATGAAGACGACGCCCACGCCGTCCGCCCGCAGCGAGCGCACGATCGCGAAGAGGGTGTCGACCTCCTCGGAGGTGAGGACGGCGGTGGGCTCGTCCATGATGAGCACGCGCGCGTCCAGGCTGAGCGCCTTGGCGATCTCGACCATCTGGAGCCGGGCGATGCCCAGTTCCCGTACGCGCGCGTGGGGCGGCACGTCCACGCCGACGCGCTTCAGGAGCACGGCCGCGTCCGCCTCCATCCGTTTGCGGTCGATCATGCCGAAGCGGCGCGGCTGGCGGCCCAGGAAGATGTTCTCCGCCACCGAGAGGTCGGGGACCAGGGTGAACTCCTGGTGGATGGTGGCGATCCCGAGCCGTTCGGCGTCCTGGGCGCTCTGGACGCGCACCTCGTGTCCGTCGACGAGGACGCGGCCGCTGTCGGGGCGGTGGGCGCCGGAGAGCACTTTGATGAGGGTGCTCTTGCCCGCCCCGTTCTCGCCGAGCAGGACGTGCACCTCGCCCCGGCGCAGGGCGAAGTCGACGCCGTCGAGGGCGAGCACCCCGGGGAAGGCCTTGCGTATGCCCTCGACGCGCAGGAGATCGGCGGAACCGGTCACGGGGTGCTCCTCCGGGTGGGGGCGTTCTCGCCGCAGGAGCTGCGGACGACCAGACGGGCGGGCAGGGTGACGGACTGCGGGGGGCGGCCCTCGATGCGGTCGACGAGCGCGCGGACGGCGGCCCGGCCCAGCGCGCCGGTGGGCTGCGCGATCGCGGTGATCGGCGGGTCGGTGTGGACGAACCACGGGATGTCGTCGAAGGCGGCGAGCCCGATGTCGTGCGGGACACGCAGGCCGTGCGCGCGGATGGCGTCGAGCGCTCCCAGCGCCATCAGGTTGTCGGCGGCGAAGACGACTTCGGGCGGTTCGGCGAGCGCGAGGAAGCGCTCGGTGCAGCGGCGGCCGCTGCCGGCCTGGAAGTCGCCGTGGCCGATGTAGGCCTCGGGCAGCGGGAGCCGGTGCTCGCCCAGGGCGTCGCGGAAGGCCTCGACGCGTTCGCTGCCGGTGGTGGTGGCGGCGGGGCCCGCGATGATGGCGAGCCTGCGGTGGCCCAGGGCGTGCAGATGGGCGACGAGATCGCGGACGGCGGCCCGGCCGTCGGCCCGTACGACGGGTACGTCCACACCGGGGATCCAGCGGTCCACGAAGACCATCGGGGTGGCGGCGCGGGCCGCGTCCAGGATCAGCGGGGAGCCCCCGTCGGTCGGCGAGACGAGCAGGCCGTCGATCCTGCGGTCGAGGAGGGTGCGGACGTGGTGGTCCTGGAGTTCGGGCCGCTCGTCGGCGTTGCCGATGATGACGCTGTAGCCGAGCGCGCGGGCCTCCTCCTCGACGGAGCGGGCGAGTTCGGTGAAGTACGGGTTGAGTACGTCGCTGATGACCAGGCCCAGGGTGCGCGTCTGGTCGGTGCGCAGCGACCTGGCCACGGCGTTGGGCCGGTAGCCGAGGGCGTCCACGGCGGCGAGGACGCGGGTGCGCGCCTCGGGACTGACGGACGGGTGGCTGTTGAGGACCCGGGAGACCGTGGCGACGGACACGCCCGCGTGGGCGGCCACGTCCTTGATGCTCGCCATGTGCCGGACCACCTCCTTGTGCGTCCGTGGAATCGATTACACGGAGGATTGGAATCGATTACAGGCCCTCCGGCAAGCCCCTCCCCCGGCTCCGAGATCCGATCGTGATGAACACCCGCTTCGGGCGGGCGCCGCGGCGGGACGCGCGGCACGCCACGGACCGCCCTTGACGGCGGCGCCGCCCCGACGGCTCCCGAGCGGCGCGTCCGCGGCGCTCCCGCGACCCAACCACTGGTGCGGAGAAGGCTGTTGACGGAAACGCTCCTGCCGTCACATGCCGGGAACGCTCTTCCCCTCGCCGCGCGCCGGGCACACCGGCCGCGGAAGGAGCGGTCCAGGTACCCAAGGGGATCGACTCGCCCACACGGTGACGATTCCGGCGGGCCGCGCCGGCGCGAAGCTCAGTCTCCACCTCCATGTCGACACGGCCCTCGACATGAGCCGAGACCGCCTCGCGATCCAGCGGACGCCGCCCGCCCCTCAGCGGGGTCGGCGGCGTCCGCCGCGTCCGGCCGGGCCCGGCATCCGCCGCCGTCATGGCTCTTGCCTTGTCGCGCGGGCCTCACTACCGTCCGGTAGCCACATCGCACCGTGATTGTCATGCCCCCCACAAAACCATCCGGAGTGAGACGATGCCCGCCTACCGAACGCTCGGCTCTCTGGCGGCCGTGGTGACCCTCGCCGTGACCGGGGCCTCCGCGACCGCTTCCGCTTCCTCGTCCGCCTCCGACGCCCCCAGCACACCGGCCGCGGGTGCCGCGGCCCTGCGCGAGGTGATGTTCGTCGGCAACAACTGGGACGGCACCGCCGACGTCGTGAAGTCCAGCGGCGACCTCGCCCGGATCGGGCGGATCAACGTCATCCCGGACAAGGACCAGCGGCTCACCGAGATCTACCTCAACCCGATCAAACTGGCCTACTTCCTCGGCATCCGGCAGGGCCCCGGCGAGGGCCACGACCAGTTCGTGGACGACATGTACTCCACGCCCGACGGCTCCGCGGTCGTGGTCTCCCGGCCCAGCTTCGCCGATGTGGTCTCCCTCGACCTGGCCACCGGGCACATCAACTGGCGCTTCCCCGTGTCGGGTTACCGCTCGGACCACATGGCGGTCTCCCCCGACGGCACCCGGGTCGCCGTCTCCGCCTCCACCTCGAACACCGTGCACGTCCTCGACATCGCGACCGGCCGGCAGCTCGGTTCCTTCGCGACCGGCGACAAACCCCACGAGAACGTTTTCACCGACGGGGGAAAGTACCTGTGGAACATGGCGATCGGGGAGGTGAACACGGCGCTCGACGACCCGGCGTGGGACTGGACGAAGGGTGACCGGCGTATCACCGTCGTGGACGCGCACACCTTCAAGCCCGTCAAGGTCATCGACATGCGCGACCGGCTCGACGCGTTCGGCCGCAAGGACCTCTCCGACGCGGTACGGCCCGTGGTCTTCACACCCGACGAGTCCACGCTCTACTTCCAGGTGTCGTTCTTCAACGGCCTGCTGGAATACGACATCGCCACCGACCGGATCACCCGCGTCAAGACCCTGCCCAAGAACCCCGCGACCAGCGAGGACCGCACCACCTGGGTCAACGACTCGCGCCACCACGGCCTCTCGATCAGCCCCGACGGTGCCCGCCTCTGCGTCGCCGGGACGATGGACGACTACGTCACGGTCGTCGACCGGGCCACCTTGCGGGAGGGGCCGCTGGTCCCCGCGTCCAAACCGTACTGGGCGACCGTGAGCGGGGACGGCACGTCGTGCGTCATCTCCGAGAGCGGGGCGGACCGGATCACCGCGATCGACTTCGCGACCGGCCGCAGGACGGTGTCCGTCGCGGTCGGTGACCACCCGCAGCGGGTACGCCTCGGCCATGTCACCGCCGACTGGACCGGTCCGGCGGCCCGTCACCCGGCGAGCTGACGCCGCCCCCGGTCCGCCAACGATCCGCGCATTTCCCCTCGTACGGGAGGGAAACGCCGCCCGCGCGCTGTGATGACCAGCACAGTGCGCGGCCGGTGCAACCAACGTGGTCCGGTGCACATCTGGACCGGTGGGATCATCGGAGGAACACGCATCCCGCACGGCCGGTCGCTCTGTGTCCGCACGGGCGGAGGCGATGGTTAAATCTCCGTTCCGAAGGCACACAAGCCGAACAAACGGCTTTACATGCGCATGTCAGGCATAGCAGTGTTCGCTCGGGACCACACAGTCCCCGCGGTGCTCGCAGACACCGTGCGTACGGGCGGTTGTAGCCGGCCGCCCCGCAACACCTAAGGATCCTCCATAGTGCGTACACCCCACATACGCAGACTGGCGATCGCCCTGGCCGTCACCACGGCCGCGACCATCACGGTGGGGGGCGTGGGCACCGCCGTCGCGACCTCCGCCGCCTCCGGGAACTCCCGGGTCGCCGCCTCCGGGAACTCCCGGGTCGCCGCCTCCGCCAAGTCCGCGAAGTCGGTCGTGGACGCGGCGCGCGCCGCCGCCTTCGCGCACGCCGCCGCCACCGGTGTCTCCAAGGACGACACCCTGACGGCCACCGACACGCTGGTCGACCCGGACGGCAAGCAGCACGTCCGGTTCGCCCGCGCCCACAAGGGGATGCCGGTCCTCGGTGGTGACCTGGTCATCCACCTCGACGCCAAGTCCGCGTACCTCGACGTGACCCGGGCCACCCGCCGCCAGGTCGCCGTCACCGCCAAGGCACCGAAGCTGACGGCCGCGCAGGCCAAGGCGAAGGCCGCCTCCCGGGCGAAGGGCGACGCGGGTACGCCCGAGCTCGTCGTCGACGTGCGCGCCGGCCGCACCGCCCTCGCCTACCAGATCAAGGTCAGCAACAGCAGGACCACCGAGGCGGGCGGCGTCCGCACGGTCGTCATCGACGCCACGACCGGCGCCGTGCTCACCGACATCCCCGCCGCGGACACCTTCATCTCGCCGCGCCTGAAGTCCAAGCTGCGCAAGAGCGGCGAGAAGGCGGCGCCGCTCACGGGGGTGAAGACCTCCGGCGCCGCCGCCACCGCGTCCGCGGGCAAGCCGTTCAACCCGCCGCGCACCGCGGGCATCCCGTCGGTCGGTTCCGGCGCGTCGCTGTTCGTCGGCAAGGTGCCGCTGAACACCCTGAGGACCGGCGGCACCTCGTACCTGCTCAAGGACGCCACCCGCGGCAACACCGAGACGCGCGACGCGGGCGGCCGTGAGCTGGAGCAGTTCACCCAGGGCAAGGCGTTCACCAGCACGTCCAACACCTGGGGCAACGGCGCCAAGACCAACCGGCAGACCGCCGCCGTGGACGCCCAGTACGGCATCGCCAGCACCCTCGACTTCTACAAGAAGGTGCTGGGCCGCAACGGCATCAAGAACGACGGCGCCGGTGCCCGCGCGATGGTGCACTTCGGCACCAACGTGGGCAACGCGTTCTGGTACTCCGAGTGCGGCTGCATGCTCTACGGAGACGGCGACGGCGCCACCTTCACCCAGCCGCTGGTCGTCCTCGACGTCACCGGCCACGAGCTCACCCACGGCGTGGTCGACGCCACGGCCAACCTCCAGCCGACCCGGGTCGACGACCAGGGCAACCAGTTCGGTGAGCCGGGCTCGCTCAACGAGTCGCTCGCCGACATCTTCGGCAGCAACGTCGAGTTCGAGACCAACAACGCCAACAACGCGCCCAACTACCTGGTGGGCGAGAAGCTGGGACTGGCGCAGACCTTCCTGCGCCGTCTGGACAAGCCGTCGCTCGACGAGCTGGAGGGCACGGTCGACTACTGGTCGCCGGCCTCGTACGACGCGGAGGTGCACGGCGGTTCGGGCGTCTCCTCGCACGCGTACTACCTGCTCGCCGAGGGCAGCGGCAAGAAGACGATCGGCTCGGTCGCCTATGACTCGCCGACCTACGACGGCGCGTCCGTGACCGGTATCGGCCGCGCCAAGGCGACGCAGATCTTCTACCGCGCCCTGACGCGCTACATGGTCTCCACCACCGACTTCCACGACGCCCGTACGGCGACGCTGAAGGCGGCGGCCGACCTGTACGGCACCTCCGGCGTCGAGTACAAGACGGTCGACAGGGCCTGGGCCGCGGTCAACGTCACCGCGGCGAACACGCCGAAGCGCTGACACCCGGCGCGGACGAAGGAGGCGCCCCCGCGGTATGCGCGGGGGCGCCTTCGCCTTGGTCCGGCCGCCCGGCGGGGCGGCCGGGCGACCGGTCCGCCGCCAAAAGTCAGGCTCTCAGCCTCCGGCGGCCGCCTCCCGGGCCGACAGGGGCGTGGCGATGTCCTCCAGCGACTTGCCCTCGGCGTCGACGGCGAAGAACGCCGCCACCCCGCCCGCGATCGTCATCAGGGCCGCGCCCACGCAGAAGGCCACCACCGCGTCGTCGACGATGCCGCTCGACGTGAGCCCGGAGAAGACCAGCGGCCCGGAGATACCGCCGGCGGCCGTGCCGATCGCGTAGAAGAAGGCGATCGCCATCGCCCGGGTCTCCATCGGGAAGATCTCACTGACCGTCAGATAGGCCGAACTGGCGCCCGCCGAGGCGAAGAAGAGCACCACGCACCAGCAGGCGGTCATCGTGGTCGCGTTGAGCCACCCCTGGCTGAAGAACCAGGCGGTGACGAAGAGCAGCGCGCCGGAGAGCAGATAGGTCCCGGCGATCATCACCCTGCGCCCGACGGTGTCGAAGAACCGGCCGAGCAGCAGCGGTCCGAGGAAGTTCCCGAAGGCGACGACGGCGAAGAAGTAGCCGGTGTGGCCGCTGGCGACGTCGAAGAACTTCACCAGGATCGAGCTGAAGCCGAACGTGATGGCGTTGTAGAGGAAGGCCTGCCCGATGAAGAGCGCGAAGCCCAGCACCGCGCGCTTGGGATAGGAGCGGAAGAGGGTCCTGGCGATCTCCAGGAACCCCACGCTCTCGCGCTGTTCGATGGTGATGGCCCGGCCCGGCGCGGGCAGCGGCTCGCCCGTCTCCTCCTCGACCTGCCGTTCCACGTCCTTGACGAGCCCCTCCGCGCCCTCCTCCTGGCCGTGGATGAACATCCACCGCGGACTCTCCGGCACATGCCGCCGCACCAGCAGGATGACCAGGCCGAGCACCACGCCGAGGGCGAAGGTGAGCCGCCAGCCGAGGTCCTTGGGGAAGAGGTCCGTGTTCAGGGCGAGGACGGACAGGAGCGCGCCGCCCATCGCGCCGAGCCAGTAGCTGCCGTTGATGATGAGGTCCACCCGGCCGCGGTACTTGCTGGGGATGAGCTCGTCGATCGCGGAGTTGATGGCCGCGTACTCGCCGCCGATCCCGAAGCCGGTGAGGAAGCGGAAGAGGAAGAACCACCACGCGGAGAAGGACAGCGCCGTCATGGCGGTGGCCGCCAGATAGACCGCGAGGGTGATGAGGAAGAGCTTCTTGCGGCCGTACCGGTCGGTGAGCCAGCCGAAGAAGAGGGCGCCGAAGCAGGCTCCGGACACGTACAGCGCGGCGCCGAGACCGGTGATCTGCGCGTCGGTGATGTCCAGACCGCTGCCGTCCTCGGAGAGGCGGCTGGCGATGTTGCCGACGACGGTGACCTCGAGGCCGTCGAGGATCCACACGGTGCCGAGCCCGATGACGATCATCCAGTGCCAGCCCGACCAGGGCAGCCGGTCCAGCCGCGCGGGGACCTCGGTGGTGATGGTCCGGCCCCGCGCCTCGCTCCCCACCGTCGCACCGTCCATGCGTGCCTCCTGCCTGCCGAGGTCCGATGAGCGCCCGGGATACCGGACGTGTCCGCCACGGGTACCCGAAGATCATCCCGACTAACCCGACCGATCGGGGCGCGTACCCGCTTCACACCGGCGCCGGGCGGGCCCGGCGCGCCCCCTGCTTCCGCGTGCCCTCAGCCGCCCCTCAGCGGCCGGGCGTACGTGACGTACTCGCGGTGGGCGGTGAAGCCCAGCCGTTCGTACAGGCCCAGGGCGCCGGACGGGTTGGCGGTGTCGACGGTGAGGGAGGCGCTGTCGTAGCCGTGGGTGAGGGCGGCGTCGAGGGTGGCTGCCATCAGGGTGGGGGCGGCCCCGCGCCCGCGGTGCGAGCGGCGGGTGGCGAGGTAGCCGACGTGGCAGTCGCGGGTGCCGTCGGCGGCGGTGTCCGCCTCGTACTCCTCGGCGATCAGGTACGCCACCACCTGATCGCCGTCCAGGAGCAGCCTCGACAGGGCCGGGCGGAACGAGCGGGCGCCCACGACATGGGTCCGCCAGTCGGTCGGGTCCATCGCGGTGAAGTCCCAGTGGTCCCGGAAGGCGTCGTTGTGGGCCAGCCGGGTGGGCTCGTCCCAGACGGGCTCGAACGGCACGAGCCGCAGCCCCTCCGGTACGCCCCCGGTCATCGGGCGCCCGGTGTTGAGCGGGTGGGTCATCTCGAACCACCAGCGGCAGGCGGTGAACCCGCCGCTCGCCGCCAGCGCCTCCAGGTTGGCATCCCCGGACTTCCCGCTGATCAGGAGCTCACCGGGCAGGTGCGCGAAGCCCTCGGCGTAGCGGCTGCGGGCCCGTGCGTCCATCCAGGAGACGAGATGGCGGCCGAGGCCCTGGCGCCGCCAGTCGGGGTGGACCGCCGCGTCGCCGCGGAAGCGGGCCGCGTCCACGGCTCCGTCCGGGGCGTGCACCAGGGCGTAGGCCACGAGCCGTGCGCCGTCCCACAGCGAGAGGGTGTCCCGCTCCAGGTCCAACTTGGGGTTCTCCAGCTCTTCGGCCAGGTCGTCGGCGTCGACGTGGTGGCCGCTCCTGTCGGCGCGCTCCGCGTCGACGCGCAGCCTCAGCCAGGCGGGCACGTCGGCCTTGTCCAGCGGCCGCGTCAGGAATCCGCCGGGTGCGATGTGCGACGTGGTGTTCACCGCTCCATCGTCGGTCGCGGCCGGTGGAGCCGCCCGCTGGCCCGTCCGGGTGGAGTACGCGGGGACCGCGCGCCCCCTTCACCACGGGAGAGGAAGGCGCCTGCCAACGTAGGACCCCGTGCCCATGACACGTCCCGCATCCTCCTCGCGCGCCCCCCGCCGGGCCCTGCTGCGGGCCGCCGTGGCCGGTGGGCTCGCCGCGCTGGCGGCGCCGACGGCCGGCGCGGCCGCGCGGGCCCCCTCCCCCGCTGCCGCGCCCCCCTCCTCCCGCGCGCCGGGGACCCAGATCCTCGCCTGCGACCAGGCGTCCCAGTCGGTGATCCTGCTCGACGCGGCCAGCGCCTACTGGCGTTCGGGCAGCCCCGACCGGACAGCCCGGGCCGCCGATCTGCAACCGCTGTGGTCCTGGTCGCCGGTGGCCGACCCCACCCTGGCGGATCTCGATCCGCGCGGCGGCTGGCAGAACGTCAGCGAGGCCAAGGCCCGCGCCACCGCCGCCGGCCCGCTGCTGCTGACCTGCGCCTCCGGCGGTTTCGTGGCGGCGGTGCACCGCGAGGGCGGGGCGGTGTACTGGGCGGCCTCGCTGCCCGCCTCGGCCAACCCCCACAGCGTCGAGCTGCTGCCGGACGGCAACATCGCGGTGGCGGCGAGCACCGGCGGCTTCGTCCGTGTCTACGCCGCCTCACAGGGCGCGCGCTCGGGGACGCACGCCTCTTTCGCGCTGCCGGGGGCGCACGGGCTGCTGTGGGACGCGGGCAGCGGACTGCTGTGGGCGCTGGGCGACCGGCTGCTGGTGGGCCTCGCCGTGGAGGGCGGCCCCGCGAGCCCCCGGCTGACGGCGGCGCGGACCGTCGCCCTGCCCGAGACCGGCGGCCACGACCTGGCGCGCGCGCTCGGCACGGACAGCACGATGTGGCTGTCGACCAGCACCCATGTGCGCCGCTTCGCCGTCCCCACCGGCGCGTTCGTCCCGTACCCGGACGAGAGCGCCGTCGACCGCCCTTCGGTCAAGAGCGTCAGCCAGAACCCGGCCACCGGGCAGCTCCTGACCGTGAGCCCCGAGCCGGGCGCCCCCTGCACCTGGTGCACCTCCCGCATCCGCTTCCACGGGCCGGGCGGGGAGGAGGAGCTCAAGGGGTCGAGCCTGTACAAGGCGCGGTGGTGGACGGCCGACGCGCCCTGACACCCGGCCGCCGCGGGAAGGCGGCCGGGCGCCGGCTGTGGGTTCAGGGCGCGGTCACTGCCGTACGGTCCAGTGGTCGTTGGCGCCCGCCTGGAGGAACTTCAGCGGCGGGCAGAGGAAGTCCCGCCCGGAGGGATTGGCCTCGGTCCACGGGGAGTCGGCCGGGCGCGCGGGCTTCCACACGCCCGCCTTGCGCAGCTGGATGGCGCTGCTGTCGAAGACGGTGTTCCTGGCCTCGGTGCAGTAGTAGCCCACACCGGTGGCCGGGTTGACGCTCGCGTAGATCTCGAAGATGTCCCAGCCGTAGTCCAGGTCGCTCTGGTCGGTGCCGGACTGGCGGTAGAGCAGCTCCCACTGCGCGCTGCGGTGGTTGTACAGGTACGAGGACCAGCGGTTGCCCGAGCCGGTGTCCTTGACGAGCTGGATACTGAAGGCCGGGCGGCCGTCGACGGCGGTGGTGTACTTCGCGCGGAAGTCGGCGTCCAGCGGCACGATCTTGGCGGGTCCGCCGTTCCGCGAGCACCAGTCCCACGCCCACAGCTCGTTGCCGCTGTTCCAGTACGCGGTGACCACTTCGATGCAGGAGTTCTGCGCCTTGGTGGTGGGCGCGTAGGTGAAGTTGTCGGCGTCGCTCACGTGGTAGGCGGGGTCGAGGCTGTGGGTGGCGGTGATGCCGTCGTGGGTGCCGGGCTGCGGGAAGATCCCCCACCAGTTGTGGGTGAGGGCGGCGGGACGTGCGGCGCGGCCGTCCTTGAGCGCCGCCACCGCCCGGTCGCGGCCCGCGTCGTGGCCGGGGGTGCGGGCCCCGGCGACGGCGCCGCGGTGCGGGGCGTCGGGCGAGGGCGCGGTGCCGGGGCGTTCGGTGGGACGGGCGGCGGCGGTCCCCGTGCTCTGCACGGTTCCCAGCGCCGCGGCGGCGACGAGCAGGGCGGCCGCGAGGGCGGTTCTCGCGGATCCGGTGGATCTGGCGGACCTGGCGGTTCGCGCCCGGGTGCGCGTGGCTGTGTTCACGTGGCTCCTCCAGACCGGACGCGGGGTCCGGACGTCATGGGGTACGACGGTGGGGGGTGGGAGCACGGGTCCGGCGGCGGCGCGGGGTGGAGCGGGGTGGTGCGCCGCGGCGGAACCCGGTGAGCGACTAGTAATGTTCATGTCATTGACAGAACTGTCAATAGCCGCTGTAGCCAGGCGTGTTGACGTGGAACGCTTTCGAGCCGCGCCCGCTCCGGAAGCGCCGGGGCGGGCGGCGGGCTCTCAGGAATCCGTTCCCCCCGTCGGACCTACTGCGGGCCGTGATCCAGACACGGACACTCCCGGCCGCACCAGCGGCAGGCCGGGGCCGGTGCGGGGGTCGACGCCAGCAGCAGGTCCAGGACCGCGTCCACGTCGTAGCCGTCCAGCTCGCTTCCTTCCGGAACGAGTTGGTACGTACGGGAAAGGAACTCCGCGACGTCCTCGAGGCCGGCCAGCAGATCGGCGCTGCCTTCGTCCGAATCCAGCCTGATCCGTAACCCCCCGTCGCCGCAGTACCAGACGCGGACGTCCCCCATCCCGACCGGGCGGCGGGAGGTCAGCCCCTCGGCCACCAGGTCCCGGCCCATCGTCCAGGTGGTGTGGGTGCCGTTGCCGCAGACGAAGTCCACGGACACCGCGAGCGGATCGTCGGAGTCATAGGTCATCACGGCTTCCACCGGCGTCATGGCATCACCCCCCTCGTGCAGCAGCTCCACATACAGCGGTACGCAGATCTCTTCCATGTCTCCCCCCTCGGGACGGGCACCAGCGTCGGCTCTATGTCCTCTATGACGAAATGGACCGTGGTGTTAGTGACGGATTCCACCACCTCACCTACGCGCCGCGCGCCAGAAGTGACTCAACTGCCCCCATCGGCCCCCGAAAACGTGTAGGCGCGCCCCCGGTCAAGGGGGCGCGCCGGACACACCCGTGCGGAGGAACTGCGGTGCTGGACGTGTCGGAGCAGGTCCGGCCGAGGTCGGTGCCGCCGTAGCCGCCGGCCGAGACGGACACGTCACCGCCCCGGGGCCACGGAGACCGCCCGCTCCCGGCCCCAGGGACGCGTCCGCGAGCCGCGCGCCGCCCATTGTCAGTGCCGCGAGAGATGCTTGACGGTCCGACACCTTTACCGACGGACACGAGGGAGAAGCCGAGATGACCGAACCGGAGCGCACGGCCGCCAAGGCGTACGTCCGGCTGCTGCAGACCGCGCAGGCCGTGCTCGCGGACCCGGCGACGGCGCCGCGCGCCCTGGCGCTGCTCGCCGGGCCGATGGCGGAGGCCGAGGAGTCCCTGCGGGCGGCGGGCCTCGCGGGCAACGAGGCCCGGCTGTTCGCGCTGGTGGAGGACCTCCAGACCGATACGTACGCCTCGGGTCCCTGAGCCCGGAGCGCGCCTGCCACTATGGGGCCCCGGGGGGCGACGGCGACGGAAGGGCATGCCATGCGGGACTGGGTTGCCGAGCTCGGGCTCGAACCCCACGCGGAGGGCGGATACTTCCGCCGCATCTACACCAGCGCGCACACCCTGCCGCTCCCCCGGGGCCCCAGACCGGCCGCCACGTCCATCCACTATCTGCTCACCCGGGACCAGCCGCTCGGCCGTCTGCACCGCAACCGGAGCGACATCCTGCACTTCCTCCTGGACGGCGGACCGCTCGAATACGCCACGCTCGCCCCGGACGGCACCCTCGGCCGCGTCCGCCTCGGCACCGACGACTCGCGGTTCCTGCTCGTCCCCGGCGGCCACTGGAAGGCGTCCCGCCTGGTCGACGGCGCCGAACACGGCCTGGTGGCCGAGGTGGTCACGCCCGGCTTCGACTACGCGGACCACGAGTTCGCGACGGAGGCGGACCTGCGAGGGTTCCCGGGCGCGACCGACGCGCTCCGGCCATTCCTGCCCTCCTGACCCGCGCGCCGCCTCTCCCGTATGTGGCAATCTCGCCAATGTCCGCCTGCGGTTCACCCTGGCGGTCTAGACCAATGATACAAAGGCAGTCGCTCCACAGAACCACTCAGACACCCGCAGTGATCGATCTAGGGAGACACATGCCCGGCACACATGGTCATTCCCTGCCCCCCGTCCCCCGCTATCTGGAGATCGCCCACGACCTCAAGTCCACGATCGAGTCCGGCACTTCGACACCCGGACACCGGCTGCCCGCCGAGCGGATCCTCGCCGAGCACTACGGCAGCAACCGCCAGACGATCCGCCAGGCCCTGGACGTCCTGCGCCAGGAGGGGCTCATCAGCACCGAGAAGCGCGGCTCCTTCGTCCGTGGCGACCGCCCCGGGGAGGCGCACGCGCGGCTGCTCCAGGCGCCCCCGGAGGCGCAGTTCCCGCTGGGCGCGCTCAGCCCCCGGGCGGGCATCGCCGCCGCGACCCGGCTGGTCTGGGAGGCCCCGCCCGCCCCGTACGCGGCGCAGCTGGGCCTGCGGCCCGGCGTCCGCACCCTCGTCCACTACTACACGGCCTCGGCCGGCGACCGGGAGATCCAGCACGCGGTCAGCTACCTCTCCCCCAGCCTGATCGCCCAGATCCCGCTCCTCGCGCGCTACGAGCGGACGCTGTCCCACCACACCCACAGCGATCTGCGCCGCCTCTACGCGTGGGCCGCGGACGCCGGCCTCAGCCTGGAGCACAACGAGCAGCTCACCATGGCCCCCGGCGACGACCGCTCCGACGGCGTTCCGCAGCTGGAGATCCACCGCGAGGTGCGCGACCAGCACCACCGCACCGTGGAGATCACCCTGCTGACCTTCCCGCACGCCGAACAAGGCCCGATATATCACTTCACGTCCCCGGCCCGGGATGTGCGCCCGCCGCTCTGACACCTACTCTTCCTGGTCATGACCAGATCATGGAAGACCGGGCTCACCGCCCTGGCCGCCGGCTTCGCCGCCGTCGCCGCATCCCTGGCGACGGCCGGTCCCGCCCGGGCGGCCACCCCGTTCGGCGCGCTCGACAGCGCCGTCGTCAGCCAGTTCACCCTCGACCCGCAGGCGGACTTCGGCGGGCAGCGCCAGAACACCTTCGACGTCTACGACGAGGCGATCAAGGCGGTGGAGGCCAAGGGAGCGGTCGCCCGGACCAACGCCACGAGCGTGCTCACCTCGGGCGGCCGCACCGGCACCAACGGCCTGTGCCACAGCACGGGCCTTGCTTCGAGCCTCGGCCCGACCGGCTTCTGCTGGGACAAGGCGGACGACACGTCCAACTCCTACACCGACGCGGGCGGCTGGACGCCGCAGGGCCTGACCGGCTCGTACGACGCCCAGCCCGGCGGTCTGTGGGACGGCCACAAGGCCTTCCTGGCCTCCTGGCACTTCAGCCGGGGTCTCGGCGGGGCGAACCCGGTACCGAACGAGTTCGCCCGGGTCAGTCTGGTCAACGCCGACAACAGCACGATCACGTACAACCATCTGCTGCTCGTCGAGCCCACCGGCACCCGCGCGGGCGGCGACGGCAACTTCCGGGCCGTACAGGGCACCCACGCCGACGGTGTGGTCTGGTACGGCAACAAGGTCTTCGTCGCCAACGGCCGCTGGCTCCAGGTGTACGACCTCCAGCACATCTGGAAGGTCAACTCCAGCCAGGAGTCGGTCGGCATCACCGGCACGACGTCCTCGGCGCGCTGGAGCAACTACGCGCTGCCCATGGTCGGCCGCTACCGCACCACCGCCGACGACAACACCGCGTGTGCCGTGGCCGCCGGCACCACCCCCTGTCTGAACTCGCTGAGTCTGGACCGCACCGGCCAGGACGGCCTGGTCTCCGCCGAGTACAAGTCCGGCGGAGCGGGCGGCCGGGTCGTGCGCTGGCCGCTGAACTACCTCACCGCGCTCCCCTCCACCACCGACCCGTCGGGCCACGGCGTCAGCCACGCCACCGTCGGCTACTCGTCGCCGGTCTGGGCGATGCAGGGGGCCACGACGAACGGCCAGTACTGGTACATGAGCGGCACCTGCCCCACGGGCACCGGCGGCGGCTCCGGTGACGCCATCGACTACTCGTGCATCCACCGGGCCCTGCCCAACGACGCCCCGCACGTGTACACCACCTCCCCGGTCCTGACCCAGAACCTCGGCTACTCGCCGGACACCGGGCGGATCTGGGGGATCAACGAGCGCATCAACTCCACCACCGGCATACGGGTCGTCTTCTCGATCACCGGGTGATCCCCCTCGGGTGATCAGCACCCGCCCCGGGCGCGCCGACCGCGGCGGCACGGCACGCCGAGGCCGGCGGCGCCCGGGACGGACCACATCCTGCTGTGCCGGCCGGAGCAGCGGTGGGGCAGTGCGCCGGCCAACCCTCCATCCACGGCGTGCCGTTCGAAGACTCGCAGCCGATGACGGACCGGCGAACAGCTCGACGACAGCTCGGCGACGGCGGGAATGCAGCGCGTGTTGCTTGTCATGACTCTGTCGATTCACACTCTGCTGTCACCGTCCGACGAACAGCCGCCCCCACTGGAGGTCCCCGTGTCAGAACCGCTGCCCGGACGCCGTACCACCCGCCTGCGCACCGCCCTGGCCGCGACCGCCGCCGTCGGTCTCGGCCTGGCGCTCCTCGGCGCGGGCGGCGGCGCCGACGCCTCCGCCGCCGGACCCGACAGCCTGCCGCTGTCCGGCGCCACGTCCTCGGGCCTGCACAACATCTATGACCCGGCGTCCTTCCGGTATCTGGCACAGGCACTCGACACCGGCACCTCCATGATCGAGCTCGACGTGTGGGACGACTTCATCACCAAGGAGTGGAAGGTCAGCCACTCCAACCCGCTGGGCAACAGCAACAACTGCGTCAACGCGAGCACGCCCGCACAGCTCTACTCCGGGAGCGCCAACAAGAACCTGGAGAGCTGCCTGGACAACGTACGGGTCTGGCTCGCGGCCCACCCGGGACGCGGGCCTCTCATGATCAAGCTGGAGATGAAGGCCGGGTTCCAGTCCCGCTTCGGCCTCGGCCCGGCCCAGTTGGACCAGGCGATCAGCGCTCACCTCGGGTCGGCGGTCTTCCGCCCGGCCGACCTGCTGGCCAAGCCGGGCGGTGGCCAGTACGCCACCCTCGACGAGGCGGCCACGGCCGGGAACTGGCCCACCCGCGCGCAACTCGCCGGAAAGGTCATCTTGGAGATCATCCCCGGCACGGTCGAGGAGGGCAATCCGACCGACACCCTGTGGACGGACAAGGAGTACGCGACGTATCTGCGCGATCTGCACGCCGCCGGACGCACCGGGCAGGCGCAGATCTTCCCCACGGTCCACGGCGCCCAGTCCGGTGACCCGCGCACCCGTTACGCGGACACCTCGCTGCGCCCGTGGTTCGTCCTGTTCGACGGTGACGCCGCCACGTACCTCAACGGCACCATCGACACCGGCTGGTACGACGCCCGCCACTATCTGCTGGTGATGACCGACTCCCACGGCGTCGCCCCGGCTCTGGACGCCAAGAACCCTCCCGCGGCCGACGCCCAGGCCCGCATAGCGCTGCTCGCCAAGTCCCACGCGACCATCGCCTCCAACGACTGGACCGCGCTCCCCCAGGTCCAGGGCATGACGCTGCCTCGGGGCTGACCCGGGTCGCAGCACGCGGGGCCGTCTCGCTTCCGTCGCGGCGGCCCCGCCACATGCCGGGACTTCGGCATCGGGGATCATGGAATGATGCGTCCCGTACCCCTGTGCGTCCTCAGCAGCTCCGCCCCGCCACGGGTCGAGCACGGCCACGACCCCGAACTGTGCGTCCAGATCGGCTCGTTGACCAAGCCTCTCACCGGCACGCTCCTGGTCCGCCTCGCCGCCGCGGGTGCGCTCGAACTCGACGATCCCCTCGAACGCTTCCTGCCCGTCCCGGCGGGCACCGGCATCACCCTGCGACATCTGGCCACCCACACCTCCGGCCTTCCCCGGCTGCCTCCGGGCCTCGATCGCCGCGATCCGTATGTCCCGTTCGACGCCGCGGCCCTCGACGCGCTGGTCCGGCGCCTGGACACCCTGGTGACCGGGGCCCCGGGCGAGCGGGAGGAGTACTCCAACTTCGGCTACGCGGTGCTCGGTTCGGCCCTCGCCGCCGCGGGCGGCGCCCCGTACGAACACCTGCTGACCGAGTTCGTGCTGAGCCCCCTCGACATCACGCAGGTAACCTCCGCCCCGCCGCCGGAGCGACGCCTGGTCGCCCGGGGGCTCCTCGGCCGTCCCCTCCGACCGTAGACCATGACCGGCGCGATCCTCCCAGCCGGGGGCCTGTGGGCCACCCCGGTCGCGGCCTCCGAGCTGCTCACCTCGCTGCTCGTCGACCACCGGCTGGGCGAGCCCGCCCCGTCCTGGCAACGGGCCGGCCGCCTCGTGTGGCACAACGGCGCGACCAAGGACGCCTCGGTCTTCGCGGGCGCGCTGCCCAACGGCGCCTGGGTCCTCGTCCACCGACTGGACGGCGACGCCGACACCACCGACAAGATCGGCATCGAGCACCTCAAAAGCACGACACAGGGCACCGGCTAGGGCGCCACGGCCGCGCTCCCCCATCCGTCCCGCGATCGCCCCCACGACGAAGGCGAGACACGCCTGCCGGACGAGGACGCACACCCTTATGGCGACCGACCCGCGCCTGCACGCCGGCAACGCCGAAGAGGAGCGGTGCCGGAAGCCGAGCCAGGCCGACAGCAGCGAACGAATGCCCCCGCTTGCCCGCGTCCTGAGCGCCTGACAGCCTGGCCGCCCACCGGTTCGGCACCCCTTGCCGTTCCCGACAGCTGGAGAAGGGTTCACGATGACGTCTCCCCGAGAGCGCGGCGAACGAGCCCCTGCGGCCACGTTCGAGGCAGCCACCGGCGACGGACCGGCACCGGCGGAGCCGCCGGCCCAGCGGGAAGCCGCGGTGCGGGTCGCCTTCGAGGGACTGCGGCAGATCCGGCGCCTGATGAACACCGGGCACGCGGAGCCGCTCTCCGTACCCGCCGCCTGGGAGCGGACACAGTTGGGGCGCGCCATCTCCCTGACCCTGGAGGCCGCGGGCATCCCTCCGTCAGCCGTGGACGGGACCGGACGGCGGACCGCGACGGGTTACCGCGTCTGTCCTGCCGAACAGCCCGGCGCCGTCCGCGTGGAGTGGCTGGGCCCGCCCGGGAGCGGCGCCGCCCAGGAGGAAGCGGAGGCGCTGCGCCGATGTGCGGACGCACTGCGGGCATGCGGCTGGGAGGCGCTGGAATATCGGGGAGCGCGCCGCCACCGCTACCTGGAGGTCGAAGCGGCCCTTTGACGGCTCCTTCCGCGCGCCGCCGCAACACCCTGCCCCGCACCCCCCGGTCACACCTCGCTGTTCCGCCCCTGGACTTCACCGACACCTGATCCACGCCTCCACACCTCCATCCATTTGAATATCCAACCCACTCCGCTAGAGTGAGTCCAGTTTTCCTACTCACTCGCCTTCGGGCCTGCTTCCACATCCCGAAAGAAGACGCGCATGCGGAACACCACGGCGCTCGTGACCGGCGCCAACCGAGGGTTGGGGCGCGCCTTCGCCCTCGCCCTGCTGCAACGGGGCGCGAAAACCGTCTACGCGGCGGCACGCGATCCGCGCACGGTGACCGACCCGGGACTCACCCCGGTCGCGCTCGACATCACCGACCCCGCCCAGGTCGCCGCGGCCGCCGAACTCTGCTCCGACACCTCCCTTCTCCTCAACAACGCGGGGATTCTGCGCGGCAGTTCCCTGATCGGTACGGACTCACTCGAAGGGGCGAGGGCGGAGCTGGAGACCAATCTCTTCGGCACTCTGGCGATGTGCCGCGCCTTCGCGCCCGTGCTCGCCCGGAACGGTGGCGGCGCCGTGGTCAACATGCTCTCCGTACTGTCCTGGCACACCCTCCCGCAGGTCGGTTCGTACGGTGTCTCCAAAGCGGCCGCCCTGTCGATGACGAACGCGATACGCGAAGAGCTGCGGCCGCAGGGCACGTTGACCGTCGCCGTCCACGCGGCCTTCATCGACACCGACATGGCAGCCGGCGTCGACCAGCCGAAGACGAGCCCCGTCGACGTCGCCCACCAGGTACTCGACGCGGTCGAGGCGGGCCGCGAGGAAGTACTCGCCGACGCGCTCACCCGCCAGGTCAAGGCCGCCCTCTCGGGGACTTCGGGAGCCTCGGGAGTCACGGAGGTGTCCCGTGCCACGCGCTGACCTCCGCACCAAGGGCAGCCCCACGGCCGTCCTCGTAGCCGCCTGCCTCGGCCTGTTCACCGTCTTCCTCCAGACCACCCAGACCATCGGCACCCTCAGCGCCGTCCAGGACGACCTCCACGTCGCCCCGGCCGACCTGGTCTGGGTACCCAGCATGTACACCCTCGTCGTCGCCTCCTTCGTCCTCGGCGCCGGCGCCCTCTCGGACCGATGGGGCCGCCGGAGAGTCTTCCTCGCCGGGGCCGTGGCCATGGGCGCGGGAGGACTGGTCCTCGTCCTCGCCTCCACCCTCCAGACGGTTCTAATCGGCCAGGCCCTCGCGGGCCTCGGCGGCGCGCTCATCACCCCGAGCTCGCTGGCGCTGGTCAGCCACGCCTTCCCCGACCCGCGCCGCCGCGCCGGAGCCATCTCCGCCTGGGCCGCGACCTCAGGGCTCGGCCTGGCCATCGGCCCCGTCACCGCCGGACTCGCCCTGCGGTGGTGGACCTGGCACGCCGCCTTCTGGCTGAACGTGGCTCTCGGCGCCGTGGCCGCCCTCGTGGCGCTGGCCCGGGTGGAGGAGTCGCGCGTCCCGGGCGGCCGACCCGACTGGGCCGGACAGATACTCGGTACGGCCGGACTCGTCCTGTTCATCTACTGGTTGATCGACGGCGGCCACCACGGCTACACCGCCGCCCGCTCCCTCGCCTCACTCGCCGGAGCCCTTCTGCTCCTCGGCCTCTTCGTCGCCGTCGAGCTGCGCCGCGAGTCCCCCATGCTCGACCTGCGTCTGATGCGCGATCCGTCCTACAGCGCCTCCCTGCTGCTGGCGGCCACCGTCCTCTTCGGCTTCGTCGGTGTCTCCCTTCTTCAGGTCCTGTGGCTCCAACGGGTGCGCGGTCTGAGCGCCCTGGAGGTGGGTGTCCAACTCCTGGCGGAGTTCGTCACCTTCATCGCCGCGTCGGTCGCGGCAGGGGTCCTCGTACGCAAGTGGGGCCCCCGGCCGCTGATCATCGCGGGGCTCCTCCTGGCCGCGTCGGGCGCGGCGCTGTTCGCCACCGTCGAGCCCGGCGACACCTTCACCGCGTACGCCCCCGCACTCGTCGTCTTCGGCCTGGGCTGCGGGCTCGCCAACGCGCCCTCCACCGCCCTCGGCGTCAGCCATGTGCCGCGCGGCCGCGAGGGCGAGGCCAGCGGTACGGTCAACGCCGCCCGCCAGGTCGGCGCGGTCCTGGGCACCAGCATCCTGGGCACCCTGATGACCTCCCGCTTCACGTACCGCCTGACCGCGGGCGTCAAGAGCCCGGCCGTGGCCTTCACGGACGCGGTGGGCTACGCCGCGTGGACCGGGGCGGCCGTACTCGTCATCGGCACCCTGACCGGTGTCGCCCTGCTCACCCTGGCGGGCCGCCGAGCGGGTATGGCTGCCTACGAGGCCGCCGGCTGACACCTCCCGAGGCGGATGCGGGTTCCCCGGTGCCCGGCCGGGGCTCCGCCGCCCCCACTGTGAGAACGCCCGGTCGGCAGTGGCCCCCTCCCCCGAGCCACTGCCGACCGGAAGCCAGGTGGACCCCGCTGCCCCAGGGCGCGCAGTACCGATGCGTGGATCCGCAATGCACGGAGAAACGGTGCGAAGAAACATGCGGTGTACGTACACATGGGGGGCTCTTGGCCTGGACCACCCGCGGTCAAGGGCGGATCATCCGCCGTTTCCACGCCAGGACCTGCCCGAGTACGGCGCGATTCCGGCATCTGACCTTGACACGGCACCCACATGACCTAGCTTCAGCCGGAGCATTGCCGCCACATCTCAGCCGGGGGGCTCGTCATGACATCCAGGTTCTCGCGTACATCGTTCCGTCTCACCCGCCTCAGACCGCGTGCCCTCGTCCTCATCGCGGCCGTCACGACGACCGCCGCGCTGGTGCCGCTGGTGCCGAGCGACGCCGCCGCCGGCCATCGCCCCGCGCCCCCGGTGATCGACCCCAACGCGTCCCCGACCTCTCCCCACCACGGAGTGGTCCCCGCCGAGGCCATGCGGTCCACCGCGCCCGCCCTGGACGAGTCCGGCTGGTCGATCACGACCAGCGGCACCTCCCTCACCATCGACATGCACCGGACGGACGTCGTCTCCGCGCTCGTCTACCGACCGCGCAAGGCCGTCGACGGCAGCCGTGTCACCGAGTACGCCATCCGTCTCAGTACGGACGGGCGGCGCTGGACCCGGCCCGTGGCCACCGGCACCCTGGCCGACGACCTCACCACCAAGACCCTCGACTTCGCCGCACAGAACACCCGTTACCTGCGGCTCTCGGCCACGACCACGGCCGGCGGTCGCCGTGGCTGGGCCGCCGGGACGGAACGCACCTCCACCCGCTCCGCGCCCACCCCGCCGGCGTCGGGAGCTGACGTCGGCCTCTTGGGTGCCCCCGGCCTCCCGGCGCCCTCCACCGCCTTCCTGCCGGTCGACGGCTGGACGGCCTCCGCGACCGATGAGGAGACGGCCAAGGAGAACGACCGCGCCGCGAACGTCCTGGACGGCGATCCGGCCACCTTCTGGCACAGCAGGTGGTCGCCGAAGCCCACACGGTTCCCGCACGCCCTCGTCATCGACATGCACCGCACCACCACGGTCTCCGCGCTCACCTACCAGCCGCGACAGACCAACGCGAACGGCCGCATCGGGACCTATACGGTCTCCACCAGCCTCGACGGGATCTCGTTCGGCGCACCGGTCGCGAGCGGCCACTTCAAGGACGACGCGACCACGAAGACCGTTCCCTTCACCCACGCCGTCTCCGCCCGCTACGTACGCCTCATCGCTCTCAGCGAGGCGGGACAGCGGGGGACCTGGAGCTCCGCGGCCGAGATCCGGCTCAGCGGTCCGAGCGACCCCTCGGTGGGAGGCTCCTGGGGTCCTGTCACCGGTTTCCCCCTGGTGCCGGTCGCCACGGCCGTCCTGCCGGGCAACAAGCTCCTGGCCTGGTCGGCGTATGCCGTCGACCGGTTCGGCGGCAGCAACGGCTACACCCAGACGGCCATCATGGACCTCACCACCGGCCACGTGACCCAGCGCCGCGTCGACAACACCGGCCATGACATGTTCTGTCCCGGCATAGCCCTGCTGGCCGACGGACGGGTGTTGGTCACGGGCGGCAGCAACGCGTCCCGGGCGAGCATCTACGACCCCGCCACGGACTCCTGGTCCTCGACGGCCGATATGAACATCACCCGCGGCTACCAGGCGATGACGCTGCTCTCCAACGGTGACGCGTTCGTCCTCGGCGGGTCGTGGAGCGGCGGCGACGGCCCCAAGAACGGTGAGGTGTGGTCCGCCGCCACCCACACCTGGCGCAAGCTGCCGGGAGTGCCGGCCGCGGGCGCGATGACGGCCGACCCCGCCGGTCCCTACCGGGCCGACAACCACATGTGGCTGCACGCCACCTCCCGGGGCCGCGTCCTCCAGCTCGGCCCCAGCAAGCAGATGAACTGGATCACGACCGACGGCGACGGCACGATCACCCCCGCCGGAACCAGGGCCGACAGCCCGGACGCGATGAACGGCAACGCCGTCTCGTACGACATCGGCAAGCTGCTCACCCTGGGCGGCGCGCCCGCCTACCAGAACACCCCCGCCACGCGCCGGGCCTACACCGTCGACCTCAACGGCGGCGGCCGACCCATCGCCACCCGCACCGGGGACATGGCCGCCGCCCGGGCGTTCAGCAACAGCGTGGTGCTGCCGGACGGAAAGGTCGCCGTCTTCGGAGGGCAGGAGACCCCGGTCCCGTTCAGCGACGCGACCTCGGTCATGACCCCGGAGATCTGGGATCCGGCGACCGGCCGCTTCACACCGCTCGCCACCATGGCGGTGCCCCGGACCTACCACAGCACCGCGAATCTGCTGCCCGACGGGCGCGTCTTCTCGGGCGGCGGCGGACTGTGCGGCGACTGCGCGACCAACCACCTCAACGGCTCGATCTTCACCCCGCCCTATCTGCTGAACCCGGACGGCACCGAACGGACCCGGCCCGTGATCACCAGCACTCCGCCGGCCCATGTGGCACTCGGCTCGACGCTGCCCGTCTCCACCGGCTCGCCCGTCAGCGCCTTCGCGCTGGTCCGCTCCGGGGCCGCGACCCACTCCACCGACAACGACCAGCGCCGGGTGCCCCTGACGTTCCGCCAGGTCGGCGAAGGCTCCTACCAACTCTCCATCCCGAGCGATCCCGGTATCGCGCTCCCCGGCACGTACCTGCTGTTCGCCCTCAACGCGGACGGCGTACCGAGCGTCGCCAAGATGATCAGCGTGGGTTGACCCATTCGTCACCCTTCGGGTGTGGGGGGAAGCACACATGCCTCCCCCGATGAACGAGCCGCACCGCACTCCCGTCTTCCCTGCCGGGCTCCGCAGGCCCCTGCGAGCTGTCGACGTACCCGGCGGGGAAACAGGAGCTGAACGAACGTGCCGGCCATCAGTCAGCGGATGCACCTCGTGCTGCTCACCGCGTGGACCGCCGTGTGGTTCGCCGTGGTGGAGCCGAATGGCGGTTTCTCCTGGCACTACCTGCGCACCGGCGGTGAGCTGATCTACCAGGGACCGTCCGGCGACGGCACCGGCGGACTCAACCTCTACGCCCACCACCCCGAGCTCCAGATGGGGCCGGTCAGCTTTCTGGTCGCCGGTCTCTTCAACCCGTTTCCCGACTCGACCGGGCAGTTCCTCGCCGCCGCGCTGATGTCGGTTCTCGGGCTGGTCATCGTGGTGCTGGTCGGCCGCAGCGCCGCCTGGCACTTCCTCGGCACGGGCACGAACCACCAGCGCCTGCGCCGCCGTGTCCTCATCGCGGGGCTGGCCTTCATCCCCATGTGGATCGAGGTCTCGGTCCGGTTCGGCCACCTCGACGACGTGCTGGCGCTGTTCTTCACGACCCTCGCCGTCCGCGCGGTCACCCGTGGCAACGCGTCCGGGACAGGCATCTGGCTGGCGCTGGCCATGGACTCCAAGCCGACCGCGCTGGGTTTCGCCATGCTGCTCTTCGCACTGCCCCGGCAGTCGTGGCCGCGTGCCGGGCTGTGGTGCGCGGGGCTCGTCGCCCTGGCGTGGCTGCCCTTCTTCCTCGGCAACGCGGACAGCTTCGCCGCCACCGGGTTCGCGATACCCAACCAACCCGCCTCGGCGCTGCGCTGGCTGGGCGTGGGCGACGCCGAGACCCCCGGTTGGGACCGGCCGGCCCAGGCCGCGCTGAGTCTGCTGCTCGGAGGCATCGCCGTCTGGCGCCAGCGCTGGACGGCGGTGGTGCTGCTGGGCGCCAACGCCCGCATCGTCCTCGACCCGAGCGTCTACACGTACTACACGGCGTCCGTCCTGCTGGGCACCCTTCTGTGGGATGTGATCGGCCAGCGCCGGCTGGTGCCGTGGTGGAGCTGGCTCGCGCTGATCGCCCTGTACGGAAGCGTCTTCGTCGTCCCGGACGACTCGGCACGGGGACTGATACGCCTCGCCTTTGTCGTGGTCTCCACGGCGTACGTCCTGCTGTGGCCGCAGCGGGACCGCCGACGCAAGCGCGGCCACGGGCGGCGGGGGCGGCCTTCGGCCACCGCTCGACGTGCGGTGCGGCACTGAACGGGCCACAGCCGTGGCCCACTTGACGAGCCCTGATTTCAGCATCGCTGCCGCCGGGGTCAGGGCGCGGTGGTCGTCGAACGGGCGGCAGACCTGGGCCGCCGCAGACGCGCCAGGCCGCGCCTGAGCCTTCCGTGGCCCACCCGGGGTCCTCCGTACTCCCCATGTTCGCCGGCCTCTACGCGATGCTCCCCGGACTCCCCCCGCTCCGCCCCCACGGGCTGAAGCCGCCTCCTGTCCGGCCGGCCTTGCACGAAACCGCTCTGCCCGAGTGCGCTCACCTTGGGCTCCACCAGTACGGGAGCCGAAGCGGCCGCGGGGATCGGAACCGGCCGCGCGGCGCAAGGCCCGTCGAATCCGGGGCGCGTGCCCTCCGGGCGCGGCGCCGGGCGGAACGACCGGGCGACGCTCAGATGCTGGGTGAGATCCATGCGGTACCACAGCACCTCGTCGAGGTCCTGGGCGCGTTGCAGCCTCTCGATGATCTCCCGGGCGGCGGGCGAGTCCGGGCCGACCCGAACCGATTCGGGCCGGAGGTGCATCAGGTAGGCGCGCTCATGCGGGTCCGGGACCACCTCCACCACATGGGCGGGATCGAGCGCGGACGCGATTCCCGCGGCACGCTCCCACGGGTCATCGGTCTGTCGCAGCAGCATGGCGGCGCGGCGGCCCCGCCAGTTGCGCGGTCGCCGGTCCTCGCCCGCGCCCAGCCGGACCAGCGTCTCCTTCGGCAACTGCCGATCGTTGATCAACTCGGGGTGCCGAAGGGCCAGGTCGGTCACCTCCTCCGCGACGTACAGCCAGACGACGGCCCTGTAGCGGTTGAGATAGCACTTGACCGGTGTGAAGTGACCGCCGCGGGCGAGCCGGGTGAAACGGTGGGCGGGAACGCCCAGCAGTTGCGACGCCTCGGCCGTGCCCACCACCCGTACCCGCTCGCGCAGGGCTTCCGGGAAACCCTCGGTCGAGCGGATCCGCTCGACCTCCTCCTGCGCGACCCGCGGACGGGTGCCCAGGCCCTCCCGTACGGTACGGACATGGCCGAGCTGGACAGCGAGCTCGAATTCGCCCCGCTTCAGCTGTAGTTCCTGGGCGGCCCGCCCCAAGGCGACTGTCTTTCCGCTCACTTCGGCCGTGGTCGTGGTGGTCATGAGGTCCTCCCCCGTGAGTCTGCGAATACTCTCGGTGACGACCGTAACCCTCCGCGCAGACATCCCGCTGGGCCTGTGGATAACCCTCCCAGCGGGACCTCAGCCCGCCGTAAAGCCGCTGGTCAGATGCCAGATACCGGAGGGCCGGGACGGCGCGCCGCCACACCGAGGTGCTCGCCGACACGGTTGACCAGCAGCGTCATCTCGTACGCGATCTGGCCGATGTCGGCTTCCGCGGTACCGAGCACGCACAGACAACTCCCGTCACCCGCCGCCGTGACGAAGAGGACCGCCTCGTCGTACTCGACCATCGTCTGCCGCACCCTGCCTGCCCGGAAATGACGGCCGGACCCCTTGGCCAGGCTGTGCAGGCCGGAGGAGACCGCGGCCAGGTGCTCCGCGTCCTCGCGGGGCAGATCGGCACTCGCTCCGGTGACCAGACCGTCGTTGGACAGGACGATGGCGTGCCGCACGTGCTCGACGCGCTTGGTCAGGTCGTCGAGCAGCCAGTCGAGTTCCTTGTTCAGTGCCATGACAGCCTCATCCCGCTCATGTGTTCCCCGTTTTCCCCCAGGTCTGCGGCAAGCCTTACGCATGGTTCGCACGGGGGCAAGCAGGGGTTCCCGACGGTAACGGCAACGCCCGCCCGGCGCGGCGGAGAACCCGGGCAGGAGAGGCCCCGGGTGGGAGCACATTGCCGGAGGTGCCGGGCGCGCACAGCACGGTCGTCGTCGCGGGCCGTGCGCGTCGCGGGCGTGCGCGTCGCGCGCGTGGAGCGAGCACCGGACCGACGGCCTGTGCGGGATCATGGACAGATGGCCCATGACCAGACGCACGTTCAGGAATTCTTCGGCCCCCGAGCCGCTGACTGGGACAGTCGCTTCCCGGACGACGGTCCGGCCTACGCGGCGGCGGTCGCGGAGCTGGGGCTGCCCACCGGGGCGGCCGTGCTCGATGCCGGGTGCGGGACGGGCCGCGCGCTGCCGCCGCTTCGGGACGCGGTGGGGCCGGGCGGCACGGTGCTCGGCCTCGACCTGACGCCGGAGATGCTGGAGACCGCGGTACGGGCAGGGCGAAACCGTGCCGGTGCGCTGCTGCTCGGCGACGTGGCCAGGCTGCCGCTGCGGACCGGCGCCCTGGACGCGGTGTTCGGCGCGGGCTTGATCTCACATCTGCCGGACCCGGAGGCGAACCTCCGCGAGCTGGCGCGGGTGGTGCGCCCCGGGGGCAAGCTGGCGCTCTTCCACCCGATCGGCCGTGCGGCTCTCGCCGCCCGCCAGGGACGGCAGATCACTGCGGACGACCTTCGGGCGGAGCCGCGGTTGCGGCCGCTGCTCGCGGGGTCGGGCTGGCGGATGGTGTCGTACGTGGACGAGGACGCGCGGTTCCTGGCGGTGGCGGTGCGGGAGGAGTAGCCAGGAGGTCGGCCCCGGCTTGCGTGCACGTCCGGTCAGGATCGGTGTGGCCGCCCCGACACCGCCGTGGCAACCCTCGCACCCTCACCTGCCACCGCCCTGACGAAAGCCTGGGGGTTGTCGAACATGATGTTGTGGCCTGCGTTCGGTACCACCTCTATACGGACGCCCGAGGCCGCCAGTTCCGCACGGCCGGCGAGGTCGTTGTCGACGTCGCCCACCAGATAGGTGCGGTCGATCGGCAGGCCCAACAGGAGGTGGCGCATGGTGGGGTCGGTGCCTCGCACCAGGCCGAGAGCGGTGCGGTGGAGGGCGCGGGGATCGGCGAGGCGCATCGTCGCCGCCCACAGCGGGCCGACGCGTTCGAGGACGGCCGCGAAGCCGCCGCCATGAACGAAGTCGTCCTCGGTATAGGACGCGATGCCGCTGCTTCCGGCCGTCGGGGCCGGGTTCGGGTCGAGGTTGGCCTCCGTGAGCACCAGCCGTGACACCAGGTCGGGGCGGCGGGCGGCGAGCACGATGGCCACGGCGCCGCCCATGCTGTGGCCCGCGATGTCGGCGCCGACGGCGCCCGCCGCGTCGAGAGCGGCGGCGAGTGCGTCCGCGTGGTCCTCCAAGGTGTAGCCGAAACCGGACGGACGGTCGCTGATTCCGTGACCGGGAAGGTCCACGAAGAGTTGCCTGCGCGCGGCAAGACGCGGGTCGGCGGCGATGTGGGCGTGGTAGACGGTCGAGGCCGAGCCGAGCCCATGGACATACACGAGGGGCGGCCGGCCCGTTCGCCCGCCGAGTCCCTCGCCACCCCCCTCTCCTGCATCGGCGTTCGGCCGGTCGGCGTCGAGCTGGGACTCCGTCCGCAGTCCCTCCGACTCGGTCCAGCGGATCTGGCTGCCCTGCTCGTCGAATGCCGTCTGTCGCACGGTCCATCCCCCCGTTCTGCTGCGCCTCCGCGCCGACCGCCTCTGCGGCCTCTGCTTGATGCGGGACTATACATCGACACGGATGTACCCCGGTAACGATGTACCACGCACATCGGGCAGAATGCGGGCCATGCTTGAGCTCGCGATCCTGGGATTTCTGTACGAAGCACCGCTGCACGGCTACGAGCTGCGCAAACGGATCACCGCGCTGACCGGACACGTGCGCCCGGTGGCCGAGAGCACGCTCTACCCGGCGATCAAGCGACTGGAGAAGGCGGGGCTGCTCGCGCGGGAGACGCAGCCGGGGGCGGTGGCGGCGCCCCGCCACATGCTCACGCTCACCGACGAGGGCAGGGCGGAACTGGTGCGGCGGCTCGCGGAGCCCGAGCAGGTGGAGATCACGGACGAGAACCGGTGGTTCACCTTGCTGGCGTTTCTGCGGCACCTGCCCGAGCCGGATCGACAGGCCGAGGTGCTGCGGCGGCGGCTGCGCTTCCTGGAGGAGCCCGCCAGCTTCTTCTACGACGGTGAACGTCCACTCACGGCCGAGGAGTTGGACGATCCGTTCCGGCAGGGCATCCTCGTCGTGGCCCGGGCCACGAGCGCGGCGGAGCTGAAGTGGCTGCGGACCACTCTTCGGTCACTCGGGTCACCTGGGACGAGGGGCGCCACTACCGCACATGGCGCCTAGGGGGTGTCCGGCCGGGTTTCCGTGACCGACCCGTGAACGGCGGCTCCAGCGACGGCTCGAACGGCGCGTCGGGGTCGCACGGTCTGCCTTGCATGCGAGCCGTTCACGGCACGCGTCGGCGGTGCGCGTCGGCACTTCGGATCGACTCTTCGCGTCGATCGACCCGTTCCGACCTCTATCTGTCACCGGCTCGTCAACTCTAGCTTGAGAAAGGCACTTTGTTTTCTGACGGGTGAGCGCACCTGCGAGGAAGGCGGTCCGGATGTTTCGCATGTTCGGCAGATTCCGGAAGCCGGAACGGCGCGAGACCGCGCGGCAGCACAATCTCTTCGAGGCCGCCGCCACATATGTCGCCGCCTGCGCCGACGACGATCAGGAGACGTTGGACGAGGCGACCGGCTGGGTGTCGCCCGAGGCGATGTCCTTCGGGGTACGGGAGCTGGCGTGCCGGGCGCTCATCGCGCTCGCGCGGGAGCGGGACGAGTCACCGCAGACCGTCGCGCGTTCACTCATGGGGTTGCCGGTCGCCTGATTACGTACCGGCCGGCTCGGGCGGGAGCCTAGGCCGCGCGATCCGGGCCGGCGGCGTCCCCGCGATCTCCACCACCTCTCCGGTCCTGTCCGCACCTTCCGCTGCCGCAAACCCTCGACGATCGGGTTACCCACTGGTTAAGGTGCGCCGACGAGCGATCCGAAGGGGAGGGTTCCGTGACCGGGACGGACGAGGCCACGGCCGGCACAGCCGCGGCCGACGCGGTCGATGACGACGCGCTGTATGTGCTCACGGCGGTGTTGCTCACGCCCGCGCAGTTCCCCAGCGTGCTCGGTGACGACTTCCCGGAGGCGTGCGCGGCCCTGGGTCTTGAGCCGTATCCGGGTGGCTACGGCCTGGTCCTCGGGCAGGACGGGAGCGGCGCCCGCTGGACCGTGATCGTCGACGACGTCTCGTTGGTCGCCGTGGCGATCGCGTCGTGGGACTGCGGGATGGAGTACGACTTGTCCCCGGACGAGCGTACGGTCGTGGCCGCCCTGCCGGGTTGGCCACTGGAACTGGCCGTCGCCGCGCCCGGAGTGGCGGCGCCGCACGATCCGGAGCCGGAGCCGGACGACGACGGCACCGCGCGCCCTCCCCTTTCGCCGCCCGACACGAGCGTGTGGGGCTCGGCGCAACGCCGCCTCGGTGCGGACCAGATCGCCCTCCAGTGGGCGATGTGGCGCGGACAGATGTCCGACGATGGTGAGGATCAGGACGAGGACGGACGCGGTGCGGGTGACCAGGGCGCCGGGGCGGCCGGGGGCGGCGAGGGCTCTGCGGCGGTAGAGGCGTCGGAGGTACCGGAGGCGGACGTGCCCACGGGTGACTCCCCCCGCGAGCCTGACTCCGCCCTCGCTGCCGGCCGCCTCAGCGCGCGCGTGGAGCGCGTTCTCTCCGAGGTCCGGCAGTACCTCGACTCCCCTCCCCCGCTTGGGCGCGTCCGGTCCAGTTTCGCGCCGGACGGCGCGCGTATGTTGCGTGCGGACGGTCCTGGCTGGTCGATCGTCGCGAGGACCGATGACATCGCTTTCGTGCTGCTGGACGACGAGCCGGGCGAGGTGGTGCCGGTGGGGCGCGGCCCTAAATTGCCGGCGCTTCTCCAGGCCTTGGACGCCATGGCCGTACGACCTTCCTGACCTCCTTCGAGGGCGTGCTGGGTCAGGGCGTGCCGGTCAGGCGATTCCGGGTGGCATCAGATACGCGGCGCGCCACGGCCGTCGTCAGCGCAGCTCCTTGCGGCTGATGTGCCGCAGTCTGCGTCGCTGGCTGCGGTCCAGCATCAGGTATCCCAGGACGGGCAGCCCTATCAGCACCAGCAGCGCCGGCAGGAAGCCGATCAGTGGGATCAGGATGAGTCCCACCACCACTCCACCGACGGCGATCATCACGCGCTTCGACATGTCCGTCGCCTCCTTCGCGGCCGCTGCCGCCGCCGCTCTCTGCCCAGGTAACGCGCCACCGCGTCGTCCGGTTCCCGCCCGGCACCGGCTTTCCTCTCCGGTACCCCTGCCGTCTGCCTCCACTATGCGCCAGGTACGCGGCGTCTACGCGGCAGCGCCTCGCCGCAGCGGTGCTCCGACGGCGTGCATGTGCCGCAGGGCCTGCCGATAGGAGTCGATCAGTGAGGTCTCGGCGTACGGAATGCCGAGGCTTCGGCAGTGGGCACGGACGAGCGGCTGTACGAGCCGCAGATGCGGACGGGGCAGGTTCGGGAAGAGGTGGTGCTCGATCTGGTAGTTGAGGCCGCCGAGGAACCAGTCGGTGAGCGGCCCGCCGCGTACGTTGCGCGAGGTCAGGACCTGGCGGCGCAGATGTCCCCAGCCGTCGTCGTCGGCGTCGGGCATCTCCATGCCCTTGTGATTGGGGGCGAAGGTCATTCCCAGATGGAGCCCGAAGAGGGCATGCTGCAGCAGGGCGAAGACCAGCGCCCTGCCCGGCGAGAGCACGCTCAGCAGGAGGCCGAGGTAGCAGCCCAGGTGCACCAGGAGGAGCGTGCCCTCGACCGCGCGTTCCCGCCGGGGCTGCCTGCGCAGGTCCTGGAATCCGTAGACCTTCAGGGCGATGCCTTCGAGCAGCAGCATGGGGAAGAACAGCCGGGCTTGGTTGCGGGTCAGCCAGCGTGCGAGACCCTCGCGGTGCTCGGCCTGTTTCTCGGTCCAGACGAGCGCGCCGACGCCGACGTCCGGGTCCTTGTCGACGTGGTTGGGGTTGGCGTGGTGACGGTTGTGCTTGTCGTTCCACCAGGCGTAACTCATGCCGAGCAGCAGATTGCTGTGGAGCAGGCCGAGGATTCTGCCCGCGCGACGGCCCCGGGTTATCTGGGCATGGCCGGCGTCGTGGCCGAAGAAGGCGGTCCGCGCCCAGAGGACCGCGAGCGGCACGGCGTACAGGAGGGTCCACCAGGTGTCGCCCGTGAGGACCATCGCGGCCACGGTGGCGGCAAGGGCGACGAGGTTGACGGCGATGCCCCTCGCGTACCAGCCGGTGCGCCGTTCCAGCAGTCCCTGCCCCTTCACCGCCTTCAGGAGCGGCGCGAATTCGCTCCCCCTGCCGGTGGGGGTTCCCGTAAGGGCCTCTGGGGGAGTTCCGGTGAGGACGGGGGCTCCGGTGGGGTGCGGTGACGTGAGCAAGGGCGCGCTCTCGGCGTTCGCGAGGGCCTGGGGCATGGTCGTTCTCCGGTCGCTGGTCCACCGCAGTCACCTGCGCTGACCTCATAGAACGTAGAAATGGAAGGGCCTTTGCCGCCATGAGGCCACCACCCGGAACGGGCGGGGGTCTGTCCCGGGGGCGTGGTGGGGCTGACGCCACCCCGGGTGACAACACCGGACCTGGCCACCTCCCAGACGACCCTCCTGACCGCCCCCTTGCCGCCCTTCAGTAGTGACCCACATCACGGCGAGCATCCGCCCGCCATCGGACCGCCCGGTGTACCCTCGGCGACTCAAGACACCGGAGTAGTCAAGTTTGAGGAATGCGTCATCGCCGAGTACAGGCTTCCCGCGCCCACTCCCTCCGAGATCGACGAACTCGCCCGCTGCCACGTCACCTTCCTGCCCGCCGACCCGCCCCGGCTCGGCCGTGTCGCCTTCTGGCACGCCGACGACTCCGCCCCGCTCGCCCTCTCCGGCCACCTCGACGAGGCGGTGGAGGAGCTGACGGTGGTGGGAGCAGGCGTCGGATCCGGGGCCGGCGTCGAGCCGTACGAGGTACGTGCGGTTGTGCTGCCCGTGCGCGACGCACTGCCCGTCCTCACCCGCGTCCGGCCCCGGCCCGACACCTCGCGAGCTGCGGCTTTCTGGGGTACGGCCGCGCTGCGCGCACTGCAACTCGCCGCGCGCGGGCTGCTGTTGCCCGGCCTCACCACCACCGACCACGACGCGTGGCGGATCGGACCACTCGGCGCCGACGAGCTGGAGCGCGTGCGTGAACTGGCGGCGTCGATGCCGCCCGAGGCGCACGCGGTACCGCTCGACGCCGCCGGTGAAGCCGACGCTCATGCCGAACCTCACGCCGACAGCCATGCCCACAGCGGTGCCGCAGTGTTGCTGCTGCCCGAATCCGAGCTGCTGGTGCGGCAGTTCCTGGACGCGGTCGCGGACGGGCTGCCGCGTACCCCCGCTGCCGCCCTGGCGGCCGGCTCCCCCGCCTTCGCGGCCGATTCGCCCCAGCGGCTGCCCGAACAGCGCGCCTGGGCTTCGGAGGTGGCCGCCGGACACGACGCGGGCGTACGGATCTCGCTCCGCGTCGAACTGCCCGGCCTGGAGTCGGCGGACTCCGGTACGGAGGGGCCGTCGTTCCGGGCCGTGCTCCAGCTGCACAGCGTCAGCGACCCCGCCCTGGTGGCGGACGCGGCCGACGTATGGCGCGAGTCCGGTCCGACCGCCGGAGCCTTCGGTCCGCACGCGCGGATGGACGCGCTGCTGGCGCTGCGTCGCGCCACGCGCGCGTGGGCGCCGCTCGCACCACTGCTGTCGGCGGCCGTGCCCGACACGATCGAGCTGGCCGACGAGGAGGTGGGCGAGCTGCTCGGCGGCGCCGCGCGCACGCTCGCCGCGATCGGCGTCCAGGTGCACTGGCCCAAGGACCTGGCGCGGAAGTTCACCACGCGCGCGGTGATCGGGCCCGTACAGAGTCCTCCCGAAGAGAACGCTCCCGGACAGAACGCTCTTGGGCGAAGCACCCACGCACACGGCTCCCACCCGCAGGACGCGCACCGGGCGTCGCCGGACAGTGCGCGGTCCGACGCCCCCTCCATGCTCTCCGCCGACGCCCTGCTCGCCTTCGAGTGGTGGTTCGCCCTCGGCGACACGCAGCTCACGCGCGCGGAGCTGGACCACCTGGCCGAGGCCAGCCGCCCGGTGGTGCGACTGCGTGACCAGTGGGTTCTGATCGACCCGGAGGAGGTCCGTCGCGCCCGTGCGGCACAGGACCGCAAGGTGACCCCCGTGGACGCGCTGGGTGCCGTCCTGACGGGCTCGACGGAGGTGGACGGGCGCCGGGTGGCGGTCGAGGCGTCGGGGTGGCTCGCCGGGCTGCGTGACCGCCTCGCCGACCCCGAGGGCGCCCGCGCGCAGCCCGTGGAGCAGCCCGACGCCCTCGCCGCGCGGCTGCGCGACTATCAGCTGCGCGGCCTCAACTGGCTGGCCGACATGACCTCGCTGGGGCTGGGCGGCTGTCTCGCCGACGACATGGGCCTCGGCAAGACGATCACCCTCATCGCCCTGCACCTGCACCGCCAGGGCACGCCGGAGACGGCCGGCCCCACGCTGGTGGTCTGCCCGACGTCCCTGATGGGCAACTGGCAGCGCGAGATCGAGAAGTTCGCCCCCGGCACGCCCGTACGCCGCTTCCACGGCTCCGCGCGGCGCCTGGAGGACCTGGCGGACGGGGAGTTCGTCCTCACCACGTACGGGACGATGCGGCTGGACGCCGCCAGGCTCGGCGAGGTGGCGTGGGGCATGGTCGTCACGGACGAGGCCCAGCACATCAAGAACCCGTACTCGGCGACCGCCCGGCAGTTGCGCACCATCGGCGCACGCGCGCGCGTGGCGCTCACGGGCACTCCGGTGGAGAACAACCTCTCCGAGCTGTGGGCGATCCTCGACTGGACGACTCCGGGGCTGCTGGGACGCCTCGGCACGTTCCGTACCCGGTACGCCCAGGCCGTCGAGGGCGGCAAGGATCCGGCGGCGGCCGAGCGGCTGTCCCGGCTGGTCCGTCCGTTCCTGCTGCGGCGCCGCAAGTCCGACCCGGGCATCGCGCCCGAGCTGCCGCCGAAGACGGAGACCGACCGGGCGGTCTCGCTCACCAAGGAGCAGACCGGCCTGTACGAGGCGGTGGTGCGCGAGACCCTGGCGGAGATCGCGGCCGCGGACGGCTTCGAGCGGCGCGGCCTGGTGGTGAAGCTGCTCACCTCGCTGAAGCAGATCTGCAACCATCCCGCCCAGTACCTCAAGGAGGAGGAGCCGCGCATCGAGGACCGCTCCGGGAAACTGGAACTGCTCGACGAACTCCTCGACACCATCCTCTCCGAGGACGGTTCGGTTCTGGTCTTCACCCAGTACGTGCAGATGGCACGGCTCATCGAGCGGCATCTGGCCGCGCGCGGCGTCGCCACGCAGTTCCTGCACGGCGGTACGCCCGTGGAGCAGCGCGAGCGGATGGTGCGGTGCTTCCAGGACGGTGAAGTGCCGGTGTTCCTGCTGTCGTTGAAGGCGGCGGGCACCGGTCTGAACCTCACCCGCGCGGGTCACGTCATCCACTACGACCGTTGGTGGAATCCGGCCGTCGAGGCGCAGGCCACCGACCGCGCGTACCGCATCGGCCAGACCCAGCCGGTGCAGGTCCACCGGCTGATCGCGGAAGGGACGATCGAGGACCGCATCGCCGAGATGCTGACGCGCAAGCGGGAGCTGGCGGACGCCGTGCTCGGCACGGGCGAGTCGGCCGAGGCCGCGCTGACGGAACTGTCCGACGCCGAACTGGCGGACCTGGTGGCACTGCGAGGGAGCGGGCGATGAGCGGATACGGAGACGGTTCGCGGGAGTGGGTGTACGGGGAAGAGGACGGCGCCCAGGGCGGCCGTGCGCCCGAGGAGCGGACCTTCGCGGCGCTGCCGCCCGCACCCGGGCGCGGTTTCGCGCAGACGTGGTGGGGGCTGGCCTGGCTCAAGGCACTGGAGGACACGGCACTCGACGGCGGGCAGCTGAAGGCGGGCCGCCGCTACGCGCGCGAGGGCGCGGTCGGGGCGGTGTCGGTACGGCCGGGCCGGATCACCGCGGTCGTCCGCGACCCGGACGGCACGTCCCACCGCGGCGACGTCCTGTGGCACCCGCTCTCCGAGGACGACTGGGACCGCTTCCTGGGGATGGCGGTGGAGCGGGCGGGGCACATCGCGGCCCTCCTCGACCGTGACATGCCGCCACACCTGGTGGAGGACGCGGCGTCGGCCGGTGTGGAACTCCTGCCGGGCATAGGCGACCTGGAGCCCGAGTGCACCTGTGGGGCATGGGACCACTGCCCGCACACGGCGGCGCTCTGCTACCAGATGGCGCGGCTCCTCGACCAGGACCCGTTCGTGCTGCTGCTCATGCGGGGCCGGGGCGAGCGGACGCTGCTCGCGGAGCTGGAGGAGCGCAGCGCGGCACCCCGATCGGCGGAACCGGAGGTTCCGGCCGGGGTGCCGGCCGCCGAGGTGTTCGCGGCGCGGGACGTCGTGCCACCGCTGCCCGGGGCACCGGAGACACCGGCCGAGGCAGGAGCGCCGCCGCGCCTCGACACGGAGACGCCCCCCGGGCGCGGTGTCGACGCCGCGGCGCTGGAGTTCCTCGCGGCGGACGCGGCGCGGCGGGCGCGGGAGATGCTGGCGGAGGCGCTGGCTCCGGGTCATGCGTCGCAGCCCCTGACGGCCTGCCTGACGCCCGGTCAAGACGCGGTGCGTCTGGCGGTGGAGTGCGCCGACCCGCAGATCACGGCCCGTCTGGCGGCCGGTTCGGGGCGGCGCCCCGCCGGGCTGGATCTCGCCGTACAGGCGTGGCGGTACGGGGGTGCCGCCTCCCTCTCCGTACTGGAGGAGGAGTGGCCCCCCGGTCCGGAAGCGCTGGCCCGTGCCAAGGACGCGCTCGCACGGGCCTGGCAGGACGAGGAGCGGCCGGTCCTGCGCGCGTCCGGGGCGAACCGCTGGACGGTGGTCGGGGGCGGCGCACAGCTCCGATTCGGGCGGGACGGCCGATGGTGGCCGTACCGCAAGGAGCGCGGCGCCTGGGTCCCGGCGGGGCCCGCGGACACCGATCCAGGGGCAGTGCTGGAGCGGTAGGGGTGGGGGTGGGGGGCGTGGACATGGGCAGGCCCGGGGGCGCACGATGCCGGGCCTGCCCACGCCCGCGCCCCGGGACCGGCTTCCCCGGCGAACCCCACACCCTGCACGAAGGTCACGATGTCCTCACCCTCCACGCCCTCCCCGCCCTCCACGACCGCTGCGTCCCAGAGGCACGACCACCGCCACATACGTAAGGAGGCAGGGCTCCCCCACCCCTACGCCCTACGCCCTACGCCCTTGGCGGCACCCGCGGGCTCGGCTTCGCCATCCCGCCCGCCCTGAACTCGTAGTACGGGGTGTCGTCGCCGGGTCCGCTCACCGTCGAGGGGAGGTCTCCACCGGGGACCTCGCCGGGACGCTCCGACGGATCCGGCAGGTCCGGTAGGTCGGTGGGCAGGTCACTGGGGATCCCGCTCGGCAGCAGCGTGGACAGCCCCGACGGGAGGGCCGTCGGAAGCGCCGACGGCAGGTTCGACGGCAGGTCCGTGGGGAGCTCCGAGGGCAGCCCGGTCGGGAGCCCGCTCGGCAGGCTCAGGGAGGGTGTCGGCGTGGGGGTCGCGGTGCCCGCCGGGCTCTTCGTCGGTTTGTCGTCGGCCCCGTCGCCGCCGCCGTTCACCACGAGCACGACGGCGAGGAGCGCCGCCGCGGCCACCATGACAGCGAGCAGTATGTACACACCCCGCCGACCGCCCCCGGCCGGTGGGGAAGGGGGCGGCGGTGGCGGGGCCGGGGGCTGCCAGGCAGGGGGGCCGAAGCCCCCGCCCGACGGAGGCGGAGGCCCGGGAGGGCGCGGGGGTACGGGGGGTGTGGCCATAGCCTTCAGCGTCGGACGGAAACGGTTCATCTCGCGACCCCTGCCCGGAATTTACGCCAAAGTCGGTCAGTCGCCGTGCGTGCGGAAGCCGTCCGGGTGGTGGCGGCGCACAGCCCCGCGCGCGGCGGACGCCACGCGCCGCCGCTTGTCTTCCACGCTCCGGCACCTCCCCGTACCGTAACCTCGGCGAGGTTCTTGCCGGTTGAACGTGACGTATCGACACACATACGACGCACACACGACGTACAGGAGCTCCGTTACCCGTGGACCGCCGAAGACTCCTCCAGGGCGCCGCCGCCAGCGTGGCCGCGAGCGCGCTCTTCCCCGCGACGCGAGCCGAGGCCATGGCCGACACCGACTACCCGCCGGCGCAGTGGGTCGCCGCCTCGACCTCCAACTACACCGTCTCCCAGCGGCCCGTCTCGTACGCCGTCGACCGGGTGGTCATCCACGTCACCCAGGAGTCGTTCGCGACCACCCTCAAGATCTTCCAGAACCCGGCGAAGAAGGTCTCCGCCCACTACGTGGTGCGCTCCGCCGACGGGTATGTCGCCCAGATGGTGCGCGAGCGTGACGTTGCCTGGCACGCGGGCAACTGGGACTACAACACGCGCAGCATCGGCATCGAGCACGAGGGCTGGGTGGACCAGCCCGCCTACTTCACCAACGCGCTGTACGAGGAGTCGGCGCGCCTGACCGCCTCGATCTGCGACCGCTACCGCATCCCCAAGGACCGCGAGCACATCATCGGCCACTACCAGGTGCCCGGCAGCGACCACACCGATCCGGGGACGAACTGGGACTGGGTGCGGTACATCCGCCTGGTCAACTTCTCCTGACCGGGCACCCCGGTCCACTTCTCCCGACCGGCGCGCCTGGACGGCCCACCGAGGCTGGACGCGGGCCGAGGTGACGACCGGCCGGACGCGAGCCCCTCGGTGCGAGGTGGCTTGCCGGGTGCGCGGGGCGGGCCGACGATGGACCGGTCCCCGTCCACGCCGCCCGCCCGCCCGCCCGACCGGAGGCTCAGGTGACCGATACGCGGTACGAATCGCGGTACGAGTCCCGGCATGCGTCCTGGGTCGCCCTGGAGGCGGGCGCGGACCCCGCCGAGCGGACCGGTGAGCTGCGCCGCGCGCACGAGGCGTTCACCTCGGCCGGACGGGTGGTCCGGCCCGTACGCCCGCTGGTGGCGGCGTCCTGGCGGCGGTCGGCGCGCGCCCGGGTTAACCCGGACGGCACGGCCGGTCTGGAGCTGGACGAGGACGAGCTTGCGGCGTACCGCGACGGGCATCCCCTCGCGCGCGATGCCGGTGATCCGCGAGCTGACGGGCACGTACGCGAAGGACGGCGACCATCTCGTGGCCGTCTGCGACGCGCGCGGGAGGCTGTTGTGGGTCGAGGGCGACGCGGGCACCCGGCGCAAGGCGGGCGCGATGAACTTCGTGCCCGGCGCGCGGTGGGCGGAGTCGGCGGTGGGCACCAACGCGCCGGGCACCGCGCTGGAAGAGGACCGGCCCGTACAGGTCTTCTCCGCCGAGCACTTCCGGCGCCCGGTGCACCCCTGGACGTGCGCGGCGGCCCCGCTGCACGACCCGCGTACGGGACGGCTGCTCGGCGCGGTGGACATCACCGGCGGCGACGGTCTGGCGCACCCGCACAGTCTCGCCTTCGTCCAGGCGGTGGCACGGGCGGCGGAGGCGGAACTCGCCCTGTTGGCCCCGCAACCGGCCGGCGACACGATCGAGCTGAGCGCACTCGGCCGCGACGAGGCGCTCCTGGTCGCGGCCGGACGCAAGGTGCGCCTGAGCCGCCGCCACAGCGAGCTGCTGGTCCTGCTCGCCCGCCACCCCCAGGGCCTGACGGGTGACCAACTCCTGATCGACCTCTACGAGGACGAGTCCGTGACGCCCGTGACGATCCGCGCCGAACTCTCCCGTCTGCGTCACCTCCTGGGCCCCGACCTCCTCGCCTCCCGCCCGTACCGCCTCACGCTCCCCGTCGAAGCCGACTTCGACCTGGTCGCCCGCCGACTGGCCTCGGGCGCGGTGGCGGCGGCGATGGGCGCGTACGCGGGCCCCCTGCTGCCCGCCTCGCAGGCACCCGCGGTGATACGGATACGGTCCCGGCTCGCCGCCCAGCTGCGCGCGGCCGTGATCGAGCGGAGCGATCCGGTCCTGCTGGCCGACTGGGCGCGCAGCCCGTGGGGCGAGGAGGATTCGAGGGTGTTGCGGGCCCTGGTACAGGCACTGCCGGAGGGCCAACGAGGCTCGGCGCAGGCCAGGTTGGCCGATCTGGAGACGGAACTGGGGATGAGGTCGGGGGTGCCCGGCGCCCCCGGCACCCCCTGAACCCGGCGAGCGGGCAAGGCCCAGGGGGGCCGGACCTCGCGCAACGAGGGCGCAACCTCGCCCTCCCTAGCCTGCGCTGCGAGTGCCGTCCAAGGGCGGGCGGCGCCGGAGGGAGGCCACGGACATGACCCGTTACGCAGCGCCCGGCACCGAGGGTGCGATCGTCTCGTACGAGTCGCGCTACGACCATTTCATCGGCGGGGAGTACGTGCCGCCGGCCGGTGGCCAGTACTTCGAGAACCCGAGCCCCGTGAACGGCCGGTCCTTCACCGAGATCGCCCGGGGTACGGCCGAGGACGTGGAGCGCGCACTCGACGCGGCCCACGCGGCGGCCCCCGCGTGGGGACGGACGGCCCCGGCGGAGCGCGCGGACATTCTGAACAAGATCGCGGACCGGATGGAGGCGCATCTGAAGGAGCTGGCGGTCGCGGAGAGCTGGGAGAACGGCAAGCCGGTCCGCGAGACGCTGGCGGCGGACATCCCGCTGGCGATCGACCACTTCCGTTACTTCGCGGGTGCGCTGCGGGCGCAGGAGGGGTCGCTGAGCCAGATCGACGAGGACACCGTCGCGTACCACTTCCACGAGCCGCTCGGCGTCGTCGGCCAGATCATCCCGTGGAACTTCCCCATTCTGATGGCCGCATGGAAGCTTGCGCCCGCGCTGGCGGCGGGCAACGCGGTGGTGCTCAAGCCGGCGGAGCAGACCCCGGCGTCGGTGCACGTATGGCTGGCTCTGGTGGCCGACCTCATCCCTCCGGGCGTACTCAACATCGTCAACGGTTTCGGCGTGGAGGCGGGCAAGCCGCTGGCGTCGAGCCCGCGGGTGGCGAAGATCGCCTTCACCGGCGAGACGACCACGGGCCGTCTGATCATGCAGTACGCGTCGGAGAACATCCGCCCGGTGACGCTGGAACTCGGCGGCAAGTCACCGAACATCTTCTTCGATGACGTCTGGTCGGCGGACGACGACTTCCGCGACAAGGCGCTGGAGGGCTTCACGATGTTCGCCCTCAACCAGGGCGAGGTCTGCACGTGCCCGTCGCGGGCGCTGATCCAGCGCGGCCACTACAGCGAGTTCCTGGAGGCGGGCATCGCCCGCACGGAGGCCATCGTGGCGGGCCACCCCCTGGACACCGACACGATGATCGGCGCCCAGGCCTCCAACGACCAGCTCCAGAAGATCCTGTCCTACCTCGACATCGGCCAGCAGGAGGGCGCGAAGGTCCTGACGGGTGGTCAGCGCGTCGAGTACGACGGTGAGCTCGCCGGCGGCTACTACGTCCAGCCCACGATCTTCGAGGGCGACAACCGTATGCGGATCTTCCAGGAGGAGATTTTCGGCCCGGTCGTCGCGGTGACGTCCTTCACGGACTTCGACGACGCGATCCGCACGGCCAACGACACGCTGTACGGCCTGGGCGCCGGCGTCTGGACCCGCGACGGCTCCCAGGCGTACCGCGCGGGCCGCGCGATCCAGGCGGGCCGCGTCTGGACGAACTGCTACCACGCGTACCCGGCGCATGCCGCCTTCGGCGGGTACAAGCAGTCGGGGATCGGGCGGGAGAACCACAAGATGATGTTGGAGCATTACCAGCAGACGAAGAACTTGCTGGTGTCGTACTCGGCGAAGAAGTTGGGGTTCTTCTAGAAGCCCGCACCAGGCGCCTGACCTGGGCTTCCGCCCGTCAGGCGCCTTCTGTCCGGCCCACTCCAAGCAGGACCCGATCTCTGCTGTAACTCCCATTTCCTCCCCCTCGTGTCCCGCTCCTGGCCAGCGCTTCCGGACCAGTCACGGACCGAAACTCGGCTCACCCGGCCCGTTCCGGACCTTGGCTGACGCGGTCCCACTCCTGCATGGACTGCTCGATGAGGCGGTTGACCTGTTCCCGGACGCCGTCCAGGAACTTGGCGTAGAACGGGCCGGGTTGCGGTAGCCGCGCGGCGCTTGAGCGAGTGCACCTCGTGCACGGCACCGTCGTCTGTCCACTCCTTGTCTGCGGGTGCCTCCATCAGGAACCGCAGCGCGCCCATCGCGCAACTCGACAGCGGCGTTGACCTGCTCGACAAGTTCCACGACGGAGTCGTCCAACACCTCCCCCACCGCCGTCTCCAGCGCGGCCAGCACCCGACATGGACGATGCCACTCCAGAGAAGACGACCGGCAACGCCAGGAACTTCTGGATGCGGGCCGCCGGCGAGTCTGGCCACTCTCGGCAACCAAGGAAGCGTGATCGACATCGAGTTCGGTGACCTGACACCCGAAGACGTAGGGCTCAAGCATGTCACCGCCGAGGAGGCAGAGGCGCGGTCCAGGCTGGCTGCCCGGGTGTGCGATGAGCTGCGAAAGGCCGGTCTGCCGGCCTGCCTGGGCACGATCGGCGACCAGTCACCAGGGGCAAAGGGCGACGTCGATCCCTTTGAGGAAACCGGGAGTCGACGTCTACTGGAACTGCGATCCGTCAGTTCACGCCGAGTTCGACACGAGCTGTCCGGACGGGGGCCCTGCCTTCCAGTACTTCATACAGGCGGCAGGTCATCTGCAGACCGCCGTGACCGGGATTCTGCGCTCCGCCGGGTTCACCGTGGAACGGGGCGACATGGATCCGCTCGCCCTGTGGATCTTGCCGACACCCCCTGCGTGACCCGTTCACCCGCGGGGCCCTGCCGAGACTCTGACTTCGGCAGCGCTCCCGGACGGCACCTGCGCAGGCCCGAGCCCTCGTGCCGTTGCGAGGCACGCCCGTCCCCGCGTGGCCGGTCATTTCACCGATGCCTTCCCCCGGCGCCACCCCGACAGTGACGGGGCCGGTCCACACCGGTGCGCCGGTCGTTCTGCGGTCGGCGTCGCGCAACCCACGTCATGACGGCACACGACTCGAGAGGACGGCTCCGTCGTGAAACGACACATCGCCGCCGCCGCGGCCCTGGCATCCCTGGCCTTCCTGGCCGCACCCGCCGCCACTGCCTCGCCCCCTTCCACCGCCTCCACCGCCTCCACCGCCTCGGACAACCCCTATGAGCGCGGACCGGCGCCCACCGTGGCCTCCATCGAGGCGGTCCGCGGGTCCTACGCGGTCTCCCAGAGCAGCGTCTCCGCCCTCTCGGTCACCGGGTTCGGCGGGGGCACCATCTACTACCCCACCTCCACGAGCGACGGCACGTTCGGCGCGGTGGTGATCGCCCCCGGCTTCACCGCGTACCAGTCCTCCATCTCGTGGCTCGGACCACGGCTCGCCTCGCAGGGCTTCGTCGTCTTCACCATCGACACCCTCACCACACTGGACCAGCCGGACAGCCGGGGCCGCCAACTCCTCTCGGCGCTCGACTATCTGACCCAACGGAGCTCGGTCCGCAACCGCGTCGACGCTTCGCGGCTGGGTGTCATGGGCCACTCGATGGGCGGCGGAGGCGCCTTGGAGGCCGCGAAGAGCCGGCCCTCGCTCAAGGCCACCATCCCGCTGACCGCCTGGAACACCGACAAGACCTGGCCCGAGATCAACACCCCGGCCTTGATCGTGGGCGCCGACGGCGACACGATCGCTCCCGTCGCCACCCACTCGGAGCCGTTCTACGAGACCCTGCCGGCCTCACTGGACAAGGCTTACTTGGAACTCAACGGGGCCACCCACCTCACCCCCAACAGCTCCAACACGACGATCGCGAAGTACAGCATCTCCTGGTTGAAGCGGTTCATCGACGACGACACCCGTTACGAGCAGTTCCTCTGTCCCCTGCCACGGCCGAGCCTGACGATCGAGGAGTACCGGGGCACCTGCCCCCTCGGCTCCTGACCCGGGCCGGAGGCCCTCGCCGCGCACCGCGGGCGGGTGCGCGGCCAGGGGCTCCGGGCGCCCGAGCCTGTGCCCCTCAGATTGTCCGCGTGCACAACGGATGAGCCCGAGGTGTGGTCCCCGGCCCAGCGCCTGCCTCTTTCCTGGCCACTTACCGGCCAGTACGGTGATGGCGTGAGTGGAGCATCGAGGGTCGCCACTGCTCCGCGGCTGTACGACCGTACGTCCGAACTCGCCGCCGTGGCGGAGCTGTCGGCGCGGGCCGCCGAGGGGAGGGGCGCCGTCCTGCTGGTCACCGGACGCCCGGGCACCGGCCGGACCGCACTGCTGGACCAGGCCGTACGGGACTCCCGGATCCGGGCCCACCAGGTGACCGCGCCCAGCGGCAACCGCGTCCCCTGGAGCGGGGTACGCGCCCTCATGTCCGCCCTCGCCCCCACTCCCCCGGCCGCGCGACGTGCCCTGCGGGCGGCCCGTGGCCCGGGCGGCGTACCCGGCGCGCTGGCCGCCCTGTGCCCCGGCGAGCCGCTGTTGCTCTGCCTGGACGACCATCACCTCTGGGACGCCCACTCCCGCACCGCGCTCGACGCGGCCTGGCGGGGGAACACGGGGCCGTGGGCATGGGTCGTCTCGTTCGCGGCCTATCGGCGGCCCCCCGATGTGCCGGGTGCCCGGCTGCTGTCCCTGGGACGGCTGAGCCACGAGGGAGCGCGGACCCTGCTCGACGACCTATGCCGGTTGCCCCTGACCGCGTCCTTCCGCACGCGCCTGCTCGACGAGGCCGCGGGCCACCCCGGTGTCCTGACCGCGACGGCGGCCCGTGTCCGCGCCGATTTGGAGCGCGGAGACGGCCCCCCGGGCCCGGTCACCGACGACGCCTCACTGTCGCGGGTGTACCGGGGGCTCCTCGACTCCCTGCCGGCGGAGTGCGGGCGGGTGCTGACCCTGGTGGCCGTCGCCGGGGAGCCGCAGCCCGGCACGGGGCAGCCGGATCCGGTGACCGGGGGGCCTGCCGCCGTCCGTCCGGTCGGTGCGGACGCGGTCCTGGCGGTGGCCCGCGCCGTGCGCGCGTCGTCCGAGGCGCTGGACCGGCTGGTCGCCGACGGATTCCTGCGCGGTACCCGGGAAGCACTCCGGTTCGACGACCCCTTTCTGCGGCGCGCGGTCCTGGGTACCGTGCCACCGCGTCGGCGCCGGGAGCTGTACGCGCTCTTCGCCCGTCCCGCCGGAGGCCGCCCCGGAGTCCGCTCCTGCGGCAGGAGCGGGCCGGTGGGCGGGGACGACACCACGGCGGGGAATCGTGCGGCGGCGGCGCGTACGCCGCACCTCGCCCCACCCATCGCGAGGGCCTCGGTCCCGCCCGGGGCCGGGATGCCCTCCCCGCCCCGCGCTCTTGGAGTTCCGGCCCGATCCGGGCCTCCTCGCAACGTTCACGACACAGGCCACCGGTCCGACCGGCTCCGGACGGGCATGGGCATGGGCGGGGCGACCGGCGACGTGCGGGCCCCGGAGGGCGCACGGGTACCGCCGGATGTGCTGCGCGGCAGGGCCGAGCTGGCGCGCGGGCTGGCCGGGCTGGGCGGCGGGCCGGTCGGGGACGCCCATCAGGTGCTGCTCCTCGCCGCCTCGTTGCTGCGCGAGGCGGCGCCCGAGGAGGCCTCGGACGCGCGGTCCCTCGCCTTGGAGGCGGCGTGGGCGGCCGGGGACCCACAGGCCTGTGCGGTCGCTCTCGGCGGGGGCGACTTCGGCGGCGAACGCACCGGATCCCCCGACGGCGTGGACACGGTGGAGCGGGACTTCCGTGACGGGATGTGCGCCGCGCTCACCGTGCGGCTGGAGGAGGCGCGGGCGCCGCTGGCCCGGGTCGTGGCCCGCGACGGCGCGTCCGACGAACCGCGCCGCCTGTTGCGCGCGGGCGCCGCCGCCTTGGTGCTGGGGGACGCGCCCGCCGCCGTACGCGTCCATACCCGCGCCCTGGCCACGCTGCGCGCCACATCCGGGACCGCGCTACTGCCCCGGGTCCTGGAGCATCTGGCGTACGCCGAGTTGCGAGCCGGACAGCACGAGCGTGCCGCCGCGCACGCCAGGGAGGGGCTCCGTACGGCGGAGTCGGCCGGGCAGCGCAACGCGGCCGCCCACCAACACGCGGTCCTCGCCCTGGCGGCCTCCGTCCGGGGCGATGCCCCGGCCGTCGTGGAGCACGCGGACCGTGCGCTCGGGACCGCCCGGGCGCACGGCCTCGTCCAGGCGATGACGCTCGCCGAGTGGTCGATCGCGCGGGCCGAGCTGGCGGGCGGGCTCGCCGCGCAGGCCGCGGCGCGTCTCGCGCCCCTCGTCCAAAGGGGGCCGCGCGGCGGCCACTTCGCCCTGCGGATGCTCGTGGTGCCCTGCTTCGTCGAGGCCGCCTGCGCGTCAGGCCGGGAGCTCGAAGCCGGTGCGGCGGCCGAGGAGTTCGCGGTCTGGGCCGGGCTCGGCTTCGATGCCCAGGCGCCCGCCCAACTGGCCCGCTGCCGGGCGCTGCTGGCCGGGGGAAGCGACTGCGCGGACTGGTACCGGGAGGCGGTGCGGCGCCACGAGGAGAGCGGCAACGACTTCGAACGGGCCCGGACCCTCCTCGCGTACGGCAAGTGGCTGCGCCGGCGCAGGCGTCTGGTCGAGGCCCGGGGTCCGCTGAGCGACGCGCTGGTCACCTTCGAACGCGCGGCTGCCGAGGTGTGGGCCGACCAGGCGCGGGCCGAACTGCGGGCGACCGGAGGGGCGGCGGGCAGAAGGGCCGTCCCCGGTGCGGCGGGCGAGCTGACCCCTCAACAGCAGCGCATCGCCGGGCTGGTGGCGGCGGGGGCGACGAACCAGGAGATCGCCGACCGGCTGTCGCTGAGCCCCCGCACGGTCGACCACCACCTGCGGAACGTCTTCGCCCGGCTGGGAGTCCGCTCCCGCGTCGAACTTTCGGGGCTCCTGCTCCTGTCCCCCACGCCGGGGGACGGCCACCGCCTCGGCCGGTGACCCGAGGGGGCCCAGGGTTCCGTGCTCGCCCCTTCGTCCGAGGCGGCCGCCCGGGCGGGTGCCGTACGGGCTCAGGACCACGCGCGGTCGTGCGGTCTCAGCACGAGGCCGTGAGGCGGAAGGCGTCCAGGGCCAGTGTCATCTCCGTGAGGTCCCTCGGCCGGGACAAGGAGCGGGACGTCAGCTGCTCCAGGCGGCGCAGCCGGTTGAAGACCGTGTTGCGGTGGCAGTAGAGCCGAGCCGCCGCGCGCCCCGCCGACCCCTCGCACTCCAGCCAGACATCCAGTGTCTCCAGCAGAATCGTGCGGTCGGCCGGGTCCAGTTCCAGCAGGCTGCCCAGAACGTCCCTCACCAGAAGGCCCGCCAGCTCCGGCTGTCCTACCACCAGGGCGCCCGCCATCCGGCGGTCCAGCCGGACGATCTGCCGTGAGTCCGGCGGGCTGGTCCGCAGAGCCAGCTCCGCGAGCCCGCGTGCCCGTCCCAGCTCCGCCAGCCCCGTCACCACCGGGCTGATCCCTCCGGGCCCCGGGCAGCGCCCGTCGAGCAGCTCGGACAGCGCGTCCAGACCGACGCCCTGAGCCAACGACGCGACCCCGATCTCGCAGTCCGCGCCCATCCGCCACAGGAAACGCACGCCCGTCCCCCGCACCCGCCGGTGGAACGGCTCGGGGACCTCCCGCCGATCGGGCCGCAGCACCACCACCGCGTACCGGCCGTGCTCCGGCAGATCCAGGCCGGCCGCCGCCCGAGAGGTCACCTCCGGCGAACACTGGCCGTGCAGCAGCGCGTCGAGGAGCGCCTGGAGCTGCTCGTCGGTACGCCGCCGCAGCTCCCGTTCCGTCGCCCGGTACGCCTCCGACGCGGTGTCCGCCTGTGCGTCCACGGCCTGCCAGACCATGGTCGCCGACTGGGTCAGCACCGCCAGCCTCGACGGGAACGCCGACGCGTCCTCGATCAGTGCCTCCCACACCAGGTGACCGGCGTGCCGGTAGGCGTGCACCACCAGCTCGAGCGGCATCCCCTGCTCGGCGCGCCGGCGCCCCAGCTCGTCGGCGTGCTCCAGGTCCCGGCGTGGCGAGTCCCGCGGTGCCGAGATCGTCTCGATCCCGATCCGCAGCGCTTCGTGGGCCTCACGCCAGTGCTGGTCGTGCGGCACGATCCGGCCGTACGCGGGCTCGTACTCGTGCAGTTCTCTCAGGTGCTCGTCCACCAGCTCGGGCAGCCGCTCCAGAAGCGCCGTACACGCCTCGGCCAACAGCTTCCAGTCATCGCCGGTCCGTGGTCTGCGCCGTCCCATGCCCGGAGGATGCCACCGCCTCCCCCTTCCCGACAGGCCCCTGACACGCGGTGTTGTGCGCGTGCACAACCCGTACCGGCGCCCGCTGGTCACCGGCAGCGTTTCGGCCGCCACAGGTGGACGGGGGGCCACCGCGGTGCTGGGGTGAGCGCCATTGCACAGGCCACGGAAGGGGAACCATGGGAGGGACCGGACTCGCCCTGGAGGTCACGGACCTGACGGCGGGCTACGGACCGGTATGCGCCCTGAGGCGGGTGTCGCTCACCGTGCCGGAAGGTGCCGTCGTCACCGTTCTCGGCGGCAACGGGGCGGGGAAGTCCACTCTGCTGAGGGCTGTCTCGCGCACCCTGTCGTTCCACGGTGGGGCCGTCACCTCCGGCACCATCGCCTTCGGCGGCCGGCCGATCGGAGGGCTGGCTCCGGACCGGGTTGTGGCCGCCGGGGTCTCCCAGGTGCCGGAGGGGCGGAAGGTCTTCGCCCGGATGACCGTGGAGGACAATCTGCGGGCGGGGGCGCTCGGCGCGCGGGGCGACAGGAGGGCCAAGGCGTCGGCCCTGCGACGGGTCCACGAACTCTTCCCCGTACTCGCCGACCGGTCCCACCAGCGCGCCGGACTGCTGTCCGGCGGTGAACAGCAGATGCTCGCGGTCGCACGCGCGCTGATGGCCTCGCCGAAACTGCTCCTCCTGGACGAGCCCTCGCTGGGCCTCGCCCCGCTCATGGCGGCCCGGATCGCCGACACGATCCGCGAGATCAACGCCCAGGGCACCTCCGTCCTCCTCATCGAGCAGAACGCGGCGCTCGCGCTGCGGCTCGCCGACCGGGCGTACGTCCTGGAGGTGGGCGAGGTCGCCCTCTCCGGCCCGGCCGCCGAACTCGCCGCCTCCGGCGAGGTACGGCGCCGCTACCTGGGCGTCGTCGACGAGACCGCGGCGACGGACGCCTCGGAGGTCTCCGTCGCGCACCCCGTGCTCGCCCGCTGGGAGGAGACCCGATGAGCGAGCCCGCCGCCCGGGGCCCGGACCCCCTCCGCCCCACGAAGCCCCCCGCCGCACCCGGCGAGGGCACGGAAAAGGACACCCGGTCCACAGAGGGCCCCGCCGCCACGACGGACACCCGGTCCGCACCGGCCTCCGTGACCGCTCGGCCGCCCGCACCGGCCTCCCCGACGGCCCCCGTGTCAAAAGGGCCCGCCTCCCCGGAGCCCCCCGCTCCGGAAAGACCCGCCTCCCCGGAGGCCTCCGCCTCCGTCCCTGCCCTCGACGTCCGGGACGTCACCGTCCGCTTCGCCGGGCTCACCGCCCTCGACGCCGTCTCGTTCACCGTCCGCCCCGGCACCGTGCACGCTGTCATCGGCCCCAACGGAGCCGGGAAGTCCACCTGCTTCAACGTGCTCTCCGGCGTCTACAGGGCGACCTCGGGAAGCGTTCGGCTCGGCGCACACGAACTCACCTCCCTGCCGCCGCACAAGATCGCCGGACTCGGTGTCGCCCGCATCTTCCAGAACCTCGCGCTCCCGCCCCGCGCCACCGTCGAGGACAGCCTGATGCTGGGCCGTCACCGGCTCACCCGCACCGGCTTCCTCGCCGCCGGGCTCCGGCTTCCCTCGGCCGCCCGCGAGGAGACGCGCCACCGCGCCCGCGTCCGCGAGATCGCCGCCTTCGTCGGCCTGGAGAAACAACTCGCACAGCCCGCGGGATCCCTCCCGTACGGGCAGCAGAAGCTCGCCGAACTGGCGCGTGCCCTCTGCATGGAACCCACCCTGCTGCTCCTCGACGAACCCGTGGCCGGGATGACCGCCGACGAGCGCCGCCGTACCGCCGCCGTCATCGCCGGTGTTCGCGACAGCCTCGGGATCTCCATCGTGCTCGTCGAGCACGACATGGGGGTGGTGATGCGGCTGGCCGACACCGTCACCGTCCTCGACTTCGGCCGCCGGATCGCCGACGGCGCTCCCGGCGACGTCCAGAACGACCCCGCGGTCGTCCGCGCCTACCTCGGAGAGGAGACCGCCGGGTGACCGCCTTCGTCGAACTCCTGCTCAACGGCGTCTCACTGGGATCCGTCTACGCCCTCATCGCCCTCGGTTTCGTGGTCATCTTCCGCGCCACCGAGGTCGTCAACTTCGCCCACGCCTCCCTGCTCCTCGCGGGCGGTTACGTGACCGCCGTCCTCCACGAGGGCATCGGCTTCTGGCCGGCGCTACTGGCCGGGACCGGCGGCGCGGCCCTGCTCGGCGCCGCCGTCGAGTTCCTCGTCATGCGCCGCTACCGCGGCTCCGACCAGAGCGTCCTCGCCATCGTCACCATCGGAGTCGACATCCTGCTGGCCACCGAACTGACCCGCCGCATCGGCACCGACATCCTCTCGGCCGGCGACCCGTGGGGCGACGCCGTCGTCACCGTCGGACCGGTCACCCTGGCGCAGACCCGCGTCGCGGCCTTCCTCACCGCCGGACTGCTCATCACCGCCTTCCTGCTCGCCTTCCGCCACACCTCGTGGGGCGTCGCCATGCGCGCCGCGGCCGAGAACCAGGAGACCGCCGCCCTCATGGGCATCCGCCTCGGCCGGGTCTCGCTCGGTGCGTGGGCGGTGGCGGGCGGGCTGGCCGCCGTCGCCGCGCTCTTCCTCACCGTCTTCCCGACCCCCGGCCTGGAACGGACCACCTCCCTCGCCGCGATGAAGGCCTTCCCGGCCGCCATCCTCGGGGGGCTGGACTCCACCACCGGCGCCCTCGTCGGCGGCCTGCTGGTGGGGGTCACCGAGTCCCTCGCCGCCGGCTACCAGGGCGATCTGACCTTCCTCGGCCGCGGCATCGGCGATGTCGCCCCGTACCTGGTGATGGTCGCGGTGCTGCTCCTCCGCCCCGCCGGACTCTTCGGCACGAAGGAGCTGTCCCGTGTCTGACGCGCTTTCCCGCCGTGGAGCGGCCCCGCTCGCCCGGCCCCGGGTCTACGGGTGGGCCGCCGCCGGGCTCGTGCTCGTCGCCTTCCCCTTCTACCTGGACCGGTTCTGGCTCCAGGCCGGGCTCTTCGCCATGGCCGCCGCGATCGGCGCCATTGGCATCAACCTGCTGACCGGGGCCACCGGCCAGCTCTCGATGGGCCACGCCTTCTTCCTCGCCGTCGGCGCGTACGGCTACTGCGCCTTCGCCGGGGACGGGACGGACGGGCTCACCGGAGTGGGCCTGCCCGGCTGGCTCGCCGCCGTCCTCGCCGTCGCCCTCGCGGGTGCGGCGGGCGGGGCGTTCAGCCCGATCGCCGGCCGGCTGCGGGGCGCCTACCTCGGCATCGCGACCCTCGCGCTGATCTTCATCGGCCAGCACGTCCTGTTCAACGCCCACGACGTCACCGGTGGTTACAACGGCCGCGCCGTGCCCCCGCTGAACCTCTTCGGCCTCACCTTCGACGACAGCGAACTCCTGGTCGCCCAGGTCCCGTTCCGCTCCACCGAGAAGCTCTGGTACCTGGGTCTCGTCGTCCTGGTCGCAGGGGTCCTCTTCGCTCGCGGCGTCCTGCGCGGCCGCCCCGGCCGGGCCATGAACGCGATCCGGGACCACCGGATCGCCGCCGGCGTCATGGGTGTCCCCGTGGCCCGCTACCGCGCCGCCGTCTTCGTCCTGTCGTCCATGTACGCGGGGCTGGCGGGGGTGCTGCTCGCGCTGGTCTTCCAGCGCACCGTGCCGGAGTACTTCGGTATGCAGCTCTCCCTCGAATACCTGGCCATGATCGTCATCGGCGGTCTCGGTTCGGTCGCCGGGGCGGTGGTGGGCGGCGTCTTCGTCTCCCTGCTGCCTCAGCTCCTCGACCGGTACAGCGATGCGCTGCCCCTGGTCTCCGCCCCCGGGACGGGCGGGATCGCGCCGGGAGAGGCCTCCCGCTACCTCTACGGCGCCGCCGTCGTCGCGGTGGTGCTCTTCCTGCCCGGCGGCCTGATACGGCTCGCCGCCCGGCCACGCGGGCGAACCGCCCAACCCTCGCACTCCTCTGGGGAGGAACGATGACCCACCGACGTCAGGCCCCGAGAACGACGGCCGCGGCACTCGCCGCCGCACTCGTGCTGACCGCCGCCGGCTGCAGTTCCAAGGCCAAGTCCGCCGACGGGGCGGACACCGGAGCCGACGGGGTGAAGTCCGGCACGGGCGTCACCGACAAGACCATCGCGGTCGGTGCGCTCACCGACATGACCGGCGTGTACGCCACGCTCGGCAAGAGCGTCACCCAGGCGCAGCAGCTGTATGTGAAACAGGTCAACGCGGCAGGCGGGGTCTGCGGCCGGCAACTGGAGCTGACGGTCCGCGACCACGGCTACGACCCGCAGAAGGCGCTCTCCGCCTACACCGAGCTGGAGCCGAAGGTCGCCGGTTACATGCAGTTCATCGGTTCTCCGTTCGTCGCCGCCACGAAGCAGCGCATCGACGGCCGGGACAAGGCACTGGTGCTGCCGCAGGCCTGGTCTGCCTCCCTGCTCGGCTCCCCGTACATCCGCGTCCTCGGCTCCACGTACGACATCGAGACGATCAACGCCGTGGACTTCCTGGTGAAGGAGAAGGGACTGAAGGCGGGCGACAAGCTGGGGCACGTCTACTTCGAGGGCGACTACGGCGAGAACGCGCTGACGGGGTCGAAGTTCGCAGCCGAGAAGGCAGGGCTGACGGTCGTCGAGCAGAAGATCAAACCCACCGACAACGACATGTCGGCGCAGGTGGCGGCGTTGAAGCAGGCGGGCGTCAAGGCCGTGGTCATCAGCGCGGGCCCGCGCCAGGCCGCCTCGCTGGTCGGTGTCGCGGCGGCGGCGAAGCTCCTGGTACCGATCATCGGCAACAACTCGGCCTTCGCCCCCCAGCTGCTGGGCACCCAGGCCGGACCGGCGCTGGAGAAAATGTACTGGTTCGCCTCTCCGAGCCGTCCGATCGGCGCTGACACCCCGGCCGCGAAGAAGCTCGTAGCCGACTACAGGGCCGCGTACCCGAACGACAGCCTCGACAACGGCATCGTGGCGGGCTGGACGGCCGCCGACGTCTTCAGGAAGGCGCTGAAGAAGGCGTGTGACGCCAAGGATCTCACCCGCGAGGGCATCGACCGGGCCCTGCTGACCCTGAACGCGTACGACGCCGGGTTCGGAAGGCAGGACTTCAGCGATCCGAAGGCGCCGTCCTCACGCGAGTCCGTCATCCTCCGGCCGGACAAATCCATCCCGGGCGGCATGCGGACCGTCCGTGAGCCGTTCGTCTCCGAGGCCGCGAAGGTCTACACCCCGAAGGCAGGCTGAGCGCGGACCACCGCGACGCGCGGCCCACCACGCCGGACCGGGGTGCTCCAACGCCGCGGTACGGCGGCAGGGCCCGGACCACATGTCACGGTCCGGGCCCTGCCTCGTGCTGTGCCGCCCTGCGGCGGCGGTGCGTCAGCTCTGGGGGTCGGCGCTGTCGTCCGTCTGTCCGGCTTCCTCGGCCACGCCTGCCTTCTCGCGCATCTTGCGCACCAGCTCCGCCTTCTGGTCGGCGGCGCTCTGGCGGTCGAGGTTGCGGTGCGGGCCGTTGTTCTGGCGTTCGGCGCGGGACAGCTTCTTGCGCTGGCCGCCGCCCATGCCCACGGGGTTGTTGATGTTCTTGCTCATGGGTTCTCCCGGAGTGATGTGAAGTGATCTACGGATTCATCGGTGGGGGACGGGCCCGGCGTCGTCGGAGGACGTCAGCGGGGGCCCGTCACGCTCTCACTCGTAAATCGGCGTCTGGAAGAACATGTCTACGAGGTTACCCGGTTCCGTCGGCCCCGCCCACCAGGTTTTTCGAGGTCCCGGTGTCGGCCGCGCCTGGCTTCGGCGGGCGACCGGGGGCGGACGGCCCTCCCCCGCTCCCCCACCTCCTGGGCGCTCCAGGCCACAGCCGCGCTGTCAGTCCGCTCACGTATCCTTCCGGCCACCGCACACCGACTCGGAGGATCAAGAGAATTGACCGGCCTGTCTGCCTTCCCGCTGCCCTTCCAGGCATCCCGTTCCCTGTCGTACGCGGCGCCCCGAACGCTGCGTGAGCTTCAGATGATGCGGTGCAGCGCGCACATCCGGGCCAAGCCCGGGTGGTTCGAGAAGAGGAACGACGCCGAGATCGTCGCCAGGTGGACGCGGGAGGCGCTCGACCAGGGCCTCACCGAGGCGCAGGTGCGTTACGTGCTGGACGAACTCGCGCATTACGCCGCGCTGCGGGACGACCGAACCGGGGTCGAGGTGTCCGCCGTCGACGGAGTGTGGCAGTCGGACACACTCATCGACGACAAGCTCCGATCGCGGCTGCGCGAGGCTGTCCAGGTCCTGGAGCAGGTCCCGGAGGCGGAGAAGGACTGGCATCCCGGATCCGACGGCCAGGTGCTGGATCTGGTGCATCCCTCGCTGTTCTGCCTGGTGAGAGAGGTGAGTGGCGGGCCGGAGCGGGCTTGGCAGAACCCGACGGACCGCTATTCGAAGCACGAGTTCTCGGAGAGGTTCCAGTGGCTGCCCACGGACGTCGACGTCAGCGACGAGGGTGAGGTCACCTTCCGCTCGTACGTCAACAACGTCCACCCCGAGCATCACCGTGAACTGGCCGCCGCTCTGCCGGACTTGTTCGCGCGGATGCGCCCCCTGCTGGAGAACGTGCTCACCGATCTGCGCCATCCACGGCCCCTGCGGATCGAGGCGGATCCTTACGGGTGGTACGACTCGGAGCCGGAGCATCCCGACAAGGCCGCCTACAGCGACGACGAGGCCTACACCGAGGCCCTTCGCGCGTATGAGCGGGCCCAGGACGACTGGTGGGAGAACCGCCGCCCCGTCGTCCCGGACGCCCCGGCCTTCACCGCGCCCGAGCTGCCCGACGCGGGCGCCCGGGTCGACCTGCGCGGCCGCGGCCTCCAGGTCATCGTCAAGCTCGCCACGATTCACCTCACGCCGGAGAAGCCGGAGTACCCCGGCGGCTCCTGGCACGTCGAGGGGATGATGAACGAGCGGATCGTGTCGACCGGCATCTACTACTGGGACAGCGAGAACACCACCGAAAGCCGGCTGAGTTTCCGGGCGGCCCTGGACGACCCCGAGTACGAGCAGAACGACGACAACGGTGTGCGCGAGGTCTACGGCCTGGAGAACGAGGACTCGCTGAACCAGATACTGGGATCGGCGTCGACCCCGGAGGGCCGCTGCCTGGCGTTCCCGAACATCCTGCAACACCGCGTCGGCCCGTTCCGCCTCGCGGACGCCACTCGCCCGGGGCATCGCAAGATCCTCGCGTTCTTCCTCGTCGACCCGTCGGAGAGAATCGTCTCGACGTCCGATGTGCCGCCGCAGCAGCCGTGGTCCGACACGACGACCATGACGCTCGAACAGGCGAAGGACTATCGCGAAGAGCTCATGCGGGAGCGGAAGTTCTTCGTCGACGAGCACAACGAGCAGCTCTACGAGCGGGAGTTCTCGCTCTGCGAGCACTGAGAGCTGAAGCGCCGGAGCGCGGGCGTTCACCGGTCACCGGCCGGACGCCCTCGCCCCGGCGGCGGGCGGGCTCTGTCCCGCGTCCCTGTCCCCGGACCTGTCCGCCAGGCGGAGCAGCCGGTTCAGCTCCTCCCGCCCGCGGCTGATCAGATCGAGCGCCGCCCTGGGGTCCGCTTCCGGTGGCAGTGGGGTGTCCGTCACCACATCCGTCAGGGTGTAGTCGCCGAGCAGCCACCGTTGCAGCGCCCGCCAGTCCGTTCGCTGTTCGTGGGAGAGATGGTCGGCCCACGGCGCCGCCTCGTACGCGGTGTTGTCCCTGCCGTTGGCGTACAGCAGTCCGGAGCGACGGACGAGGCACGGAAAGCAGACTCCGCAGTTGGCGAGGGGCGGGCCACCATTGCGCCGGGCCGGCGGCCTGCCACAGCTCAGGGTGGATTCCAAGTCGGACGGCGTAAGGCCGGCGTCACCGCCGGCTCTGCATACCTCGCCCTTGGTCAGCGGAGCCCAGGGGTTGAGCACCTCTACTGTGCTGCCCTCCTGGCTGACTGCGGTCACGAGTGCGTTCAGGCTTGCCAGGGTGCGCGGGTGCACGGATCGGGTGGAGCAAGCGCCTGAACGCGCGGGTGTCAACGGGGGGTTGGGAGCAAGCTGACCGTTCTCCGGGATGTGGACGAGGCTGACGCCGTGCGCCGCGGCCACGCGGATCGCTCCTGCCGCGTACAGCAGACCGCGTGTGCGGGAGGAGGTCTCCAGTCTCAGACCGGAGCCGTCGCCCTGCGGGGTCTGGCTCATCTGAAGCAGCGTCACCGGCCGGTTCGCGGCGGCCAGACGTTCCACGGACCGGTACACCCGCTGCTGGAGGCGCAGCAGGCCGATCTCGCGGAACATCACGAGGAGCAGCGGCCGGGGGTCCGCGGCGCGGGAGCGCGTGGCAGCCCAGGTGAGGGAGTCCAGGCCTCCGGAGAACAGGGCGACTTCCGAGGCTCGCGGAAGGCCCGGCAAGTCCATCGCCTCTTGAACCTGTCGACTCCTGAACGGCCGGAAGCGCACCTGCCAGAGGTCGCCGGTGAGGACTTGGAGCAGTCCGTGGAGGTGCGAGCGGACCACGTCACTCTTCCACCGCTCGTACTCGGTCACGGGCACCGCGAGGCTGATACGGCGGGTCCACCCGTCCTGGGCATCAGTCCGCCGTACGTACTTGTCGGCGATGAACGCCGCCCTGGCCACCCGGAACAGGTCATCGGTCCACTCCGGCACCGGTCCGGGCAGGCGGTGGCGGCCGGTGATGCGCCGCTCGTCCTCCTGGAAGGCCTTCTCGCCGATCTCCACCCAGGTCTCGTCGGGTGGCCTGTCCCCCCGGTGACCGCGCCACCACAGGAACGCCCCGGAACGTGTCATGCCGCGGCCCCCTCATCGCCGGCGCTCGTCGCGTCGATCAGTCCGAGGACCGCGCCGACCGCTCTGGGGACGAGCGCCGCGGCGATGTTCGGCAGCACAGTGGACGGATCCTCCACGGCGTCACCGATCGACCGCGCGGTCTCCACGGCCCGCGCGGGGTCCGTGCCCTCGGTCGCCTCCGCGCATGGGTTGGGCACCAGGTCCACCAGCTTCTCCGCGACCCAGTCGGCGACCCTGCCTTCGGGATCGGCCACCAGAAGCGTCGGCACCGATAGCTTGACGTGTTCGGCGACCACGGACCGGAGGAACTCCCCCACCAAGTCTGCGAAGAACACCTGGTAGAGATCGCACAGGATGTCCCAGGCGAAGCCGGTGCCCGCGCATCTCGCGCCCATGGCGTCGTCCAGCTCCGGATGCCGGGCCCGGACATCGCGGACCGCCGCCGCCAGTCCCCTGCGTATCGCCGCGTCAGCGAGGGTGCCTCCGTCGCCCGCGGCGTTCGCGACGAGACGGGCGACGAGTTCGTCCTGCGACCGAGCACCCTGTGCCGCCAGCGAGCCCAGCTCTCCGGCGAGGCGTTCACCGGCCGCGCAGGCGGCGTCGTACAGGCCGAATGCCGTCCGGTCGGCACGGAGGGTCTGGTGCAGCGCGCGAAGATGGTCGGCGGCGATCTCCTCAAGCCGCCGGTCCGCCTGGCGCGACGCGTCATCCCAACGAGCCAGTCGGCGCGCGGCGGCCCCCCACTGCGCCCCGCTCGGACCCTTCCAGCGCGTGGATGTCCCCACGAAGCCCCCCTTCGCCGGTGCTGTCCCGCGTTGCCGCCCCCAGCCCATGGCAACAGATCGGCCGGCGGGTAGCCAGGGCGCGATTCCGCCAGGATGGCCCGTACGGGCATGGCGTCTTCGAGGGGCCGCTCCGCCCGCCCTTTGGGCCACTTCCCCATTCGCCGGACCCCCGCCCCCTCCGCCGTCTACTGTACGTACACACCGAGCAGCACCCCGTGACCACCGAGGAGGCCCCGTGGTATCGGACTTCGGCCCTCAGTACGCTCCCGCCGGCGATGTGGGTGCGGCGCTGATGGTGGTCGACTCCCGGCTCAGGAGCATTCACGGGCACGGGGGCCGGTCGGATCCCGAGGAGCAGGCGCTGGCGGAGCAGTTCCTCGACTCGATGGGGCCGCAGTCGGCCAGGGATCTGCTCGACGGCGCGTGCACGCTCGTCTACATGTTCATGACCTGGTTACGGAAGGCGCACGAGAGCCACGGCAAGGACGTCATCGAGTACGTGGTGCCCAACCTGGTGGCCTCGATGAGCGCGATGCGCAAGAGCGTCCGGCCGGAGGCCATCCCCACGCTCGCCGGTCTCGTCATCGCCGCCGGGACCGGGCTGAGTCCCAGTCTGTGGCGGGAGCAGTACGGCGACTGGACCGAGGCGGAGATGAACGCCCTGGAGGTCACCGCCTTCCTCCTCGCCGAGCACATCAACCGCATCACCGAGGACCCCGACTTCGCGACCCGTCTGATCTCCGAGGCGCTCGCGCGCACGGAGGAGAGCTGACGGAGGAGAGCTGACGGGCGCCGTACGGGTCCGGCGCGTCCCCGGGTGCCCCGGGGCTTCGGTGCGTGTGCCCCTGTGGTCTGCTGACCTCTGATCGAAAACAGGTGATCGGAAGGGAAGTAACCCCCATGCAGGAGCACTTCGACGTAGTCGTCCTCGGGGCGGGTCCCGGTGGTTACGTGGCGGCCATCCGTGCCGCCCAGCTCGGCAAGCGGGTCGCCGTCGTGGAGGAGCGGTACTGGGGCGGTGTGTGCCTGAACGTCGGCTGTATCCCCACCAAGGCGCTGCTGCACAACGCCGAGCTGGCGCGCATCTTCACCCACGAGGCCAAGGACTACGGCATCACGGTGAACGGTGAGGTGTCGCTGGACTACGGCGAGGCCTACCGGCGCAGCCGGCGGGTGGCGGACGGCCGGGTCAAGGGTGTCCACTACCTGATGAAGAAGAACGGGATCACCGAGTTCGACGGCCGGGGCACGTTCCTCGACGCGCACACCCTTGAGGTCGCCCTGGCGGACGGCACCAAGCGGACGGTCTCGTTCGACAACTGCGTCATCGCGACCGGCGCGACCCCGCGCCTGCTGCCCGGCACCCGGCGCAGCGAGCGCGTGGTGACGTACGAGGAGCAGATCCTCGCCCAGGACCTGCCGGGGTCGATCGTGATCGCGGGCGCGGGGGCCATCGGGATCGAGTTCGCTTACGTCCTGCACAACTACGGCGTCAAGGTCACCATGGTCGAGTTCCTGGACCGGATCGCGCCGCTGGAGGACGCCGACGTGTCGGCGGAGCTGGCCAAGCAGTACCGCAAGCTGGGCATCGACGTGCTGACCTCGACCCGGGTCGAGTCCATCGACGAGTCCGGTGAGCGGGTGCGGGTGACGGTCACCGGCAAGGACGGCGCGGCAAAGGTCCTGGAGGCCGACAAGGTGCTCCAGGCGATCGGCTTCGCGCCGAACGTCACCGGGTACGGCCTCGAGGCCACGGGTGTACGGGTCACCGAGCGCGGCGCCATCGACGTGGACGGCCGCTGCCGTACCTCCGTACCGCACATCTACGCCATCGGCGACGTCACGGCGAAGCTGATGCTGGCGCACACCGCCGAGTCCATGGGTGTCGTGGCCGCGGAGACCATCGCGGACGCGGAGACGATGGAGCTGGACTACCCGATGATCCCGCGCGCCACCTACAGCCGGCCGCAGATCGCCAGCTTCGGCTGGACGGAGGCGCAGGCGCGGGAGAAGGGCTTCGACGTCAAGGTCGCCAAGTTCCCGTTCACCGCGAACGGGAAGGCACACGGCCTGGGCGACCCGGTCGGGTTCGTGAAGCTGATCAGCGACAACACGCACGGCGAGATCATCGGCGCCCATCTGATCGGGCCGGACGTCACCGAGCTCCTGCCGGAGCTGACGCTGGCGCAGCAGTGGGACCTGACCGTCCACGAGGTCGCCCGCAATGTGCACGCCCACCCCACGCTGGGCGAGGCGGTGAAGGAGGCCGTGCACGGGCTGGCCGGTCACATGATCAATTTCTGATCGCGGAGCGCCGGCCGCGGCCGGGTGACTGCCGGTGGCCGCCGAAGAGGGCGCGTCCCCCGGGACGGCCCTCTTCGGCGGTCCCGGGGGCGGCGGGCTACTTGCCCGGGTCCCGGAAGCGGCCGAACGCCTTGGTGAGCGCGCTCAGCGGCGACGCGTCCGCCTTGGCCCTCGGCGCGGGCAGCACGGGCACGCCGTCGCCGCCGGTGGCCTCGGCCAGCGCCGCCTGCGCCGCCTCGGCGGCCTCCCGGTACAGGTCACGCGATGTGGTCATGGCGTCGAGCGCCTCCGCGTACCTGGCGACCATCGCCTGGGCGTGGACCAGCTCCTCGTCCGGGGTGAGCAGGTGCCAGCCCTGGCGCAGCCGGGTCAGGGCCCGCTCGGCGTCAGGTGTCATCGGGCGCGCGAGGGCGGCGAACTCCCTGATCCTGTCGAGGAGTTCGGTCGGTTCGGAGCCGTCCAGGATGACGGTGCGGACGGTGAAGCGGTCCGCGTCGTAGTCCGCGCCCTGCGGCTGCGTGGGCAGCACGACCGCGCCGCCGCGCGGCAGCCGTACCCCGAGCTCCTTCTTCATCGCGAAGTCGGCGATCTGCGCCTGCTCCGGGGTGCCTCGGTGCTCGATCACCCGGTGGCGCAGGCTCGGCGGCAGATACGCCGTGACCGGCCGCTGCCCCGCCGCGTCCGGCGTCATCGCCTCGTGCACCACGACGTGGACGAACCAGCTCTGGCGGGCGCAGTCCCGCAGCAGGTGGCGCAGCTCGTCGTCGTCCTTGGGCAGGTGGTTGGTGGTGCGCATCCGCAGGTCCGGGACGGTGTCGTGGTCCCAGGCGATCCGGTCGCTGTCGGGCCAGAACATGGTGGCCGGCGAGGGCCAGTCGGTCTGCCACGGCCGCTCCGCCTCGGCGGCGAGGACCCAGGTGACTCCCTCGCCCTCCTTGCGGCGGTTCTCGGGGTCGTACGTGGTCAGCTGGGCCCGCACGGTGACGTCGTCGGCGACCCGCCAGCGGGCCTCGAAGACGCGCCGGGCCGTGGGGCCGGGGTCGGCGGACTCGTCGCGCGGGTGCAGGACGGTGGAGCGCGCCGCCTCGACGGGGTCGAGGTCCAGGAAGGAGTCGAGCACCCCGGCCGCCCTGAGGGCGATCAGGTTGCGCCGGACGTCCTGCTCGGGCTCGGGCCCGAGGTGGCGCGCGCGCCCCAGCCACGCGGTGTCGGGGACGGTGGGCGGGGAAACGGGGTTCTTGGCCATGGAGTCGTTCTGTAGGCGATCGGGGCGTGACCAGTATCCTCCGTCGGCCCTCGGAGGGAAGTAGTACCCGCCCGGGGTTTCACCACACCGTTCGCCGCCCTACCCCTTTCCGCCCCGGCCGCCGTCTTACGGGGCGCCGGGCGCGGGCGTGTCCGTCGGACGCCCCGTGCTACGCGCAGGAGGGGCACAGCCCCCGGTAGGTGACCTCGGCCGTGGCGACCGTGAAGCCGAACCGGTTCTCGACGGGCAGGTGGGACAGCAGGTCGCCGCTGGTGCTGACGTCGCGGATGGTGCCGCAGCCGGAGCAGACCAGGTGCTGGTGGGGCCGGTGCGCGTTGGGGTCGTACCGCTTGGCGCGGCCGTCGGTGGAGACCTCCAGGACCTCGCCGAGGGAGACCATCTCGCCCAGCGTGTTGTAGACGGTCGCCCGGGAGATCTCCGGCAGCCGTCGCGCCGCGCGCGCGTGCACCTCGTCGGCGGTGAGGTGCACGTGGTCGCCGTCGAGGACCTCCGCCACCACGCGCCGCTGCGAGGTCACCCGCCAGCCACGCCCGCGGAGCCGCTCCAGCAAGTCACTCATAAGGATCCATCCGTTCCGGCTCGGTGGAGAGTCGAGTAGGGGCCAGTAGTGGTGTACCCGCGATCGGCGGTCGGCGTACAGCTTCCGACCGAGAACGAAACCGGTGAGCTTCTTGACCTGGACAGCGTCCATCGTAGGATCGATACCAACGACGGCCAAGGGAACGGACACCTCCGGTATGGCGGTACGGCAGCAGACCGAGCCGGTCCTCCCGCCTTCCCGGGCCCGTTCCCGAGCGACCTTCCACCGTCCACTGATCGCGACGGGATCCGTCCGCCGCATCGAACTGTTCGACCACCCGTAGTCCCCTGAGCAGTGTGATCCACCAGCCCGGAAGGATTCCGATGTCTGAGAACCACGACGCGATCGTCACGGACCCGAAAACGGAGGACGGAAGCGGCGGCTGCCCGGTCGCGCACGGTCGCGCCCCGCATCCGACGCAGGGCGGGGGCAACCACCAGTGGTGGCCGGAGCGGCTCAATCTGAAGATCCTCGCCAAGAACCCCGCCGTGGCCAACCCGCTGGGCGAGGAGTTCGACTACGCCGAGGCGTTCAAGAGCCTCGACCTGCCGGCCGTGAAGCGGGACATCGCCGAGGTGCTGACCACCTCGCAGGACTGGTGGCCCGCCGACTTCGGCCACTACGGGCCGCTCATGGTCCGGATGGCCTGGCACAGCGCGGGCACGTACCGCATCAGCGACGGCCGCGGGGGCGCCGGGGCCGGGCAGCAGCGCTTCGCCCCGCTCAACAGCTGGCCGGACAACGTCAGCCTCGACAAGGCGCGCCGGCTGCTGTGGCCGGTCAAGAAGAAGTACGGCAAGAGCCTGTCCTGGGCCGACCTGCTGGTCCTCACCGGCAACGTCGCCCTGGAGTCCATGGGCTTCAAGACCTTCGGCTTCGGCGGCGGCCGGGCGGACGTCTGGGAGCCCGACGAGGACGTGTACTGGGGCCCGGAGACCATCTGGCTCGGCGACGAGCGCTACACCGGCGACCGGGAGCTGGAGAGCCCCCTCGGCGCGGTGCAGATGGGTCTCATCTACGTCAACCCGGAGGGCCCCAACGGCACGCCGGACCCGATCGCCTCGGCGCGCGACATCCGCGAGACGTTCCGCCGGATGGCGATGAACGACGAGGAGACCGTCGCGCTGATCGCGGGCGGCCACACCTTCGGCAAGACCCACGGCGCGGGCCCCTCCGAGGCGGTCGGCCCCGACCCCGAGGCCGCCGGGCTGGAGGAGCAGGGCCTGGGCTGGCGCAACTCCCACGGCACCGGCAAGGGCGGGGACACGATCACCAGCGGCCTCGAGGGTATCTGGACGAACACCCCGACCACCTGGGACAACAGCTTCTTCGAGATCCTCTTCGGCTATGAGTGGGAGCTGTTCAAGAGCCCGGCCGGCGCCCATCAGTGGCGGCCCAAGGGCGGCGCCGGGGCGGGGACCGTGCCGGACGCCCACGACCCGTCGAAGAGCCACGCGCCGACGATGCTGACGACCGACCTCGCGCTCCGCCTCGACCCGGTCTACGAGCCGATCGCGCGGCGCTTCAAGGACAACCCGGCCGAGTTCGCGGACGCGTTCGCCCGTGCCTGGTTCAAGCTGACCCACCGCGACATGGGTCCGGTCTCGCGCTACCTCGGCCCGGAGGTCCCCTCCGAGACGCTGCTGTGGCAGGACCCGCTGCCGGAGGTGACGCACGAGCTGGTCGGCGCGGCGGACATCGCCTCCCTCAAGGAGCGCGTCCTCGCCTCGGGCCTCACCGTCTCCCAGCTGGTCTCCACCGCCTGGGCGTCGGCCTCGTCCTTCCGGGGCAGCGACAAGCGCGGCGGCGCCAACGGCGCCCGCGTCCGTCTGGAGCCGCAGCGCGGCTGGGAGGTCAACGACCCGGACCAGCTGTCGGTGGTGCTGAGCACGCTGGAGGGGATCCAGCGGGAGTTCAACGCCGGCGGGAAGCAGGTCTCGCTGGCCGACCTCATCGTGCTCGCGGGGTCCGCCGCGGTGGAGAAGGCGGCCCGGGACGCGGGCTTCGCCGTCGAGGTCCCCTTCACTCCGGGCCGCGTGGACGCCTCGCAGGAGCAGACCGACGTGGAATCGTTCGCCGCCCTGGAGCCGACCGCGGACGGTTTCCGCAACTACCTGGGCAAGGGCAACCGGCTGCCCGCCGAGTACCTGCTGCTCGACCGGGCCAACCTGCTCACGCTCAGCGCCCCCGAGCTGACCGTGCTGGTGGGCGGTCTGCGGGTGCTGGGCGCGAACCACCGGCAGTCGTCGGCGGGCGTCTTCACCCGGACGCCGGGAGTCCTCACCAACGACTTCTTCGTCAACCTGCTCGACATGGGCACGACGTGGAAGGCGACCTCCGACGACGCGCACGCCTTCGAGGGCCGCGACGCCGCCACCGGCGAGGTCAAATGGACCGGCACCCGCGCCGACCTCGTCTTCGGGTCGAACTCGGAGCTGCGCGCCCTCGCGGAGGTGTACGCGAGCGACGACGCCAAGGAGAAGTTCGCCCAGGACTTCGCCGCGGCCTGGGTCAAGGTCATGAACCTGGACCGGTTCGACCTCGTGTGACGGCCTGAGAGGTGACAAGAGGCGCCTGCCGGGCGAAAGCCCGGGTCAGGCGCCTCTTTTCCTGGTGCGCGGGTGCTCAGCTCGTCGGCACCGGGTACGTCGGGTACTCGACGCCCGAGACGTGCTGGACGACGCGGATGACCTGGCACGAGTAGCCGAACTCGTTGTCGTACCAGAGGTAGAGGATCGCGTTGTCGCCGTCCACCTTGGTGGCGCCCGCGTCGACGATCGAGGCGTGGCGCGAGCCGACGAAGTCCATGGAGACGGCGTCGGGGGCGGTGGTGAAGTCGATCTGGCGCTTGAGCGGCGAGTGCAGCGAGACGTCGCGGAGGTGGTCGAGGACCTCCTCGCGGGTGGTCTCCCGGCCGAGCCGCAGGCTGAGGATCGCGATCGAGACGTCCGGGACGGGAACGCGGATCGAGCTGCCGGTGATCGGCGCCTTGAGGTCGGGCAGCGCCTTCGCGACGGCCGAGGCGGCGCCGGTCTCGGTGATGACCATGTTCAGCGGCGCGGAGCGGCCGCGGCGGTCGGCCTTGTGGTAATTGTCCAGCAGGTTCTGGTCGTTGGTGAACGAGTGGACGGTCTCCACGTGGCCGCGGAGCACACCGTACTCGTCCGCCATGGCCTTCAGCGGCGGGACGATCGCGTTGGTGGTGCAGGACGCGCAGGACAGGATCCGCTCGTCCGGCTTGATGGTGTCGTGGTTGACGCCGTGCACGATGTTCGGCACGTCACCCTTGCCGGGGGCGGTCAGGACGACCTTGTCGATACCGGGGCGCAGGTGCTGCGAAAGGCCTTCGCGGTCGCGCCACTTGCCGGTGTTGTCGATGAGGATGGCGTCCTTGATGCCGTACGCCGTGTAGTCGACCTCGGACGGGTCGTTGGCGTAGATCACCTTGATCGCGTTGCCGTTGGCGACGATGGTGCTGGTCGCCTCGTCCACGGTGATCGTGCCCTGGAACTGGCCGTGGATGGAGTCGCGCCGCAGCAGCGAGGCGCGCTTGACCAGATCCTGCTCGCCGCCACCGCGGACGACGATCGCGCGCAGCCGCAGACCGTTGCCGGAGCCGGCCTTCTCGATGAGCAGGCGCGCGACGAGCCGGCCGATGCGGCCGAACCCGTAGAGGACGACGTCGCGGCCCTCGCGACGCTCGATCTTGGTGGCACCGGTGGCGCCGATGACGGCCTGGGCGGTGAACTCCGCCACGGTCAGACCGCGGTCGTCGGCCTGGTACATCGCGGCGAGCATGCCGAGGTCGATCTGCGAGGGGCCGAGATCGAGGGTGGTGAGAGCCCGCAGGAACGGAAGGGTGTCGGTGACCGAGAGTTCCTCACCGGCGATCTGCCGGGCGAAGCGGTGGGTCTTGAGGATGCTGACCACCGACTTGTTCACCAGGGAGCGGCTGTGGAGGAGGACGGTGACGTCCCGCTCCCGGTGCAGCTTCCCGATGATCGGGATCATCGACTCCGCGATCTCCTCGCGGTTCTTCCAATTGGTGAACGAGTCGTCATTGACAGTCACGAGTTTATCTTTCGAGCTAGGCGGCGCTCATATGCTAACCCGACCCCCGTTCGGGGGTTCAGGGGGTGCCGCCGACAGCACGACAGTGACGGAAATGCCCCGTTTCGCCACCGTACGCGCATGGTCACGCCTGTGGTTTCCTCCCCCACACGTAGACCGCGTCCCCCAGGCGCAGCACACCCCAGAGCCGCTGGGCGTCCTCGTGGCGGAGGTTGACGCAGCCGTGGGAGCCGGGGCCCTCGTAGAGGTTGTCGCGGACGCCGTGGATGGCCTGGCCGCCCTGCCGCGTGGGGCAGCTGGTCAGCTGCCGTCCGCCTCCAGCCCCATCAGCTCCTCGACCTCCCGCTGGTAGGGCCCGGCGGCCGTCGAGCACGCGCGCGGGGCACCGGTGGGGGCGGCGTGGGCGGGCAGGGCACCGAGGCCCAGCGCGAGGGGCACGGCCGGGAGGAGCGCCGTCAGGGTTAGGTGGGCTCGGGGCAACGTCCACGTGGCGCTTACATGTGCACCGTCCGCCGGGCGCGTGCCCGCGCCGCACCGAACTTCGCTCTCCCGCGCCGGGGTTCTGCGCCAGGGGCCCGCCGGGGCCGGGCTGCCGGTGACCGGTGTCGCACGGCCCACCGCGCACGGCCCACCTCGCGCGGGCGGTGCGCGGTGGAGGGGGCGGGACGGGGGGCCCGTCCCCTCCACCGGTGGGTCAGCAGCCGCTCATGTGGATGCGGCAGGAGGTGATCAGCGCGGCGGCGTGCTCCTCGCCGCCGAGGCTCTCGGTGCGGACGTCCTCGGGCAGGACCTGGAGGGCGTCGATGTCGTGCTCCATCATGATGGGCTCCTTCGTTCGGTGGTGCGTGCCGGGCCCGGCGGGTCCGGCGGCCGGCGGCCGGGTGGCCGCCGGAGTCTCAGGGGTGGGCGCGTTCGCCCTCGGGCAGCCAGGCGCGGGGGCCGCCGAACCGCAGGCGCAGCAGCAGCGAGAGGCTTCCGCCCAGGCCGGTGGCGTACTCGGCGAGCACCGTCCCGCGGTTCTCGTCCGGCACCAGCAGGCGGCCGTCGTGGAGGACCGCCTGCGCGGCCAGATGTTCCACCAGCAGCTCCGCCGCGGACCGGTGGTGCGGCTCGCCCGTCAACTCGGCCGCGTCGAGCAGGAATTCGGCGTTGCCCGCGAGCCCGTGGCAGGTCGAGGTGGAGTCGGTGGCCCGGCCCGCCCGTACGGCGACGGCCGCGCCCTCCACCAGGTCGCGAAGGGTGTCGTCGTGGGCGCCGGTGGCGGCCCAGAGCCGGACCAGGAAGGTGCCCGCTCCGGACGAGCCGTTGCACCAGTGCCGGGCGAGCTCCGGGGCGTCGGAGAGGTGGCGGGCCCGGTCGACCGGCCACAGCGCGCCCGCGGGTCCGGAGCGGGCCGCGGCGGTCAGGGTGGCGCCCGCCTCGATGGCCGCGTCGAGGAAGCGCTCCTCCCCCGTGGCCCCGGCCGTCAGCAGCAGGAAGGTGCCGACGCCGGCCACGCCGTGCGCGAAGCCGTAGTGCCAGGCCCCCGCGAGGGCGGACGCGAAGTCCTCCGGCACCGGCCAGAAGGTTCCCTCGGAGGTGCGCCGGGCCGCCGCGAGCAGCCCGTCGGCGGCCCGTACGGCACGGTCGAGGAAGCGCGGGTCCCCGGTGGCGCGCCAGAAGTGCAGCTGGGCCAGGCCCGATCCGGCCGCGCCGTGGCAGACGTCGGGGTTGGGCCACTCAACGGGCAGGGCCAGGGCGAGCGTGGTGGCGCGTGCGGCGAGCCGGGGGTCGTCCAGGGCCCGGGCGGCGTCCAGGAGCGCCCAGGCGGTGCCCGAGCGGCCGAAGTGGAGGCCGGGAAGACCGCTGGGCAGGGAGTCCTGCCGGTCCGCCGTCCAGGACGCGGCGGCCGCCAGCCCCGCGCGCAGCGTCTCCCGGGTGACGGCCGGGGAGCCGCCGTCCTCGTCCCAGTGGCGCAGGGCCCGGGCCAGTACGCTCACGCCGCCCGCCGAGCCGTGCTGCACGGCCACCGGGTCGCAGGTCCCGCCGAACGCCTCCGTGGGCCAGAGCCGTTCGGGGTGGCCGGGCCGCAGGGTGGCGAGGAGGTGGGCGAGGCCGTCGTGCAGCAGCCGGGCGCGGGTCGGCGCGGCTTCGGCCCGCCCCACGACCGCGGCGGGTAGGGCCGTCGGCGGGGTGGCTTCGCCGAGGAAGCGCCGTGCCCGCTCCAGGGTCCAGCGGTCGGCGGGCGCGTCCCGCATCAGCCCCCGTACCAGCGGCGAGAACCGGCGTACGAACGGGTTGTCGCGGGCCAGCAGTTGCACCAGGGCGGCCAGGCGCTCCTCCTCCGGCCGGGCCGGCCCCGCGCCCGGCAGGTCCGGCGCGAAGAGCGGGTCGGCGCCGCTCAGGGCGTGCAGGATGGTCGCCCCCAGGGCGTACAGGTCGACGCCGGGTGCCGCCGCGGGCGCCACCTGGTCCAGGGCGCGCAGTTCGGGGGCGGTGTAGCCGGGGGTGGCGCCCAGGACCCAGCGTTCGCCCTCCGGCGCCGCCATCTCCAGGTCGATCAGCACGAGGCGGCCCTCGGGCGTGACCATCACGTTGTTGGGGTTGAAGTCGTGGAGGGTGACGCCGAGTCCATGGGCGGTGGCCACCAGGTCGACGAGCTGCCCCACCAGCAAGTCGGCCGTACGGTCGTCGGGGCAGGCGGTCCCGTCCCGCGTCAGCCGGTCCGCGACCGTGCGCCGCAGGGTCGCCCCCGGGACCGACTCGGCGGCCAGGAAGGTGCTGCCCTGCTGCTCGAAGACCTCGACGAGACGGGGGACGCGGTCCGGGTGGGCTCGCCCGGCCCGGTCGAGCAGGGCCGCCTCCCGGCGCAGCAGATCGCGGACGTCGAGACCCTCCAGGCCCGCTCCCACGTGGGGCCGCGCCTGCTTGACGACGACCTGGACGCCGGTGGTGGTGTCCTTGGCGCGGAACACCCCGCCCTTGTTGGAGTGCTGGATGGCGCCGCGTACGAGGTAGCGGTCGTGCAGCAGGACCGGTTTGGCGGTGGCCGTGCTGCGCGCCGGGGCCGCCGGGCGGTCGGGGAAGGGGTCGCCCGCCCAGGCCGGCGGGCTGAACCAGGCGTTCCGCTCGTCCGCGACCGGGTGCCCCTCGGGGTCGGTGAGCCGGGCCGCGAAGCAGCCGTCGGCGGTCAGGGCGGGCACGGCGGAGAACACCCCGTACCGGTAGTACACCTGGCTGCCGGGGCGGTAGCGGCGGTCGGAGAGGACGGCGGGGCCGGGCAGACCGGCGGTGGCCAGGTGCAACTCCTCGGCGAGCAGCCGGAAGTGGTCGTCGTCGGCGGGGTACACGGTGAGGAACTTGCCGCCCCCGCCGCGCTCGTAGCGCCCGGAGACCAGAGCCGCGACGCGGGCGGGGGTGCCGGCGAACTTGAAGGCGGCGCGGTGGGCGAGGAGCACGTCGGCGGACCGGGCCAGGGTCACGGGTGCGGAGAGCGGGGTGGCCGAGACGTGGAGCTTCCAGCCCTGGGCGCGGGGGGCCGTCCCGGCGGGGACCACATGGCACCAGAAGTCCCCCGGCTCCACGGTCCAGTCCGTCTCGCCGTCCGGCGCGGACCGGGCGACGGCCGCGCGGACCACGTCGGGCAGGAGCGCGAGGTCCGCGGGGCGTTCGGCGCGTACCCGCCGGGGCCCGGGCAGGGCCGGGGACGGGGCGGGCGGCGGTGTCGCGGGCAGGGGTGACACGCTCTTCGACCTCGCAGTTCAGGGGCGGTTGGGCGGGCTCGCAGGGGCCGGGTCGCGCGGGGCGGGCGCGCGTGCCGGGCGGCGCGGGGGCAGGCGGGACTTTCGCCGTACGCCCTAGTGCTGGGGCCGGACGTAGTCGTCGCCCCAGCTGGTGTCGAGGATGCTCGCGGCGACGGTCGTGGTCGCCGCCGTCCCACCGCCCCGCACTCCGTCCGCCGTCCCTGGTCCGCCGCCCGCCGGGGTGACGCACGCGCCACCGACCAGCAGGGCGGTGAGGACGAGAAGACAGCGGAGTGCTCGGGGCATGGCACGGCTCCAGGGTCGGGAGGTCGTCGACCGGCGACGGTTTCCTCGTACGGCCGCCGGGGCGGGCGGCCGGAAAGGTCTCGGGTCCGGAATGTCGGCCTGGCGGGGTTTGCCCGGCCCGACGGTCAAAGTCCATCCCGGCGGGCCCTGTTGGTCCAGCTCTTCGGCCTGGCAATAGCCTGCATGGCACGGAAGTAGCACGGCCGCATTGCGGGGGAAACACATGGATATCGGGACAGACGTCAACGGCTTGCCGCAGGTGGACGCGAGGGCCGTCGCCGTCTTCGAGTACGTGCTGGCGCGGGGCAGCCTCAAGGGCTGGCCGCCCGACGCCTCCCCCGAACTCGGCCTGTCCCGGGCGGAGGTCGAGGCGGCCTGCCGGACCCTGCGCGAGCTCCGGCTGCTCCGCCCGGCTCCGGGCAGACCCGAGGAGCTCATACCGGTCAGCCCCGACGCCGCCGCGGCCGAGGTGGTGGGCCCGCTGGAGGCCCGGCTCGCCCGGGACGCGGCGCACGCGCAGGCCGTACGCGACGATCTGCGCTCCCTGATGCCCACCTACCGCGCCGTCCGCCGCCGGCGCGGCCACCAGGAGGGCATCGACGTCCTGCCCGACCTGCCGGCGGCCTCCGCGATGCTCACCGAGGCCGCGGCGGACTGCCGCGAGGAGGTGTTCAGCATCCAGCCGGGCGGCGGGCGCGCGCCCCACCGCCTCGGGGACGCCATCGACCGGGATCTGGCGATGCTCCGCCGCGGCGTCCGGATGCGGACGCTCTACCAGCACTCGGCCCGCGCCAGCCTGTCCACGCAAGGGTATGTGGAGACGCTCGCCGAGGCGGGCGCGGAGTACCGCACGGCCGCCGAACTGCCGGACCGGGCCGTGGTGTTCGACCGGGCCGTGGCCTTTCTGCCCCGCCGGGCGGACGGCGGTTCCGGCGAGGGCGCGGTGCTGGTCCGGGACCCCGATGTCGTCGCCTACCTGTGCCGGGTGTTCGAGCAGCACTGGTCGGGAGCCACCCCGTTCCTGGGCACCAGCGAGGCCGCCTACAAAGAGGTCGGGCACAGTCTGCGGCGGGCGCTGGTGGGACTGCTCGCCGAGGGCGCCAAGGACGAGGTGATCGCCCGGCGCATGGGCATGTCACTGCGCACCTGCCGCCGCCACATCGCGGAGCTGCTGGAGGAGCTGGGCGCCGAGAGCCGTTTCCAGGGCGGTGTCCTCGCCGAACGGGCCGGGCTCGCCGTACCCGCGGATCCCTTGGTTCCGGAGCGGCGGTGCGGCTGCGGGGAGACCGCGCGCGGATGAGCCGCGGGTGGTCCGCGTGACCCCGGCCCACCCGCGCCGCCGTCGTGTCCATGCGGCAGGATGGCAGCCCGTTCGGTGCGTCCGCGAGGACCCCGAACGGCGCTTCACGCACGACGAACTGACAGGTGACAAGATGGCGACACTTCACATACGGCCGCCGGTGGCGGCCCTTCCCGCAGTCCTCCTCCCGGCCCGTCGCACCTCGGAGGGGGTCCGTTGACCCGGGGCCTCGTCCTGCACGACTGGGTGGTCGCCGGTATCGCGATGGCCGCGGGGCTCGTCGCCGCGCTGCTGCTGCGGGCGCTGCTGCGCTGGCTGGGCAAGCACGCGCTGAGGACGAAGTGGCGGGGGGACGACATCGTCGTCGACGCGCTGCGTACCGTCGCACCCTGGGCCGCCGTCATCGCGGGGGCCGCGGCGGCGGCCTCGGCCCTGCCGCTCACCACGCGTATGGCGGCGATCGCCAACCACTCGCTGACCGCCCTGCTCATCCTGATCACCACGCTCACCACGGCCCGGGTCGTCGCGGATCTGGTGCGGTCGGTGGCGCAGTCGCGGACCGGGGTGGCCGGGTCGGCCACCATCTTCGTCAACATCACCAGGGTCGTGGTGGTGGCGATGGGCTCGCTGGTCGCCCTGGACATGCTGGGCATCTCCATCGCCCCGCTGCTCACCGCACTCGGCGTCGGCGGCCTCGCGGTCGCGCTGGCGCTCCAGGACACCCTCGCCAACCTCTTCGCGGGCGTGCACATCCTCGCCTCCAAGACCGTGCAGCCGGGTGACTACATGCGGCTCAGCAGCGGCGAGGAGGGGTACGTCGTCGACATCAACTGGCGCAACACCGTGGTGCGCAACCTGTCGAACAACCTGGTCATCATCCCCAACGCCCGGCTGGCGCGGACGAACATGACCAACTTCAGCCGCCCGGAGCAGGAGCTGTCGATCCTCGTGCAGGTGGGCGTCGGCTACGACAGCGACCTGGAGCACGTCGAGCGGGTGACCCTGGACGTGGTCAACAGCGTGATGGCCGACATCAACGGCGCGCTCCCCCACCACGAGGCGGCCGTCCGCTTCCACACCTTCGCGGACTCCCGGATCAACTTCACGGTGATCCTGGGCGTGGGCGAGTTCAGCGACCAGTACCGGATCAAGCACGAGTTCATCAAGCGCCTGCACCAGCGCTACCGTGCGGAGGGCATCTCCATCCCGGCGCCGACCCGGACGGTCTCCCTCCACCACGACGACCAGGCCTTCTCCTCGCCGGTCCCGTCCCCGCTCGCGGTCCCGCACCCCCGCGAGGCGCCCGACTCGGCGCGGCAGCCGTAGCGGTCCGCAACGTGTCCGCAACCCCGCCCGTGGTGGGGTTGCGGCATCCGCACGCCACGCAGACCGAAGGGCCGTGATCCCCATGTCCGCCAGGAACACGGAGGACGGGCCCGACGGCCTCCCCGCGCGCGTGGAGCTGACCCCCGCCGCCGAGGGGCTGCTGCGGCGGCTGCGGGCCGCTCATGGGCCCCTGATGTTCCACCAGTCGGGCGGCTGCTGCGACGGCAGCGCGCCCATGTGCTACCCGGACGGCGAGTTCCGTACGGGAGGCTCGGACGTCCTGCTGGAAAATCTGGTCGTCGACGGCGTCGAGGAGCCGGTCCCGTTCTGGATCTCGGCCGCCCAGCACGAGGTGTGGCGGCACACCCGGCTGATCGTCGACGTCGTCGAGGGGCGCGGCAGCGGCTTCTCGCTGGAGGCGCCGGAAGGCGTGCGCTTCCTCATCCGCTCGCGTCTCATCTGAGCCCGCGCACCCGCGGGCCCGTCCTACGCGCAGAGCCCGCGCTCCAGCGGGGTCCGGAAGCTCGGACGGATCCGTACGTCCCCGAAGAACTCCGCCATCCGTGCCGCCTCGGCGTCCACGGCCCGCTCGGCGGCGGCGCCCACGTCCTCGAAGACCCGGGTGACGATCTCGCCGTCCGGGCGCTGCGCCCAGCCGCCGACGATCCGGCCGTTCCACCACACGGAGGGGCCGATGTTGCCGGTCTTGTCGAAGAGTTCGGCCTTGTGCCCGGCGTTCAGGTACCAGTCGCGGTGGCGCCAGCCCATCGGGGTCGGGTCGAGCGCCGGGAGCAGCGCGGCCCAGGGTTCGGGCGCGGGCGGCGGCTCCAGTTGGTGGGGCAGGGCGTGACCGGGGCCCTCGTCGAGGTCCACGCCCACCGCCTCGGTCCCGGCCAGGGCCCTGCGGGTCTCGGTCAGCGTCCAGCCGGTCCACCACTTCACGTCCTCGGTGGTGGCGGGGCCGAAGGCGTCCAGGTAGCGGGCGGCCAGCTCGGTCCTGGCGGTGTCGGCCGCGAGCTCGGGGTGCGACTCCGCGACCGTCCAGCGGAACTGGCTGGATGCCCAGCTGCCGAGGGGCCGCCCGCGCCGGATGCGGCCCTCGGCGGCCAGGACGCCCAGGAAGCGGCTGGTGATGCGGGGCTTCGCCTCGTACGGTTTGCCGGCTGCCATGACGATCTGCGACTTCAGGTCCGGTACGTCTTCGGCCAGTTGCGCCGCCGTGGCCTCTCCGCGCTCGGCGAGGGCCGCGAGGACCGCCTCCTCCGTGGCGGCGAACCACCGCGCGTCGAAGCCGAGTTGTTCGCCGATCACCTTCGCCAGATCCGCGCGCATCCGGACGGCGACGGCCCTGGCCGCCGCCGCGTCGGCGACCGGGGCGAGCTCCGTGGGCAGCACGAACATCGTGCGGCGCATACAGAGCATCCGCACGAGTGAGTGGTCCTCGTACAGGGCCCGTTCCAGCTCCGCCACCGAGGCCGTGCCCGTGCGCGCGGCGACCGCCAGGAAGACCGTGGCGGGATCGGTGGCGTGCAGCGCCACCAGGGCCCGGGCCACCTCCTCGGGAGTGCTCGCGCGTGTGGCGGACGTGAGCAGATGGCGGGGGCCGAGGCGGGCGCGCCGCGCCTCGGCGGTGAACCTCCGGCGGACCGATGTCATGGTCTGAGGCTACCGACCACGCTCGCCGTGGCGTTGAGCCCGTCCTGGATCGTGGGAGCCATGCTCGTACCGGCGAGGAAGAAGCCGAGCAGCACGCAGACCATCGCGTGCGACGCCTTGAGCCCGCCGCTGCGCAGGAAGATCACCGCCAGCACCACGAGCAACAGCACCACCGAGATCGAAATGGCCATGGCCAACCTCCTCCGCCGCGCCGGAATTGCGGCATTCGGCGGCCAGTGTGGCGGAGGAGGCGGGCCGGTCGGGCGTATGGCGTGTCCGCCGTACGGGTGCTGTTGGCGGGTGACGTCCCGTCATGGACACGGGTCCGGCCCGGGTCTACTCGCCGTGGGCGCGCAGGAAGGCCTCCAGGCCCGCGAGGTCGTCGGTGTTGATGTGGTCGACGCCGGCGGCGAGCAGTTCGCGCCACAACGCGTCCCGCTCGGGCCCCGGCAGGTCCGGGGTCGCCCAGAACCGCACCCGCTGCCGGTGCGCGTGGGCCCGCGCGACGAACGTCCGCAGCCTGCGGCGTTCGGCGGCCGGGAACGGACCGGCGCCCAGCCAGGTGAAGCTCTGCGTCCAGTTGCCGCTGATGAGCGGGATGAAGGCGGCGGTGGCGGCCGTGCCGAGGTCTTCCGGGCGGCCGTCGTAGAAGGCGTGGCGCACCTGCTGCGCCTCCATGGGCGCGCGGGCGCCGCGGTCGCCGGAGACGACGGGGGTGACGGCGCCGGGCGTGACACGGCCGTACGCGTAGGTGCTCAGCATGCGGCGGTACGGGCGCAGCCGCCGGTCGAGTTCCCGGTAGGCGGCGGCGCCGTCGGTCTTGATGTCCACCAGGAGCTGTACGGGCCGGTGGTGGCCCCGGTACACCGATCCGTGGTGGGCGCGGACCCGGGCCATCAGCGGGTCCAGGTACAGCCTTTCCAGGGTCCGGGTCGGGTCGAGGCCGGCCGGGTCGTGGGCCACCAGGAGCTGTCCGTCGACCAGGAAGACATCGGCCTCGACGCTGGTGAAGCCGTGGGCGAGGGCGTCGAGGAGGGGGTGCGGGTGCTCGTAGTCGTTGTGCGCGTGGGCCCGGCGCAGCGGCCGGGGCCCGGCGGGACGGGCGCCGGGGCGCTCGGCCGCGGTGGCGACGGGTGCGAGGGCGGCGGTGGCGGCGGCCGCGGCGAGAGCGGCGACGGCACTGCGGCGGGTCGGTCGGGCCATGGGGTGCTCCCGGGGGCGCGGGGACGGGCGGACGCGACCGAGTATGCGTGCGGGCCGGGCCCGACCGGCAGCCCGCTTCGCAGAGTTGGCCGGTACTTCGCCGGCTGGTCATCCCGGCGGTCACCCGGGCGGTCTTCTCCGGGAGGGGGCCCGGCGACGCGTACGCCCGCCGAGCCGCAGCCGGGGCGCCGGCCGCCCCGCACAGACAACCGGCACCCTTGCGGGGTGTCCACAGGAGTGACGGGGACGCGCACGGGAGGAGTCGTCGCCCGCGGGGGGCGGGCCGGGACGCGGCGGCGAGCCGCCCTCAGGACCCGTCCCCAGCAGGCACGTTACTGCGACAGCTCGCCCCACTCGGCTCCCCGGTCGCACCACCGCGCCAGCAGGGTGCGGTCGTGGCCCACGGCCAGGAGCGAGGCGGACGTCTCGCGCCGGTAGCGTTCGACCACCGCCACCAGGGCCGCCGTCGTGGAGGCGTCCAGCATCGCCGTCATCTCGTCGCAGACCAGCAGCCGGGGGCGCAGGACCAGGGCGCGGGCCAGGCAGGCGCGCTGCAGCTGGCCGTCGCTGACCTCGTGGGGGCGGCGGTTGAGCAGGTCGCCGCCGAGGCCGACCAGGTCGGCCAGTTCGTCGACGCGCTCGCGGACCTCGATCCTGCGGCCGGTCGCGCGCAGCGGCTCGGCTACCAGGTCGCGCAGCCGCAGCCGGGGGTCGGCGGCGAGCCGGGGCGACTGGAAGACGACCCCGACCGCGGTGCGCCGCGCGCGCGGGGCGCGGTGGCGCCACTGGGTGACCAGGGCGCCGTCGAGGGTGACCGTGCCGTTGTCCGGCCGGTGCAGCAGCGCCGCGACCCGGGCCAGGGTGGACTTGCCGCAGCCGCTGGGGCCGAGCAGGCCGACCGCCTCGCCGGGGGCGACGGTCAGGCTCGCCTCGCGGACGACGGGGCGGCCGCGCTCGTACCCGGCGGTGATGTTCTTCAGGTCAAGCACGGCCGGGCTCCTCCAGGTGGTGACAGGCGACCTGGCCGTCGAACGGGGGCAGGGTGCCGCACCGGTCGGTGGCCCGTTCGCAGCGGGGAGCGAACGCGCAGCCCTCCGGGAGGTCGCCCAGCTCGGGCGGCATCCCGGGAATGGGCGTGAACGCCCGCTCCGCAAGCGCGTCGAGCAGACCCCGAGCATACGGGTGACGGGGTCCGCTCCCGCCGAAATACGAGGTGGCGTCGGCGAGTTCCACGACGCGCCCGGCGTACATCACGGCCACCCGGTCGGCGATCCGCTCGGCCGCCGCCAGATCGTGGGTGATCATCAGCAGCGCCCGGCCCTCGTCGGCGGTGCGGCGCAGTTCGTCGGCCGTGCGGTCCACCAGGTCGCGGTCGAGGCCGGTCGTCGGCTCGTCCGCCAGCAGCAGCGGCGCGTCCCCGACGAGGGCGAGCGCGGTCGCGGCCCGCTGGGCGAGGCCGCCGGACAGCTCGTGCGGGTAGCGGTCGAGGTGGCCGGGCGGGAAGGCGGCCCGCGCGGCGGCGGCCTCCGTCGCCGCGCGCAGCTCGCGCCGCGGGGTGCGGGTGAGTTCGCGCAGGGTCTCGGCGAGCTGGGCCCGTACGGTCCGCACCGGGGTGAGGTGGGCGGCCGGGCTCTGCGGTACAAGACCGACGCGGCGCCCCCGTACCGTACGCGCGAGGGTGCGTTCGTCGGCCGCGAGCAGGTCCAGGGGGTCGCCGCCGCCGTGCAGCACGGCGCTCCCGGCCGTCTCGGCGTTGCCGGGCAGCAGGCCGAGCAGGGCGGAGGCGAGGACGGACTTGCCGCAGCCGCTCTCGCCGACCAGGGCCAGGCACTCCCCCGCCGCCAGGTCGAAGGAGACCTCGGTGACGGCGGCGACGTGGTGCCCGCCGCGCATCCGGAAGCGTACGGACAGGCCGCGTACCGCGAGGACCGTGGTCACAGCATCAGCTCCGATCGGCGGCGCGGGTCGAGGCGTTCGCGCCAGGCGCCGGCCAGCCCCGCGACGGCGAGGGTCGGGATGATCAGCAGCAGGCCGGGGAAGAGGGTCGGCCACCAGTGGCCGGTGAGCAGCGAGCCGCGGGCCGACTGGACGAGGTTGCCGAGGCTGGCCTGGTGGCTGGGCAGGCCGAGGCCGAGGAAGGAGAGCGCCGACTCGTGCCACATGGCGTGCGGCACCATCAGCACCGCGGCGAGCCCGGCCTTCGGCAGCACGCCCGGCAGCAGATGGCGCAGGGTCACCCGCAGCCGGGAGGCGCCGCCGGAGACCGCCGCGTCGATGTAGGGGCGCGAGCGCAGGGAGAGCACTTCGGCGCGCACGATCCGGGCCGTGGACAGCCAGTGGGTCAGGGCGACCGAGGAGATCACCGGCCACACCCCGGGCCGGAACATGGCGACCACGAAGATGCCGAGCAGCAGGTGCGGCACCGAGGAGAACACGTCCACGAGCCGCATGACCAGCCGGTCGGTCCAGCCGCCGAGGGCGGCGGACGCGGCGCCGACGACCGTGCCGACGAAGGTGGCGACCAGCGCGGCCACCACACCGACCAGCAGCGAGATCCGCAGCCCGTACACACTGCGCAGCAGGAGGTCGCGGCCTACGTCGTCGGTGCCGAACGGGTGCTCGGGGGACGGCGGCAGGAGCTTGTGCGAGAGGTCGACGGCCTGCTGGTCGAGGTGGGCCAGCGGCGGTACGAGGAGGACGGCGAGGACGGCCGCCGCGAGGATCACGGCCGAGGTGCGCACCTTGAGGGTCCGGATGGAGCGGCGCACGCGGCCGTGCGCGCGCCATCGGAGCTCGGGGGTGTCAGCCATCGAAGCCCACCCTCGGGTCGGCGAGGCCGTACAGCAGGTCCGACAGGAGGTTGCCGAGCAGGACGGCGGCGGTGGCGAGCACGGTCAGGGCGGCGAGCAGCGGGAAGTCCACGGAGGTCGCGGCCTGCACGGTGGCGGCGGCGATCCCGGGCCAGCTGAAGACGGTCTCCACCAGCAGGGCGCCGGTGATGAGTTCGGGCACGCGGGAGCCGACGAGGGTGAGCATCGGCAGCATGCCCGAGCGCAGGGCGTGGCCGAGCAGGACGGTCCGTTCGCTCAGTCCGCGCGCGCGTGCCCCGCGTACCGGGTCCTCCTCCAGCGCGTCGGCGACGCCCTGGCGTACGTACAGGTAGAACCAGGGCAGTTGGGAGATGCCGAGGACGGCGGCGGGCAGCACGAGGTGGCTCGTGACCTGGCCGGTGGTGACGGTGTCGCTGGCCGTGTCGGTCAGTCCGCCGGCCGGCAGCACGTCCAGCTTCAGCGCGAAGAACCAGATGGCGAGGAGTCCGAGCCAGAAGGCGGGTGCGGCCTCCAGGGTGTACGCGAGGGAGCTGACGGCCCGGTCGAGCAGGCCGCCCGGGCGGCGCGCCGCGAGCACGCCGAGCCCGGTGCCGAGGAGGACCGCGACGAGGAAGGCGGTGGCGGCGAGCAGCACCGACCAGCCGAGCCGTTCGCCGATGACGTCGGCGACGGGCTGGCGCAGGACGGTGGAGTCGCCGAGGTCGCCGGTGAGGGCCGCGGTCAGCCAGTTCCACCAGCGGGTGAGGAGGGGCTGGTCGACGCCGAGGTTGGCGCGCAGCTGGTCGAGGTCGTCCTGCGAGGCTGTGAGGCCGGCGGTGCCGGCGTAGGCCTTGACCGGGTCGAAGGGGGAGGCGGCGGCCACGGCGAAGACGCCGAAGGTGACCACGAGCAGGACGGGGGCGGCGAACAGGGTCCGCCGCCCCGCCATCCGTGCCATCGGCCCCCAGGGGAGGCGGCGGCTCACTTCTTGGGCGCCCAGGTCTCGACGTTCCACCAGGGCCCGGAGGCGAGGCCGTGGTCGTGCGGCTCGGTCTGGGTGGACAGCCCGTCCCAGCGGTCGGACACGACGTAGAGGTGGTCGATGTGGGTGAGGAAGGTGTAGCCGGGGTCCTTCACCAGTTCGCGCTGGATGGTGTCGTAGGCGGCCTTGCGCACGGCGGTGTCACCGCTTCGGCGGGCCTCGTCGAGCGCCTTGTCGACGGCCGGGTCGGTGTACCACGCCATGTTGTTGAAGCCGTCGCCCGCGAGGGAGGACTTGAGCAGGGTGTACTGGTCGAAGTCGGGGTCGGCGGGCGAGCCGCCGCCCGCGAGGACCGCCTCGTCCTTCATCTTCGGCTCGATGACCTCCCAGGTGCCGGACCGGGTGGTGACCGCGATGCCCGCCTTCTTGGCGTCGGAGGCGTAGGCGAGGGCGTGGTCCTGGCGGAGTTTGTCGCCGGAGAGGTACCAGAGCGGGAAGGCGGCGCGGACGCCGTCCTTCTCGCGGATGCCGTCGGGGCCGGGCTTCCAGCCCGCCTCGTCGAGGATCTTCTTCGCCCCGGCGAGGTCGTGGGGCCGCTCGGTGCCCTTGGCGAACCAGGGGCTGCCGGTCGGCACCGGCCCGTAGGCGGGCTTGCCCGCGCCGTCGAGGATCTTGTCGACCATCGCCTGCCGGTCGACGGCGAGGTCGAGCGCGCGGCGCACGGCGGTGTCGCCGGTGACCTTGTTGCCGGTGGGCAGGGTCACGTTGCGGTAGTCGTAGGTCTTCGCCGTCCAGGTCTTCTTGTGCTTGTCCTTGGCGAACCCCTGGGCGAGGGCGGGCGGCAGGATGGCACCGTCGAGGTCGCCGGAGCGCAGCCGGGTGGCGCGCACGTCGTCGTCCTTGATGACGGCCATGGTGAACTTCTTCACCTTGGGCGCGCCGCCCCAGTACGACGGATTGGCCTCGAAGGCGATCTTCTCGCTCCTCGACCACTTGAGGAGCTTGTACGGCCCGGTGCCCACGGGGGCGGTGGCGAAGGCGCCGGTGTTGACATCCTGCCTGCCCGCGATGTGCTCGGGCACGATCGGCAGCACGGTGCGCTGGGCGAACGGCGCGTAGGGGTACTTGAGGGTGAAGACCACCGTGGCGTCGCCCTCGGCGCGCACGTCCTTGATGGCGTCGAGTTCGCCCTTGGAGGGGTTGTTGGTCTTCGGGTCGAGGATCGTCGTGTAGGTGAAGACGACGTCCTTGGCGGTGAACGGCTTCCCGTCGCTGAACGTCACGCCCTTGCGGAGCCTGTACGTGTAGGTCAGCCGGTCGGCGCTCACCTCGGGCAGCGCGACGGCGAGCGCGGGCCTGAGCGCCATGTCCGCGTCGAGGGTGAGCAGCCCGTCGAAGATCTTGGAGTTGCCGTCCTTGCCGTAGCCGAGGAGCGGGCTGAGCGTCTCGGGCTCGTAGGCGATGCCGACGACCGCCGAGTCCCTGGCGCCGCTCTGCCCGCCCTCGCCGGGGTTGGAGCAGGCGACCGCGGTGAGGGCCAGTGCTCCGGCCAGCGCCGCGGCGCCCGCTCCTCGTATCGCCCCGCGGATCGAACGGGCCGCCATGCCCCACACCCCTTATTGAAGATCGACTGTTATTGCGAATGGCTCGCAACAGCTCGCCATTTAAACAGTACGCAAAGGGGTGGTCAAAAACGGGACACTCGTCGCGGACTACGCGGGTCCGGGCAGCCCCACGATCTCTGCGACCGACGCGCGGTGCTCCCCGGCCGAACCCAGCGCGCTCTGCGCCGACTTGGCCCGCTTGAGGTAGAGGTGTGCCGGGTGCTCCCACGTCATCCCGATGCCGCCGTGCAACTGCACGCACTCCTCGGCCGCGCGCACCGCGACCCGTGAGCAGTACGCCTGCGCGACCGCCACCGCGAGCGGCGCGTCCGGGCTCGCGGTCGCCAGCGCGTCGGCCGCGTTGCGCGCCGCGGCCCGCGCCGACACCACCTCCAACCACAGCTGCGCCATCCGGTGCTTGAGCGCCTGGAAGGACCCGACGGGCCGGTTGAACTGCTTGCGGTCCCGGGTGTACGCGACGGTCTCCGTCAGGCACCACTCGGCGACGCCCAGTTGCTCGGAGGCGAGCAGCCCGGCCCCGGCCAGCAGGCCCCGGCGCGCGGCGGCCAGGCCGGTGTCCGCGTCGGCGAGGAGCGTGCCGCGCGCCCCGTCGAGGCAGACGTCGGCGAGCGGGCGGGTGAGGTCGAGCGGAGTGAGCGCGGTCAGGGCCGCTTCGCCCGCCTCGACCGCGTGCAGGCCCTGCGCGGTCGGCACGAGCAGGACGTCGGCGGTGGCGGCGTCCGCCACGGTCCGTACGGTCCCGGCGAGCCCGTCGCACGGCCGCAGCGAGCCGGGCCCGTACGAGAAGGGCACGGCCAGCACCGCCGTCCTGCGCCCGGACGCCAAATCGGACAGCAGCGAGGCCACTTCGGGGGTGGCCGTGCCGAGGCCGAGCAGGGTCTCGGTGGCGACGACGGCGCTGGTGAGGTACGGGACCGGGGCGACGCTCCGGCCGATCTCCTCCAGAACCACCGCGGCCTCGCGGTGCCCGGCGCCCTGGCCGCCCAGCTTCTCCGGCACCAGCAGCCCCGCGAGCCCCATCTCGGCGCCGAGCGCCTGCCAGAGGCGCGGGTCGTAGGGGGTGTCGGACTCGGCGCGGGCGAGCGCCGACGGGGTGTCGGTGCGGTCGGCCAGCAGGGAGCGCACGGCGGCCCGGAGGTCTTCCTCGGCCTCCGAGTACAGCAGGTCGGGAGCGGTCTCGGTCATCGGGCCAGGTCCTTCCAGGCGATGTCCTTGTCGTTGCGCGGCTCGGCGGGCAGCCCGAGGACGCGCTCGGCGACGATGTTGAGGAGCACCTCGCTGGTGCCGCCCTCGATGGAGTTGCCCTTCGAGCGCAGGTACCGGTAGCCGGCGTCCCGGCCGGTGAAGTCGACCAGTTCGGGCCTGCGCATGGTCCAGTCGGAGTACAGCAGGCCCTCCTGCCCCAGGAGTTCGACCTCCAGGCCGCTGATCTCCTGGTTGAGGCGGGCGAAGGCGAGCTTCATGCCCGAGCCCTCGGGTCCTGGCTGGCCGGCCATCAGCTGCTGGCGCAGCCGCTCCCCGGTGAGGCGGGCGACCTCGGCCTCCACCCAGAGCGTGAGCAGCCGCTGGTGCAGGTCGTGGGTGCGCAGGTCGGGGCGCTCGCGCCAGGTCCGCGCGACCGGCCCGATCATGCCGCCCTCACGGGGCAGCCGCATCCCGCCGATGGAGACGCGCTCGTTCATGAGCGTGGTCTGCGCGACCTTCCAGCCCTCGCCGACCGCGCCGAGGCGGTGGGCGTCGGGGATGCGGACGTCGGTGAGGAAGACCTCGTTGAACTCGGCCTCGCCGGTGATCTGGCGCAGCGGGCGCACCTCGACCCCGGGGTCGGTCATGTCGCAGATGAAGTAGCTGATGCCCTGGTGCTTGGGCAGGCCGGGGTCGGTGCGGGCGATCAGGATGGCCCAGCGCGCGAGATGGGCGCTGGAGGTCCACACCTTCTGCCCGTTGACGATCCAGTCCTCGCCCTCGCGCACGGCCCGGGTGCCCAGCGCCGCGAGGTCGGAGCCGGCGCCCGGCTCACTGAACAGCTGGCACCACACCTCCTCGCCGACCCACAGCGGCCGCAGGAACCGCCGCTTCTGCTCCTCGGTGCCGTACTTGAGCACGGTCGGCGCGGCCATCCCGAGGCCGATCCCGATCCGGCGCGGGTCGTTGTCGGGCGCGCCCGCCGCCGTCAGCTCCGCGTCGACGACCGGCTGGAGCGAGCGCGGCGCCCCGAGCCCGCCCAGGCCCACCGGGTAGTGCACCCAGGCGAGCCCGGCGTCGAAGCGGGCCCGGAGGAAGTCGAGCGCCTCGGTGGTCGCGGGCGGGTGGGCGGCCAGCAATTCCCGGGTGAGGGCGCGCAGTTCCGCCGCGTCGGGCTTGCGCTCGCTCATCGGCCCGCTCCGTCCGGGAGCACCACGACGCGGCCGGTGGTGGTGCCGTCCGCGACCCGCTGGACGGCCGCGGCGGCGTCCCGCATCGGCACGCGCTCGCTGATCAGCGGCTTGACGGCGCCCTTGGCGGCGAGCTCGGTCAGCTGCTCGTGGCAGCGCAGGATGGACGCGGGGTCCTTCTGCGCGTACAGCCCCCAGTGCAGTCCGACGATCGAGTAGTTCTTCACCAGGGCGTGGTTGAGGGCGGGCGCGGGGATGCTGCCGCTGGCGAAGCCGACGACGAGGATGCGGCCCTCGAAGGCGACGCACTTGGCGGACTTGGCGTACGCGTCGCCGCCGACCGGGTCGTAGACCACGTCCGCGCCGCGCCCGCCGGTGGCGTCCTTCACGGCCGCCACGATGTCCTCGCCGCGCCGGTCGATGACCAGGTCACAGCCCAGCTCCCGGGCGATGGCGGCCTTGTCGGCCCCGCCGACCACGCCGATGACCCTGGCCCCGGCCGCCTTGCCGAGCTGGACGGCCGCGCTGCCGACGCCCCCGGCCGCCGCGTGCACCAGCAGCGTCTCGCCCGCCCGGAGGTTCGCCCGGCGGTGCAGGCCGAACATGCCGGTCTGGTAGCCGATGTGCAGGGCGGCGGCCTCGGCGTCGTCGAGCGCGTCGGGCGCGGGCAGCAGGGCGGCCGCGTCGGCGACGACATGGTCCGCGAGGCCGCCGAAGGGCAGCACGGGGTTGGCGATGACGCGCCGCCCGTCCTCGGTCTCCCCGCAGATCTCCACCCCCGGGGTGAACGGCAGCGGCGGCTTGATCTGGTACTGCCCCCGGCACAGCAGCGCGTCCGGGAAGTTGATGTTCGCGGCGCGCACCTTGAGCAGCACCTGCCCCGGGCCCGGGGTGGGGGGCTCGACCTCTTCGAGGCGCATCACCTCACCGGGCTCGCCGTTCTCGTGCACTCGCCATGCCTGCATTCGGGGCCTCCACGCGCCGTAGGTGCTGCGTACCCTTGCGCATCGCATACTAAGCGGTCGCTTGCCGCTGAGGGAACAGGTCCGGGAAGGAACGGGTGCCGGGGCGGCACAGGTGTCAGTAAGAATCAGGGGACGTGAAGGCACAGGCGACGGGCGCCCTCACCCGTTACGAGCCCCCGCTCCGGGGCCGCGCCCGGACGTGCATCCGCTCCCCCTGCGGCCCGAACAGGCTCAGATACTCCACGGGCGCGTCCCCGGCCGGCCCGAACCAGTGCGGCAGCCGGGTGTCGAACTCGGCCGCCTCCCCCGCTCCCAGCACCACGTCGTTCCCGGCGAGCACCAGCCGCAGCCGCCCCGCCAGCACGTACAGCCACTCATACCCCTCATGGATACGGGGCTCCGGCGGACAGGCCGAGCCCCGGTCCACCACCTTGTACGCCTGGAGCCCGCCGGGCTGGCGGGTGAGCGGCACCATGGTCTTCGCGCCGCGCACGATCGGTTTGGCCCGCACCCGGGGGTCCCCGACGGGCGGGGCACCCACCAGGTCGTCGAGCGGCACCTGATGGGCGCGGGCGATCGGCAGCAGCAGCTCCAGGCTGGGCCGCCGACGCCCGGACTCCAGGCGGGAGAGCGTGGAGACGGAGATCCCGGTCGCCGCCGACAGGTCCCCGAGCGTGGCCCCGCGCTCCTTGCGGATCCGCCGGAGCCGGGGGCCGACCTCGGTCAGCACGTCGTCGAGTGCGCGTTCCTCGTCCATCCGCCCATTGCAGATTCGGCAAAGGGGATTGTCAATCCGGCCGTACGCGACCGGTGCGGCCGGTCGAGGCCGCCGGGCACCCCTGCGCCGCGCCTGGAGTATTGGGGGTATTGCCGGTAGGGATGCGCCCATGACGGACGACACCGCACCCCCGGCCACCCCGCTCCCCGGCCTGCCCGCCCCTCCCCCGCCGGGCGCCAGCGCCCTCCCGCCGGGGACGTACGAGGGGACCGTCGTCCTGGTGACGGGCGGCGGCTCCGGGCTCGGGAAGGCCATGGCCGCCGAGTTCGCCCGGCTGGGGGCGGACCTGGTGATCCTGGGGCGCGGAGAGGAGCGGCTGGCGGCGGCGCGGGGGGAGTTGGCGGCGCTCGGCGGACGCGTGACCGCGGCCGTCTGCGACGTACGGGAGCCGGAGGCGGTCGCCGCCGCCTTCGACCGGGCCGAGCACGAAGCCGGGCTGCCCGGTGTGCTCGTCAACAGCGCGGCCGCCAACTTCCCCTGCCCCGCCGAGGACCTGTCACCCAACGCCTGGCGCGCGGTCGTGGACACCACGCTGACCGGTACGTGGTTCACGACCCGCGAGTTCGGCCGCCGCCACCTCGCGGCCGGGACACCCGGGTCGGTGATCAACGTGGGGGCGTCGTACGCCTGGACCGGCGGTCCGGGGTTCGCCCACTCGGCGGCGGCGAAGGCCGGGGTCCGCACCCTCGTGGAGACGCTCGCGGTGGAGTGGGGGCCCTACGGCATCCAGGTCAACGGACTCGTACCGGGGCTCTTCCCGCACCCGGACATGCCCGGGGCCATCCGGGCGGGGCTGGACACGGCGGCCGGGCGCGGTGAACTCGACGCCCGGCAGCCCGCGTTACGGGTCGGCGAGCCCCGGGAGCTGGGCTGGGCGGCGACCTTCCTGGCGTCCCCGTACGCCCGTTTCATCAGCGGCCACACGCTGGTGGTGGACGGGGCGAACTGGCAGCGCCGCACGGTGGTCGCGGCGCCGGTGACGCCCGTACGGGAACAGTTGGGGCGCGGGCCGTTCGGGAGGTGAGCCGCCTCGCCGTCACCTTCCTTCGAACGTCGGCGGGCGGCGCGCCGCCTTCGCCGTGTAGCCCTCGCGGGCGTCCTCGGAGGTGAGGGTGAGGGCGGCGGCCAGGGCCGTACGGTCGAGGGCTTCGGCCAGACCGGCGTCGGCGAACGCGTCGATGTTCCGCTTGACCGCCCGCACGGCGAACGGGGCGTTGGCCGCGATCTCGTCGGCGAGCGTCCGCGCCTGCCTCTCCAGCTCGTCGGCGGGAGCGACGAGCTGGACGAGCCCGAGCCGTTCGGCGGTGGGCGCGTCGATCCGGCGGCCGGTGAGCGCCAGGAGCTTCGCCCAGCCCGCGCCCGCGTCCCGGGCGATCCGCAGGTCGCCGCCCGCGTCCACGGCGACCCCGATCCCCGTCTCGGGCAGCGCGAACACCGCGTCCCGCGCGGCGACGCGGATGTCGGCCATGAGCGCGAGTTCGAATCCGAAGCCGAGGCAGTGGCCCTGGACAGCCGCGACCACGGGCTGCGGCAGCCGCGCGAACGCGGCGAAGCGCTCGTGGACCCAGCGGATGCCCTCGTGGTAGCGGTGGGTGCGCTCGGCCGGGGAGCGGCCGGTGATGGCGCCGCCCGGGGCGGTGACATCGATCCCGGCGCAGAAGGACCGTCCCTCGGCGCGCAGCAGGACGGCACGCACGGCGTCGTCGAAGCGGAGGCGGTCGGCGAGGACGCCGAGCTGGCGGCTGGACTCCCAGCTCCAGCCGTTGAGTTTCTCGGGGCGGCAGAGGGTGAGGATGCCGAGCCCCTGCCCGGTGACCTCCAGACGTATCCGCTCCTCGCCGTCCCGGATCTCCCGGTCGAGGGTGTCGATCACTCCGGGCCCCCATCCCGTAGCAGAACAGGAAACTGACGCCCCGTCAGGATAGGTGGTGGCGGGGCCGGACGGGAAGGTCCCGCCCGGCCCCGCTCCCTTCCCCTACCGGGGGAACAGCTCGAACGGCACCGCCGGGCGGCCTCCGAAGCGGGCGGCGGCGCGCTCGGCGTTGGCGGTCAGGAAGGTGCGGCAGTAGGTCTCGGGCTCCTCGTCGGTGAGGCCCTCGATGTAACTGCGGTGCTCCATCAGGGAGTCCACCGACCGCTCCAGCCCGGCGGTGGCGTCGACCGCGTGGGTCGGGGAGTCGGATCCGGCCACCGCCACCCACCGCACGCCGTTCCACGGCTCCAGGCCCTGCTCGGTGAGCTCGGGGAAGATCCAGCGGTTGCCGGCGTCCCCGGCCGCGTCGAGCGTGGCCCGGCCGACGGCCCGGTGGTCGGGCGTGTTCCAGACGACCCCGCCCCAGGTGTCCCGGTGGTTGAGCGTGATGACCAGCTCGGGGCGGTGGCGCCGGATGGCGGCCGCGATGTCCCGGCGCAGGCCGAGTCCGTACTCGATCACCCCGTCCCGGTGGTCGAGGAACTCCACCGCCGAGACGCCGACGACGGCCGCGCTCGCGCGCTGCTCCCGCTCGCGCAGCGGCCCGCACGTGGCGGGGTCGATGCCGTCGATGCCCGCCTCGCCACGGGTGGCGAGCACGTAGGTGATCTCACGGCCCGCGTCCGTCCATCCGGCGATCGCCGCGGCGCACCCGTACTCCAGGTCGTCCGGGTGGGCGACGACCGCGAGGGCGCGCTGCCAGTCGTCCGGCATCTCTTCCAACTGCTGCAACTCCGTTGTCATAGCCGCAGCTTACGAGCCCGAGGCGGCGTCGCCGCGCCACGTCCCAGCGTCGCGTGACGGCTACACCTCACCGCGTACGAGGGCGAGCAGCCGGTCCAGGACGCGCTCGCCGCCCGCCCGTACGCCGTCGTGTTCGTACTCGTCGGTGACCCAGGTGCGCAGCCCCCGCACCGCGCGCGCGGTGGCGAGCGAGTGCGCGGTGTCGACGTACATGTCGTCGTGGTAGACGGCGGCGGCCACCGGCACCTCGTTGGCGGCGAGCGCGGCCGTGTCGTACAGCGGCGTCCAGTCCGTGCGGGCGGCCAGCAGCTCGGCCGTCTCGCGCAGGGGGCGCAGCGCGGGGTCGGCCTCGAAGTGCCAGGGGTGCACGGATTCACCGGTGAACAGGACCGGCCCGTCCGAGGCGAGGGCCTTCTCGGCGCAGAACGGGGGGAACTCGGCGCGGACCCGCTCGGCGGACCAGGCGGTGGGGCGGGCGTCCTGGGCGTAGATCGCCTCGTGGAGGACGGCGTACAGGGGGTGGGCGGCGAAGGAGAGGGCCGCCCGCACGCCTTCCTGGAAGGCGTCGGAGAGCGCGGGCCCGGCGGCGGTGCGCACGAAGGCGTCTTCGAGGAGGTAGTGCAGCTGATGGGCGCCGTCGCCACCGCCGAGGAGGATGCCGAGGGACTGGAAGGCCGCCGGGGTCAGCACGTATCCGCCGGGCAGGACGGCGGGTTCGCCGATCAGGTGCTCGGTGATCCGGCGCACCCGCTCGACGTCCTGCGGATAGCGGGCGTAGTACGCGGCGTTCTTGCGCTCGATGCGCGGGTGGGCCGCCCGGTACACGTCGTCGGCGTGGGCGTCCAGGGAGGGCAGTCCGCCGGTGATCAGGACGGCGGCCAGGCCCTCGGGCGCGGTGGAGAGGTAGTGGGTGGCGCAGAACCCGCCGAAGCTCTGGCCGAGGACGGTCCAGGGCGCGCCGCCCGTGAGCCGGCGGCGGATCAGCTCGCAGTCCCTGACGATGGAGTCGGCGCGGAAGTGGGTGAGGTGGTCCGCCTGTTCACGGGGGCCGCCGCGCAGGGGGAGGGTCTGGCGGTTGGCGGGAGTGGACAGGCCCGTGCCGCGCTGGTCGAGCAGGAGCACCCGGAAGTCACGCAGCGCGCGCCCGAGCCAGGCCTGCCGCCCGATGAACCGCCGGGCGCCGAAGCCGGGACCGCCCTCCAGATACAGCAGCCAGGGCAGCCGCTCCCGTTCGGCGGCGCGGCCGGCGGCGACGACCTCGCGCGCGTAGAGCTCGATCTGCTCGCCGTCGGGGCGGGCGTGGTCGAGCGGTACGGCGAAGCGGTGGTCGAGGAGGACGGTTCCGGGCTGGCGGTAGGCGGGCGCGGCGGCGGTGGTCAAGGGGACGGGCTCCTGGTCTCGGCGTGGATCCGGGCCGGCCCAGTGGATCACACCGGCCGGTCGGCGCTCCGCCCGCCCGGCGGCATCCGGCCGTCCGCCCGGCGCACTCCCCCGGCGGCCGTCCGTGTGCGCAGGGGCGGCGGGGCTCCTAGCGTGGGTCCATGATCAGGTTCGAGCGGGTCAGCAAGGTGTATCCGGACGGCACGACCGCCGTCGACGGCCTGTCCTTCGAGGTGGCCGAGGGGGAACTGGTCACCCTGGTCGGCCCCTCGGGCTGCGGCAAGACCACCACCATGATGATGGTGAACCGCCTGATCGAGCCGACGTCCGGCCGCATCCTGGTGGACGGCGAGGACATCGCCTCGCTCGACCCCGTGAAGCTGCGCCGCCGCATCGGCTACGTCATCCAGCAGGTGGGCCTGTTCCCGCACCGCACGGTCCTGGACAACACGGCGACCGTGCCGGCGCTGGTGGGCTGGAAGCGGGCGAAGGCGCGGGCGCGGGCGGCCGAGCTCCTCGACCTGGTGGGCCTCGACCCCGGGACGTTCGGCTCCCGCTACCCGGCCCAGCTCTCGGGCGGGCAGCGCCAGCGCGTCGGCGTGGCCCGGGCGCTGGCGGCGGACCCGCCCGTGCTGCTCATGGACGAGCCGTTCGGGGCGGTCGACCCAGTGGTGCGCGAGCGCCTCCAGAACGAGTTCCTGAGCCTCCAGGCGACCGTGCGCAAGACCGTCCTGCTGGTCACGCACGACATCGAGGAGGCGGTGCGGATGGGCGACCGGATGGCGGTGTACGGAGAGGGCCGCATCGAGCAGTTCGACACCCCGGCGGCGGTCCTGGGCGCCCCGGCCACCCCGTACGTGGCGCGGTTCGTGGGCGCGGACCGGGGCCTGAAACGGCTGTCGGTCACCACCGTCGAGGAGGCCGACCTGGAGCAGCCCCCGCTCGCCCGCCTCGACGAGCCCGCCGCCGTGGCCGCCGCGCGGCTGCGCGGGACCGGGGCGCGCTGGGCGGTCGTCCTCAACGCCTCCGGTGAGCTCCACGGCTGGGCCTCCACGGAGGAGCTCGCGCTGGCCGGCACCCCGGCCACGGTGGCGGACCTGGCCCGCCGCATGGAGGCCTGGGTGCCGCTGGGCGCCCCGCTGAAGCAGGCGTTCAGCGGGATGCTCCAGTACGACGCGGGCTGGGTCGCCGTCCTGGACGGCGCCCACTTCGCGGGCGTCCTGACCCCCGCGAAGCTGCACGAGGCGCTGCGCAGGTCGGTGGACGCGGATGCGCAGGGGGTGGCGCGGGAGGAGGTGGAGTTCGACTCCGTGGCGGATGCGTAGGGGCCCGACGCCCTGGCCCGCGTGCCGCTCCGGCAGCCCTCCGGGTCGGTGGACCGGCGCGGGCCGTGGCCCGTCCCGCCGACCGGTGGGTGCGGTGGGCATGGCGGCCGGGCGCGATCGGGGGCAGGCTGGAAGGGCGGAGGCCCGCCGGGGGCCTCGAACGGTCCCCAACGGTCCCTACCGAAGGAAACCCGCCATGATCACCGCTGCCGATGTCCGCGAGTGGCGCAACGAGGCCGTGGTGGATCCCAAGGGGCACAGGATCGGGGTGCTCGAAGCGGTGTACGTGGACACCGGCACCGACGAACCGGCCGTGGCCACCGTCCTGACCGGCCTGCCCACCCGTCGCCGCCTGGTCTTCGTCCCCGTCGGGGAGGCGGTCCTCGGCCCCCACTACGTCCAGGTCCCGTATCCCCGGGCCCAGGTCCGGCAGGCCCCGTCCATCGGGACGGACGACGTGCTGCCCGCCGAAGAGGAGGAGGCGATCTTCCAGTACTACGACCTGGAGTACCACCCGGGCGCGTCCGGCGAGCGCCGGCTGGCCCGCCGGTAGCCCCGCCGAGCCCACCGCCCCGTACCGAGGGGCCGAGGGAGGGCTCCCCGACGAAGGAGATGGCCGCTCATGGCGATGTTCCTGTTCCTCATCCTCGTGGCCGTCGTCCTGGGACTGATCGGCGCGGTCGCGCACGGCCTGGGCTATCTGCTGGCGATCGGCGTCGTCGTCCTGGTGGCCGACGTGGCCTTCTTCGCCGTGCGCTGGTCGCGTCGTCGCGGACGACGGCCGGTGAGGTGAGGGCGGACGGGCGGCCGGTGACCGCCGCAGGGGGTTACGACCGGTTGACCCGACCCGCCACCGCGTGGCCGACCAGCAGATACACCACTGCGGGCAGCCCGTAGTTGAGGATCGTGCGCCAGTCGTCCGACTCGACGTTGAACATGTCACGCGACCAGCCCGAGAGCCAGTTCGCCGCGTGGTGGACCCAGGACACCAGGTCGTTCGCGGTGTTGGCGTCCAAGAGGTGGAAGACGATCCACAGGATCAGGATCACCGCGGTGATGTCCGCGATGATGAGGATGATCGTCGCTGCTGGGTTCCCGCCATAGCGTCTGGACATGTCGAACGGGTTGCCGGACGGGCCGAGTTGAAACCGGTCATGTGTCCGGCTGCTGTCACGAGGTTCACCGTGTACTGAGATGTACGGCGCGCCCGGTGAGGCGCGCCCTCCGCGGGTAGCCCGTCCTATTCCTCGATAGCCCCGCCGACCGCGCGCAGATGTTCGCGGAACGTGAGCGCCGGGTTGCCCTCGCGGTCGGCGAGGTAGCGGGTGAACCGCACCTGCTCACGCAGGGAGTCGCCCGCGCGGATGCGCTCCGCCTGAAGGCGCTCGGTGTCGCGGATCGTCTCCGCCACGGTGAGGAGTTCGGCCGCCCGGTCGGCGGGCACGAACAGCACACCGTCGTCGTCCCCGAACACCACGTCCTCGCGGCCGACGGTCCACTCCCCCACGGTGGCCGCCTCCAGGGCGTCCTTGGGACGGCCGTCCAGCCGCTGCGGCCCGGTCGGGGTCGCGCCCATGCTGAACACCGGCAGCCCGATCGCCAGGATGTCGGCCGTGTCGCGGTGCAGACCCCAGATCACCACGCCGGACAGCCCGGCGTTCTCGGCCTCCAGGACGGCCAGGTCCCCCACGCACGCCTCGTCGAGCCGCCCTCCGTTGTCGACCACCAGGACATCACCGGGTGCGGCCCGCTCGTACGCCTCCAGGAAGATGTCGACACTGCCGACGTGCCGCGCCGGCGCCACCCGCCCGGCCACGCGTCCACCGTCCACCACGGGACGCAGGACGGGCGGCGCGCACCGCACCGGCACGCGTGCGCGCAGGCACGCGTCCGCCACGTGCGCGGTGGTCAGTGTCGCGAACCGGCTGATGAGTTCGTCGTGATCCATGCCTTCGTGTCCCTCTCGCCCTTCGCTGCCCGTACTTCCACGTGGCTCCATTGTGGGGTCCGGCACCGGCACGGACCCCTCACTTTCCGTACGCTCCCGTCCAGTCCCGTACGCTCCCCCGCCGCTTCCGTACGGACGTGAACGTGTGGACGTGAAAAACCGGGGCGGACCGTCCACGGGAGCGGCCCCCTTCGGCGCCGATCCACTGCCATGATGGGCCCATGCCCCAGCTGGTCCCTGCCGTTGTCCCGGCAGGCCGCCTCGGACGGTCCGACCAACCGGCCCTGGCGGTATCCGCCGGTCTGTTCCTGCGGCCCTGGGAACTCGACGACGCGTCATTCGTTTACCAGGCGTACCAGGATCCGGCGATCCAGCACTGGACGCGGCGCCGGGCGGACTGCGAGATCGAGACCCGGGGGTGGATCGCGCGCTGGCGGCAGGGCTGGCGGGCCGAGACGGACGCGCACTGGGCGGTGGCGCGCGCCTCGGACGGTGCCCTGGTCGGCTGGGTCGCGCTGTGCTGCCTGGACCTGGCGGTGGGCCGCTCCGAATGCCGGTACTGGATCCTGCCCTCGGTCCGCGGCCAGGGCGCGGCGCCCGCCGCGGTCTCCGCGCTGGCCTCGTGGGCGCTGGACACGGTGGGCCTGCACCGGATCGAGATCGCCCACCCGATGGCCAACCACGCCGCCTGCCGGGTCGCCCTGAAGTCGGGTTTCCCGACGGAGAGCACCCGCCGCAGCGCCCAGTTGCACGCGGACGGCTGGCACGACGTGCACGTCCACGTGTGCGTCCAGGAGAGCGCCGACGATCCGGAGGACCCGCTGCCGGCGGAGCGCGCGGCCGGGCACGTCCAGCGGCGGCTGCACCGGCGCGGCAAGGACCGGCTGCGGGACCGCATTCAGGGCCGCAGAAGACCCTTCGACACCAAGTAGTCCCTGGCCACGTCCGTCGCCAGCCGCCGCCAGCTGTCCACCCGCTCGTTGAGACGCGCCAGGTCGGCGGTGGTCAGCACGGTGTTGAGCGCGCCCAGCGCCCGCGTCACCCCCTCGCTCCCGGCCCGCGACCGGTTGACGACGGGCACGATGTAGTCGGCGTTCTGGAGGTGCCGGTCGTCGGCGAGCAGGACGAGCCCGAAGGCGTCCAGGGTGGCGTCCGTCGTCGTGGTGAGGACCATCTGGTCCTGCCCGTTCTGCACGGCCTGCTTGGACTGGGTGGTGCCTACGCCCTTGGGGTCGACGGCGGTGATGTCGATGCCGTACGTCTTCTTCAACCCCGGTTCGCAGTACGGCCGTTGCACGCACTCGTCCCCCGCCGCGAGCCGTACGGGAAGCTTCGCCGCGCCCAGGTCGCTGAGCGTCTTCAGCCGGTGGCGGCGGGCGTACGCGGCGGTCACGGCGAAGGCGTTCTGGTCGACGGCCCGGCCGGGGTCGAGAACGGTGAGACCGCGCGGGGCGGCCAGGGCGCGCAGGGCCTTCATCGTGGTGGCCAGGTCGGGCGAGCCGACCGGGGGCGCGTCCGGACCGTGCGCCTTGGCGTTGAGCCAGTCGGCGAAGGTCGCCGCGTACTCCGGCACGACGTCGATCTGCCCGGCCTCCAGGGCGGGCTCGTACAGCTCGCGGTTGGTGACTGAGAGGATCTTGGTGCGGTACCCGGCGCGGTCGAGCAGCAGGGCGTACATCTGGGCGAGCAGATCGCTCTCGGTGAACCCGGCGGTCCCGATGGTGAGGTGTCTGCTGTCGCCGGGGGGTGCGGTGACGGCGCCCTGGTTCTCCAGGGCGGGGCCGGTGGTGCAGGCGGTGAGGGAGGTCGCGGCGAGCAGTCCGGAGGCCAGGGCGAGCCGGGCTCTGGCCCGGGACCGCCGGGCCCTCATGCGGACCCGCCCCTCGCCCACACCGGCCCCAGCCGCTGGACGACCTCGAAGACCGCCTCCACCAGCAGCGCGAAGACGGCGACGAGGACGGCCCCGGCGACGACCTGCGGGGTGGAGGCGAGGTTGAACCCGGCGGTGATGATCCGTCCCAGTCCGCCGCCGCCCGCGAGCGCGGCGAGGGTGGCGGTGGCGACGAGCTGCACGGCGGCGATCCGGACGCCGGTGAGGACGAGCGGCAGCGCCAGGGGCAGTTCGACCCGCCGGAGCATCTGGCCGCCGGTCATCCCCATGCCGCGCGCGGCCCGGACGACATCGCGGTCGACCTCGCGCATCCCGACGTAGGCGTTGGTCAACAGCGGCGGCACGGCGAAGAGGACGAGGGCGACGATGGTGGGCGCCTCGCCGTGCCGGCCGAGCGGGGTGAGGAGCAGCAGGACGAGCACGGCGAAGGTGGGCACGGCCCGGCCGATGTTGGAGAGGTTGACGGCGAGGGCGCCGCCCTTGCCGAGGTGGCCCAGGACGAGGGCGACGGGCAGCGCGAGAAGGCAGCTGAGGACGAGGCAGAGCGCGGTGAGCCAGAGGTGTTCGCCGAGCCGGTGCCAGATGCCGTTCTCCCCGTGCCAGTGGGCGGAGCTGGTGAGCCAGGACCAGGCGTCGGAGAGCGTGTTCATGCGCGTACCGCCCGGGTCCAGGGGGTGAGCAGCCGCTGGGCGAGGAGGAGGACGAGGTCGGCGGCGACGGCGATGACGACGCAGAGGACGGAGGCGGTCAGGACCTGCGCCTTGAAGTAGGTGTTCATCCCGGAGTAGATGAGGTTGCCGAGCCCGCCGTAGCCGACGATGGCGCCGACGGTGACCAGGGAGACGGCGGAGACGGTCGCGATCCGCAGCCCCGCCATCGCGGCGGGCAGGGCGAGCGGCAGCTCCACGGCGAGGAGCAGGCGTACGGGCCCGTACCCCATCCCGCGCGCGGCCTGCCGGGTGTCCTCGGGCACGGCCCGCAGGCCCGCGAGGATGTTGCGTACGAGGAGGGTCAGTGAGTACAGCACGAGTCCGGCGACGACGAGGGTGGCGGAGAGTCCGTACACCGGCAGGAGCAGCGAGAACATCGCGAGGGAGGGGATGGTGTAGAGGACGGTGGTGAGCCCGAGTACGGGTCCGGCGGCCCACCGCCAGCGCCGCGCGGCGATGGCCAGCGGGAGGGCGAGGGCCAGCCCGACGACGACGGAGACGGCGGTCAGCTGGAGGTGCTGGACGACGGCGTCCCAGAGGATCGAGCGGCGGGAGGAGAGGTAGTCGCCGCAGATCCAGTCGTTGCGGGCGAGGCAGTCGTCGGGGGGCGCGGTCACTGCTCCACCTCCCGGGCGCGGTCGCTCCTGCGTCCATTGGAGCGTGGCGGGCGGGCGGGCGCGCGCGGACGTGGGCCGAGAGGGTGGGGGTGCGGCCGGGCGCCAGGACCGGGACAGGGCCGGCCGGGGCGGGCACCCGGTGGCTGACCTCGGCCGCCACTGCGGGCAGGGCCGACGCGGAAGGGGCCGACGGTGACGGCACGACGCCTCCTGGCCCCCGGCCCGTACGCAGGTGAGGGCGGCGGGCTCAGCGGTGGCCGGGCGCCCGGCCGGGGCGGTCCGGGTACCTCCGCCGGGGCCGTCCGGGTACCTCCGCCGGGGTGGCCGGTGTCTCGGTCGGGGCGCCGGCGCGCCAGGACCGATGAGTTTGGCGGGGCCGACCAGTCACATGGGTATCGCCAACAGCAGGAGGTATCACGTGGTTCAGCTACTGCGGGTCCAGAACTTCAACGTCTCCAGCGACGGGATCGGCGCGGGTGCGGCCGAGGACCAGAGCCTGGAGAACCCGTTCGGCCTGCCCCGCGCGGGTGACCTGTTCGCCTGGGCGGGGGCGACGGCGAGCTGGCCGGGGCGTACCGATCCCGGTGGCAGCCGGGGCCTGGACGACTACTTCACGCGGGACTTCGCGCACAACATCGGTGCGGAGATCATGGGCCGGAACAAGTTCGGTCCGCAGCGCGGTCCCTGGGAGGACGAGGACTGGCGCGGCTGGTGGGGCGACGAGCCGCCGTTCCACACGCCGGTGTTCGTGATGACGCACCACGAACGGCCGTCGTTCACGTTGTCCGACACGACGTTCCACTTCGTGGACGGGGACCCGGCGACGGTGCTCGCGCGGGCGCGGGAGGCCGCGCAGGGGAAGGACGTCCGCCTCGGCGGCGGGGTCACGACGGTCCGGCAGTTCCTCGACGCGGACCTCGTGGACACGATGCACGTGGCGGTGTCGCCGCATCTGCGCATGGGTTCGGGCCTCCGGCTGTGGGAGTCCCCGGACGAGCTGCGGGACCGCTTCCACCTCGAGGTGGTGCCGAGCCCGAGCGGAGTGGTGCACCACCTGTTCTGGCGGAGGTGAGGCGGCGAGCCGGCGCCCTGTGAACGCTTTCCGGCCGCACCGCTGTGCCTGCGCATACCGAAGCACCGCGCCAGGGCTCCCCGTGCAATCATGGGCGGGTTTGCCGGGGAGGGCCCGGCGGCGGTGGATGTGGGGATGTTCGCGTGGGTGTGGTGGGGGATCAGGGTGACGGCTCGGCCGTGCCCGACGAGGAGTGGGAGCGGTTTCAGCGCGAGTTGACGCAGGGGGTGTCCGACGCTCCCAAGGAGCCGTCCGCGCGGGCCCGCATGGTGGCCGGGCGGTTGCCCAAGCAGCCCACGGCGCAGGAGGTGTGGCGCGGCTACGCGCCCGACCGGCGGCGACGGGGCAGGCAGGGGTGGTACTTCGTCGGCTTCCTCGCCTCGCTCGCCCTGCTGGCCGTGGCGCTGTTTCCGGGGCGGGTGGTCGACTTGTTCACCGGCGACGAGTCGGCGGACACACCGCTCGCCGCGGAGACGAGCCGCCCCTCCCAGGCACCGCCCACGCGGGCAGCGGATCGGCCCACGCTGGACGAACCGTTCCGGGGGTCCCCCGCGGCACAGTGGGCCGACGGCGCGGCGGGGATCTCGGTGCCCCCGGCCAGGGCGACCGGGTGGATGAGTACGGAGGAGGTGGCGGCGGCCCTGGGGCACACCCGGGACTTCCTCGTCGCCGCCAGTCTGGACCCGGGGGTGCTGCGGGGCGACCACCCCGCCAGGGCCATCGCCTGGATCAATCCGGAACAGCGGGATGTCCAGGACTACTTGTCAGCGGCTTTCCGCACGCCCAGCAGGTCGAACGACCCGCTGCTGCTGTTCAGCCGGTTCGACAAGACACGTACACGTCTCGTCGGCGACGTGGTGAAGACGCGGGGCCGGATGACCTTCCAGCAGGGTGACCACGGCGCGCTGCGGGTGACCACGGACGTCACGTACGTGTACCCCGTCGTACGCGCGGCTTCGGGCAGCAGCGACGTCGAGCGGACGATCGTGCGGCGCGAAGTGGTGGTGGACTGGGACGATCCCACCAAGGTGATCACCAAGGCGGGGACGTTCTCCCTGGTCTCGTACAAGATGAACATGACGAACGGCGGTTGCGGCGACCCGAACGGCTACTTCACTCCGGACTTCGGAGCGCGACGGGATGCCGCGTCGGGTGATGGGCGCACGATCGATCCCTACGACCGCAGCACGTCCATGGGCGACAGGATGGGCCAGGGTTGCGGGGTAGCCACGCGGACGTGAGCGAACGGGTCGAAGGCGGCCGCCACCGGTCCGCCGTCTCCCGGGCCGCCTGCCCGCCGAGCGGCGCTCGCTCTTCGGGAGGCGGAGTTCTGGGATCTGGCTTACTGGCTCAGCAGCGAGAACGTGTGGCCCGCCGGGTCGGAGTAGAGCCGCCTGTCGTACGGGCCGCCGTTGTCCTTGGTGTCCAGCGGGCGCGCGCCGAGCGCGATCACCTGTCGCTCCACCGCGTCCATCTGCGCCCGCTCCACCAGGAGTTCCAGGTGCGCCTGCTGGGAGTCGTCGGGGCGGGGCCAGCTGTTGGGGGCCGCGCCGTGGTCGCGGCGGAAGGCCATCCTCGTACCGCCGCGGCCGGTGATCTCGATGCGCTCCCGGCCGCGTTCCTCCTCGGCCGGGGGTTCGCCGCCCAGCAGCCGGGCGTAGAACTCGGCCAGGGCCTCCGGCTCGGCGCAGTCGAGGGCCAGCACAGCCGCCTGCACCAGGCCCGTCGACTCGGTCGTCACGTTCTTCGACAGTTCTTCCATTCCACGCCCTCCGCGCCTCCGGGGATGCTCAGTAGTAGCGGCGGTCCTCTTCGACCACGGCCGCGGCGGGCGGCGGGGCCTGGAGCCGCCGGCGCTTGAAGATGCTCACGTACGCGGCCGTTCCGATGATGCCGACGGCCATCAGGACCAGCCCCGCGACGTGGATGTTCATGCCCTGGACGTGCCAGTCGACCGCGAACGTGAGAATCGCTCCGATCCCTATCAGCAGAATGCATCCGCCGAGACCCATGGCTGTACCTCCGAACTCCGACTGCGCGTACGGTCGGTTGGTACGGGTGCCCCTGCGGGGCCGTACCTAACGTCCGCGGGCCGCACGGCCGTTGCCGGAGTCCGTTCGCGCCGGACGCGGGACCGGTCGCGGCCGGGTACGCGCCGGGGCCCGGCCGTCGCTGCGGCCGGGCCCCGGGACGTGCGCACGAGGGGTCAGCGCGTGCCCGCCTGGAGGCGCGCGGCGATCTTCGCCAGACGCTCGCCCTGGTAGCGAGCCGCCTCCAGCGTCCCCTCGGAGACGGCACCGGAGCCCGCGTGGACCGTGCCGTACGGGTTGCCGCCGGCGCCGTACACGACCGGGTCGGTGTAGCCGGGCGAGACGATGATCGAGCCCCAGTGGTGGAACGTGTTGTACAGCGCGAGCGTCGTCGACTCGTTGCCGCCGTGTGTGTTGATGGCGCTGGTGAAGCCGGTGGCCGGCTTGTCCACCATGACGCCCCGCTGCCACAGGCCGCCCGTGGTGTCGATGAACTGCTTCAGCTGCGCGGCGATGTTGCCGAAACGGGTCGGCGAGCCGAGCGCGTACGCGTCCGCCCACTCCAGGTCGTCGAGCGTGGCGACCTCGACGTCCTTGGTGTCCTCGACGTGCGCGCGCCAGGCCGGGTTGGAGTCGATGGCGGCGTCCGGAGCGAGCTCGGGGACCCTGCGCAGCCGGACCTCGGCGCCGGTCTTCTCCGCCCCCTCGGCGATCGCCTTGGCGAGCTGGTGGACGTTCCCGGTGGACGAGTAGTAGATGACCGCGACCTTGGCACTCATGACGAGGCCCCTCCCAAGCAGAGATCGTAAACAGAGCGTGGAGGAGAAGTGGATAGCTATCCGGTTCCCCTCGGCATGAGTAAAGCGGATAGGAATCCACTTTGCAAGGGGTCGCCCCGGCTCCCCGCCCGCGCTCCTGCGATCGAAGCGGATAGTTATCCGGTAGCCTCGGGACCATGACCCGCATCGAACTCTCCGTCACGGGCCAGGACCCGCCGGAGCGCGCGGACGCCGCCCGCAACCGGCGGAAGATCCTGGACGCGGCGGCCCGGCTGGTCGCGGAGCAGGGGCCGCGGGCCGTCACCATGAACGCCGTGGCCCACGCCGCCTGCATGGGCGTCGGTACGGTCTACCGCCGGTTCGGCGACGTCAGCCAGCTCCTGTTCGCCCTCATGGACGACAGCGAGCAGCGCTTCCAGCAGGCCTTCCTCTCCGGACCCCCGCCGCTCGGCCCCGGCGCCCCGCCCGACGAGCGGCTGCGCGCCTTCCTGCACGCGCTCGCCGACCGGATCGTGGAGCAGCGCGAGATCATGCAGATGGCGGAGGCCGCCTCGCCGAGCGCGCGCTACACCACCGCGGTGTACGCCACGCTGCACACCCATGTGTCGATGCTCCTGCGCGCGGCGCGGCCCGAGGCGGACATCGCGATGCTGGCCCATCTGCTGCTCGCCCCCTTCGTCCCGAGCCTCTTCGAGCACCTGACGGCGGGCCGCGGGGTGACGCCGGAACGCATCAAGGCCGGCATCGACGATCTGCTGGGCGTGCGGCGCGGTCCGGACGAGCGCGCCGACGGCCGTTCCTGAGTCTCGGACCGGGCCGGACGGGCAACTGCGGATCGGCCAAGAGATCGGTCATATGCCAACGCGTAATGTTCAATGGCCACTTGGGCCGGGCATGCACACACCGGAGGCCCCGGTTCTCGACACGCGCGGCCGGACGTCCCCACCGTTCCACCGCACCACTCCCCCGTACTCTCTCCTCCGTCGGCCTCCGGGCGGGCGGATCGCCTCCACCGAGGTGAGCACATGATCGCCGTCCTACCGGACTTCGCTCCACCGTCACGCGTCTACCGCATGCGCGGGCACACCGTCCTGGCCCTCTGCGGTGAGATCGACATCGCCACCGCCGCCGAGGTCGTCCCACATCTGGAGGCCGTGACCGCGCCGTACGAGCCGAAGGTCGTCATCGACCTGAGCGCGGTCACCTTCTTCGACTGCTCCGGCCTACGGCTGCTCAGCTCGGCCCGCCGACGCGTGCGCGCCCGCCACGGCAGCCTCACGGTGGTGTGCGCGCACCCGTTCACCCTGCGGATCCTGGCGCTCTCGGGCCTGGCGCCCGCGCTGCGCCTGGTCCCCACCCTGGAGGAGGCCGTCCGGCCCCCGGCCACGGCGGTCCGCGACTGACCGGGACGCGCCACGCGTGAGGCCGCCGTCGAGGTACGGGCGCGGGGCGGTCAGAGGTGCGGGCGCTCGCCGTGCGAGGTTCACGCGGTCTCGGGCTCCGTGGCCGGCGGCACCTCGCCCGCGGTCTTGCTGAAGCCGAGCGCCTCGACGATGCGTCCGTCCAGCACGCGCATGACGTTCACGCCGCTCACCCAGTCGTGGGGGCCGTCCCCGTACCGGTAGTCCCACAGGATGGTGGCGCGCTCGCCCGCCACGATCACCTCCTGCGGACGGAACCGCGAGCCGTGGTCCTCGACGAGCGCGGTCCACCACCGCGTACAGGCCTCGCGGCCCACGACCCGCTCCCCGCGCGGGGCGGGCTGGACGCTCTCCATGACGCACTCGTCGGCGATCAAGTCGCCCAGGAGGTGCGCCTCGCGGTGGGTGAAGGCGCGGTTGAAGCGAGCGATGACATCGGCGGTGGTGCGTGTGGACATGGGTCCTCCTCGGCAGAAGTAGACCGTTCGGTCTACGCGTCCCGGGTCAATAGATAGACCGGTTGTTCTACCGCGTCAAGAGCTGCCACAATCACGTCATGACCACCTCCACCAAGCCCGGCCCCCGCGAGCGACTGCTGCTCGCCGCCCAGGAGTTGACGTACAGCCAGGGCGTCGGCGTCGGCGTGGACGCCCTGCTGAAGGCGGCGGGGGTCGCCCGGCGTTCGCTCTACGAGCACTTCGGGGGCAAGGACGGGCTGATCGCCGAGATGCTGCGCCGCAGCACTGCCGAGGACGAGGAGCGGTACCGTACGACCATGGCCGCGGCGGGCGAGGACCCGCGCGCCCGGCTCCTCGCGGTGGTGGACCGGCTCGGCCGGACCGCCTCCGAACCCGGTTTCCCCGGCTGCCGCTACCTCGCCGCCGACCTCGCGCTCTGCGACCCGGAGCACCCCGCACACGAGGCGACCCGGGGCTACCGGCGCACGGTCCACCGCCTGTTCGCCGACGAGTTCGCCGCACTCGGGCACGAGCGGCCGGAGTTCGCCGCCGACCAGCTGCTCCTCGTCGTCGACGGACTGCTCGCCGCCGGTGCCACCCGCCCGGGCAGCCAGGCCGTCACCGCGTCCCGGGAACTCGCCGAGCACATCATCGGCCCCCCGCCTCGCGGCTGAACCGCGCGCCGAGCGGCACACCCCTGCACACGCGGAGAAAAACCCCCGCTGTCACGGTCCTGGCTTCGAGGTGTGCCCAGCGCCGGAGTGCGGCGGGCGTGACTTTTTCCGAACCGGCATTGTCCTTTCGGACATCGCCGGTCGCACCACCCCCACGTGAGGGGTAACCGACGAGCGGCCCGCCGTCAAGATGCCGTTCCGTTTTCCTCCGTCATCCCAGCGGAAACAGGCCACAGTTGCGCGGCCGTATCTCTTTTTCCCACCCGGGAGATATACCGGCCTCGCGTCTCCCGATGGGGCCAACTCCCCCGGAAAACACCGCAGAACCGGCCTCCGCGGGCCGGTCCGGTCGTCACGTGCGCCCCGGGCACCCGATCCCGCACACCGGTAAGTGATCAAGGGCCGACCGGCCCGGGGAAAGGTTGAGCACGAATTACACACATCCCCTCTACATACCGGCTCCCATGGTCTAGATTGTCCGTGCTTCAGCCCCTCGGGCACGAGGCAACCAATAATGATCAATAGGTCCGGCGCAACGGACAGCGGCGGTCAGTCGCGCCCCCGTGCCGGACATGGGGGTGATCAATTCCTGGCACCCCGAGAGGGGGCCCCGGGTGTGGGGAGCACCTGGGGTTTCGACGGGTTCCGGTGAGGGTCGAGAAGCCGGCAGGGCCTACGAGTCCGCTGCCGCAGGGTGGGTTTGTCGTTCAACCAGCACTGAATAGCCGGGATGTCATGCGCGGGGGGCGTGGGCCTCCCGTGGGGAGACACAGTGCGGGAGGCGGGGGCCTCCCGGGGGGAGGAACAGTGTTAGGCGAACACGTCCAACCACTGCTGACCTGGGGGGTCCTGTGCGGCAGGGGGGACTAGTCAGACCGTTTCCGCCGGCGCGAAGACCGCTGGCGGACGAGGCGGTCAGCCGGCCGGCGACCGACTGGGAGCAGCGGTACCGCCGTACCGTGATCACCAGCGACACCCTCGCCACCGCCTTCGTGGTGGCGGCGATCGGCGCCTTCTTCGGGGCCCGGGACGCGGCCAACTGGCATGAGAAGTGGGGCATCCTCACCTTCGGCACCGAACTGCTGGTGCTGGGAGCGCTCGCGGTGAGCCGGGCGTGGGCTCCCGGTGTGCTCGGCCAGGGCGCCGAGGAGTTCCGCAGGCTCGGGCGCGCGCTGTTCACGGCGGCCGTCGTCCTGTCGCTCGGCGGGATCGCCCTCACCTCGCGCAACATCAAGCTCTGGATCTTCGTCGCGATTCCCGCGATCGGCATCGTCACCATGACCGCGCGGTACCTGCTGCGCCTGGGGTTGCACAAGCAGCGCAAGGAAGGGCGGTGTCTGCGGCCGGTGCTCGCGGCCGGGAGCCCCGCCACCGTACGCGACCTGATCGCCCGGACCCGCAAGTTCCCCCACCTCGGCTGGCGGGTGGACGCGGTGTGCACCACGGACGGACTCGGCCTCGACGGCGGCCAGTTGGACGGAGTGCCGGTCGTCGGCGAACTGGCGGACGTCGCGGGCCATGTCCGCCGCGACGGCTACCGCGTCGTCGCGGTCACCCCGGATCCGCACTGGTCACCGGACCGCTTGCAGCGCCTCGCCTGGAACCTGGAGGGCAGCGACGCCGAGATGGTCGTGGCCCCCGTGCTGATGGAGGTGGCCGGACCTCGGCTGCACGTCGACGCGGTGCTCGGAATACCGCTGCTGCGGGTCAGCATGCCGACCTTCACCGGCGGCCGGCGGGCGGTCAAGGAAGTCGTCGACCGGCTGGGCGCGGCGCTCCTGCTGCTGGTGTTCGCGCCGCTGATGGTGCTCGTCGGCGTCCTGGTGCTCGCGGACAGCCGCGGCGGGGTGTTCTACCGCCAGCGCCGGGTCGGCAAGGACGGCCGCGAGTTCACCATCCTCAAGTTCCGCACCATGGTGGCCGGGGCCGACCGGGCGCGGGCGGCGCTGGCCGACCGCAACGAGGGCGCCGGCCTGCTGTTCAAGCTCCGCCGCGACCCCCGGGTGACCCGGGTGGGCGCGGTGCTGCGCCGGTACTCGCTCGACGAGCTCCCGCAGCTCTTCAACGTCCTGACCGGCTCCATGTCACTCGTCGGCCCGCGGCCTCCGCTGCCGGAGGAGTCCGCCGCGTACGGCCCGGACATCCGGCGGCGGCTGCTGGTCAAACCGGGGCTCACGGGCCTCTGGCAGATCAGCGGACGCAGTGACCTGCCGTGGGAGGAGGCGGTCCGGCTCGACCTCCGATACGTGGAGGACTGGTCGCTCGCCCTGGACACGGTGATCTTGTGGAAGACCCTGCGGGCGGTGCTCTACGGCCAGGGGGCCTACTGATGCGCGGCGGAGTACGACACGCCGGCGCGCCGACCGCGGGCCGCAGGGGCTCGTGTGGGGGGAGGGACGGGGCATGAGAGTCAGCGTCTTCGGGCTCGGCTACGTGGGCTGTGTGTCGGCCGCGTGCCTGGCCAGTCTGGGGCACGAGGTCATCGGGGTGGACGTCAACCAGGTGAAGGTCGACCTGGTCAACGACGGCAGGGCCCCGGTGGTCGAGGAGCGGATCGGTGAACTCACCGCCGAGGTGGTGCGCAGCGGAGCGCTGCGCGCCACCGCCGACGTCCGCGAGGCGGTCATGGGCAGCGAGGTGTCGCTGGTCTGCGTGGGTACGCCATCGGAGCCCAACGGCAGCCTGTGCACCACCTACTTGGAACGGGTCACCGAGCAGATCGGCGCCGTGCTGGCCGAGGGGGGCAAGCAGGGGGGCCGGCACACCGTCGTCTTCCGCAGCACGATGCTGCCGGGCACCTGTCTGAACCTGCTCGTGCCGATCCTGGAGAAATACGTCGGCGGCACGGCGGGGGTGGACGTGGGGGTCGCGGTCAACCCGGAGTTCCTGCGCGAGGGCACCAGCGTGCGGGACTTCTTCGACCCGCCCAAGACCGTCATCGGCGAGCTCGACCCGGCCGGCGGCGACGCCGTGGCGGCGCTCTACGAGGGCCTGCCCGGCGAGGTGTTCCGGGTGCCGATCCCGACGGCCGAGGCCATCAAGTACGCGGACAACGCCTTCCACGGCCTCAAGATCGGTTTCGCCAACGAGCTGGGCGCGGTGTGCCAGGCGCTGGGCGTGGACTCGCACCAGGTGATGGACGTGTTCCTGGCCGACCGCAAGCTGAACATCAGCCCCGCCTATCTGCGGCCCGGCTTCGCCTTCGGCGGCTCCTGCCTGCCCAAGGACCTGCGCAGCCTGGTCCACGCGGCGCGGCGGGCCGACGTCTCGGTGCCCATCCTCGCCCATGTGCTGCCCTCCAACTCCGACCACCTGCAACGGGCGGTGGACCTGGTCGAGCGCACCGGCAGACGCCGGGTGGGCCTGTTCGGGCTCTCCTTCAAACCCGGCACCGACGACCTGCGCGAGAGCCCGCTCGTCGAGCTGGCGGAGCGGCTCTTCGGCAAGGGGTACGACCTGAAGATCCATGACGCCAACGTCAGCCTCTCCCGGCTGATGGGCGCCAACCGCGAGTACATCGAGACGCGGCTGCCGCACCTCGCGCAACTGCTCGCCGACTCCGTCGAGGAGGTGCTCGCCCATGCCGAGGTGTGCCTGGTCGGGACCAGGGACCCGGCCGTGCTCGCGGCGCTGCCCCACGGCGACGGCCCGATGATCGTCGACCTCGTCCGCCTTCCCGACGCCGAGGCGCGCCGGGCCGAACCGGGGTACGTGGGCCTTGCCTGGTGACATCTCGCGCGACGACACGGCCGGTGGCGACCGGCCGGCCAGGCGCGCCCTGATCCTGGTGGAGAACCTGTCGGTGCCGTTCGACCGGCGGGTGTGGCAGGAGTGCACGACGCTGCGCGACGCGGGGTGGGAGGTGCACGTCATCTGCCCCCGGGGAAGCAGACGCGACACGGAGGCGGAGGCGGAGATCGACGGCGTGCGGATCCACCGCTACCCGCTGCGCGCGGCGACCGGAGGACCGGCCGGCTATCTGCGGGAGTACGCGACCGCGCTGTGGCACACGGTCCGGCTGGCCCGCAAGGTCGGCCCGGTCGACGTGGTCCACGCCTGCAACCCGCCGGACCTGCTGTTCCTGCCGGCGCTGTGGCTGAAGCGGCGCGGCGCGCGGTTCGTCTTCGACCAGCACGACCTGGTGCCCGAGCTGTACCTCTCCCGGTTCGACCGCGGCGAGGACCTGCTCTACCGGGGGGTGTGCGCCCTGGAGCGGTGGACGTACCGGGCCGCCGACGTGGTGCTCGCCACCAACGAGAGCTACCGGGACGTCGCGGTGCGCCGCGGCGGCCGGCGGCCCGCGGACGTGTTCGTGGTGCGCAGCGCACCCCAGACCGACCGGTTCCAGCCGGTGCCGCCCGAACCGGAGCTGAAGCGCGGCAAGCCCCATCTGCTGTGCTACCTCGGGGTCATGGGCCCCCAGGACGGCGTCGACTACGCCCTGCGGGCCCTGGCCAAACTGCGCGACGAGCTCGGACGGACCGACTGGCACGCGGTGTTCGTCGGATCCGGCGACGCCTTCGACGCGATGGTGGAGCTGTCCCGGCGGCTCGGGCTCTTTGACCAGGTGCAGTTCACCGGGCGGGTGCCGGACGCCGATCTGGTGCGCTACCTGTCCACCGCGGACGTGTGCCTCTCGCCCGACCCGCGCAACCCGCTCAACGACGTGTCGACCATGAACAAGGTCCTGGAGTACATGGCGATGGGCCGCCCGATCGTCTCCTTCGACCTGAAGGAGGCGCGGGTCTCCGCCGGTGACGCCGCTCTCTACGCGCCCGCCAACGACGAGGCCGCGTTCGCCGGGCTCATCGCGCTGCTGCTGGACGACCCCGACCGGCGCGCCCGGATGGGCAGGACCGGCCAGGAGCGGATCGGCGGGGAGCTTTCCTGGCGGAACTCGCAGGCCTCGCTGCTCGCCGCCTACGCCGTCGCCTGCGGCCGGCGCACTCCGGCGTCGGTGGACGGCCCCGTACGAACGGCGAGGAGGCCGCGCCATTGAGCGATGACACGATACGCCTGGTCACGATCGGGCGGATGTTCCGCAGGCGCTGGCAGCTGCTCGCCGTCCTCGCGGTGGTGGGCGCGCTCGTCGGCTACGGCAGCGCGGTGTTCTTCCCCCCGCGGTACACGGCGTCGGCGTCGGTGCTGCTGCCCGGGCAGTGGGAGGAGCGCGAGCTGCTGACCCAGGCGGAGATCGCGACCAGTTCGGCGGTGGTCGACCGCGCGGCCACCACGCTCCGCTGGCGGGGCGGCGGCACCGGGCTGCGGGACCGGGTGAGCGCCAAGGTCACCGACGGGAACATCATCAAGATCTCGGGGACGGCCGACACCCCGGAGGGCGCGCAGCGGCTCGCCGACCAACTGGCCCAGCAGTTCGTCGCGTTCGCGGCGCGGATCGCGGGCGACGACAGCGACCCCGACGCGGCGGCCGGGCCCGAGGCGCTGCGGCAGAAGGTGGAGAAGACCAACCGCCGCATCAGCGAGCTGGCCAACGCCGCCGACCCGGGGCAGACCGTGGAGAGCGTGCAGGTCCGCACCGAACTGGAGAAGCTGCGCACCGCGCTCCAGGAGGCCATGAAGAAGCTGGACCAGGCCGACCCGGCGACCAGCAAGGCCGGCCTGGTCGTGATGGGCCCGGCGGCCCGCCCCACCGGCGAGGCACCGCCGACGAGGACCCAGCTCACCGTCGCCGGGGCGCTGCTGTTCCTCGTGCTCGCGGTCGTCGGCCATCTCGCCGCCGCCCGGGTGAACCGCCGGCTGCGCACCGAGGGGGAGATCGCCGCGGCCCTCGGCTCGACGCTGCTGGGCGCCGTCGACGTACCGCGCGAACGGGCCGCGCCGCCGACTCGGCGCCGTGGCCCGCGGACCTGGATCCGCCGGCTCCTCGGCCTCGACGGCCGGTGGGACATGCCGGATCCGCCGATGTCCGACGACGAGGTGGGCAGACGGATCCGCTACCGGCGGGTGTGCGTCCGCCTGCGGGACCGGCTGCCGGCGCCGCGGCGGCTGCTGGTCGTCGTCCCGGACGGCGACGAGACCGCCCGCCTGGCGGCCGGGGAGCTCGTCGCCGAGGCCGAGAGCGGTCCGCTGCTGCGGGTGGTGGCCGTCTCGGTGTCCCAGCCGTTGGTGCCGGACCGCGGCACCGAGTCCGGCGCCCTGGTCGTGGTCGGCGCGGGCGGTTGGACCGCGGAGGACCTCGCCGGTGTCGCCGAGGCGTGCGCGGACGCCGAGCACGAGGTGGTCGGCGTCGTCGTCGCCCGCCCGGTCCGGGCCCGTCCGGTGCGGACCACTACTCCTCCGCCACGGCCCACCGCCCCGGTGATCCCCGTGGGCGACGACGCGAAGCGGGGTTCGGTGTGACGAGCAGGACTTCGCAGGCGCCGGACGCCACCCCGCTCTTCGACCTCCAGTCGCTGGTGGCGGCGGTCCGCAGACGCCGCCGCCTCTGGACGTCCCTGGCGCTGCTGGGGCTGCTGGCCGGCGCGATGATGGCCGTCCTGAGGCCGCCGCCCCCGGCCGCCGTGGCGAAGGTACTGGTCACCCACCAGGCCGACCAGCCCAACGACACCGGAACGCTGATGCGTACCGATGTCGCGCTCCTGGGGACCACCCGGATCGCCGGCAAGGCCCTCCAGTCCCTCAAGTCCCCCGAGAAGCCCGAGGACTTCATGCGGGACTACCGGGGCACCGGCCTCACCAACAACCTGATGCAGATCGACGTGACCGCGTCCAGCCACACGGAGGCGGTGTCCCGGGCCAGGGCGCTGGCCGACGCGTTCGTGGCGGACCACGTCCGGCGGATGCAGGAGGCGGCGAAGGCCGAGGCCAAGGCGCTCCTCGACCAGCGTGACCGGATGCGGGACGAACTCGCCCAGGTCAACAAGGCGATCGGGGACCGGGCGCAGTCGGGCGGGGCGAAGGCGTCGGCCAGTATCGAGACGCTCTACGCCCGCCGGGCCGAGCTGAACTCGCGGATCGCCGACTTCGACCAGCGCGCCGCCGAGGCGCGCACCGGCGCACCCCGGCTCGTCGCGGGCACGCAGATCGTGGACGGGCCGCGCGCGGTGCGGCACTCCCTGCCGAAGGCCGCTGTCACCAACGGCGTGGTCGGCCTCGTCCTGGGGCTCGTCCTCGGGATCGCGGTGGCCGCGGTCGGCTCGGTGGTGGCGGACCGCCCCGTGCTGCGCCGGGAGATCGCGGCGAACCTGGGGGCCTCGGTCGTCGCGGAGCTGCACCGCACCCCCCGGGGGCCGGTGTGGCTGTGGCGGCGCGGCAGGCGCCGGGCGGCACACCGGCGGCTCGCCGCGACCCTGGCCCGTACCGTGCGCGGCTGCGCGGAACCGGTGTCGCTGCTGGAACTGGGCTGTGCGCGCACCACGGGCGCGATCGCCCTGGACGTCGCCCGGGCGCTGGCGGCCGACGAGCCCGTGGTCGTCGTCGACGGCCTGCCGGGCCAGGAGCTGGCCAACGGCCGCCGGGAGCCGGGCGATCCGAGCGTGGTCGGCGGCGAGGACGCCGTGGCCGTGCCGCACCACGGACACCGGCTCGGCGTCGGCTCGGTGGCGCCCGGCACGGCGTGGACCGACCTCCAGTACCTCGGCACGCGGACCGTGCTCGTCGTACGGGCCGGGCACGGCAGCGCCGCGTGGCTGCACACCGTGGCCCGGCAGCTCGCGGACCAGCGGATCGCGGTCATCGGTGTGGTGCTGATCGACCCCGATCCGCGCGACCGGACCGACGGCACGCTGTGGGACGGGCTGCACACCGCGCTGCGCGGTCAGAACGAACGGCCGGCCCGGCGGAACGGTGGGGGCACCTCCCACGCCGTTCAGGCAGTGGGGGAAGGCCGGCGGGGGACGGAGCGGCTGCCGATGTGGGCGGCGCGGGTCCCGGACAGCGACCAGGAGGCGCGGTAGGACATGTGTGGCATCGCAGGCACATACCGGTGGCCGGACGGGAAGGCCGTCACCGACCGGCTCACCGACGTCCTCGCCCACCGGGGCCCGGACGGGGCGGGCCGCTACGGCCATCCCCTGGGCGACGGCGACGTGCAGCTGGGGCACCGCCGGCTGGCCATCATCGACCTGTCCGGGACCGGCGCCCAGCCGATGGTCTCGGACGGCCTGGCCCTGACGTACAACGGCGAGCTGTACAACGCGCCCGAACTCCGTACCGAACTGGCCGCCGCCGGGGTGCGCTTCCGCGGCACCTCCGACACCGAGGTCCTGCTGGAGGCCTGGCGGCGCTGGGGCACGGACTGCCTGCCCCGGCTGCGCGGCATGTTCGCCTTCGCGGTCTTCGACGAGCGCACAGGTGAGCTGGTGCTCGCCCGCGACCAGCTCGGCGTCAAACCGCTGTTCCTGCTCCGGCGCGGTACGGGCCTGGTGTTCGCCTCCGAACTCAAGGCGCTCGCCGCGGTGACCGGCGGATCACTGGAGGTGGACCACGCGGCGCTGGTGGCCTCGCTGCTGTACTACTGGGTGCCCGACTCGCGCTGCGCGCTGCGCGGGGCGGAGAAGCTGCCGCCGGGAAGCTGGCTGCGGTGCCGTGCCGACGGCCGGGTGGACCGGGGCACGTTCTGGAGCCTGAAAGACGTCGCCGCCGAGGGCCGGGAGCGGGCGCGCGCCGGTGAGCGGCCCGATCTGGCCGCCGTCGTCGAGGAGTCGACGCGCCGGCACCTGCTCTCCGACGTGCCCGTGGCGACCTTCCTCTCCGGCGGGCTCGACTCCAGCTATCTCACCGCGCTGGCCGCCCGCCACCGGCCCGGGATCTCCGCCTACACGATCGGGTTCCGCGCCGAGGACGCCAGGTTCGAGGCGATGCCGGACGACCTGCGCTACGCCCGTCAGGTGGCCGGGCGGTTCGGCGTCGACCTGCACGAGATCGAGATCGCGCCGAACGTGCTCGACCTGCTGCCGCAGATGACGTACCACCTGGACGAGCCGATCGGCGACCCCGCCGCGATCAACACCTTCCTGATCTGCTCGGCGGCCCGGGAGGCCGGGGTGAAGGTGATGCTCTCGGGGATGGGCGCCGACGAGCTGTTCGCCGGGTACCGCAAGCACCTGGCCAACCTGCTCGCGCTGCGCTACCAGCGCGTTCCGCGCCCCCTGCGGCGCGGGGTGTCCGCGGCCGTGGACCGGCTGCCCGTCGCCACGGCCCGCCGGGGCTACCGCTCCGTGCGGTTCGCCAAGCGGTTCCTCTCCTTCGCGGAGCTGCCGGAGGAGACCGCGTTCCGGCGCAGCTACACCATGTACGACCAGGAGGAGCTGCTCGCTCTGGTCGACCCGGATCTGGCCGGGACGGTCGACGACGTCCTGACCGAGCACGCCGATGTCTACCAGGACAACGACCTCGACGACTTCGTCAACCGCATGTGCCTGGGCGACGCCCGGATGTTCCTGCCGGGCCTCAACCTCGCGTACACGGACCGCTCCAGCATGGCCGCGTCGACCGAGGTGCGGGTGCCGTACGTGGACGTGGAGGTGGTCAGGGCGGCGTTCGCGGTGCCCGGCGACCGCAAGATCACCGGACGGCAGGGCAAGGCCGTCCTGAAGGAGGCCGCCCTCTCGGTCCTGCCCCGGGAGATCGTCTACCGGCCCAAGGGCCTGTTCAGCGCCCCGCTGCGGGCCTGGATGAGCCGGGACCTGGCACCGCTGGTGCGCGAGGTGGTCAACGACGGCGAGCTGGTCCGCTCCGGGTTCCTGCGCCGTGACGCGCTGGCGCGGATGGTCGCCGAGGACGCCGCCGGGCAGCGGGACTTCTCCAAACATCTCTGGCATGTGCTGACCCTCGAGTACTGGTATCGCGGCGCGACCTCCGGGTCCGGCGAGAACACGCGCCTGTCGGCGTAGAAGCAAGGGGACTTCGGTGAAACAGGTTGTGCAGAACTACAAGAGCGGCGAGCTGGCGGTGCTCGACGTGCCGGTGCCGGGGTGCAAGCCGGGCGGGGTGCTGGTCCGCAGCGCCTACTCGCTGATATCCACCGGGACCGAGCTCATGAAGGTGTCCGAGGCCGGTATGTCGATGCTGGGCAAGGCCCGCTCCCGGCCGGACCAGGTGGCCAAGGTCATGCAGAGCGTGGCCACCAACGGGGTGCCCGCCACCTACCGCAAGGTGATGGGCAAGCTGGACTCGTACACACCGCTGGGCTACTCGCTGTGCGGGGTGGTCGAGCAGGTCGGCGCCGGGACCGACGACGTGGCGGTCGGTGACGTGGTGGCCTGCGCGGGCAACGAGCACGCGCTGCACGCCGAGCTGAACTGGGTGCCGAAGAACCTCTACGCGCGGGTGCCGGACGGTCTCGCGCCGCGGCACGCGGCCTTCGGCACCGTCGGGTCGATCGCGTTGCAGGGCGTGCGCCGCGGTGAGCCGCAGCTCGGCGAGGTGGCGCTGGTGATCGGCCTCGGCCTGATCGGGCAGCTGGTCGCGCAGCTCCTGACCGCCTCCGGAGTCCGTGTCGTGGGGGCCGACCCCGACCCGGCGCGCTGCGAGCTGGCCGAGCGCCTGGGCGCCGCGGCCTGCGGCGATCCCGCGTCCGCGGCCGTGGAGAGCGCCGTCGCCGAACTCACCGGCGGGTACGGCGTGGACCAGGTGTACCTGGCGGCGGGCGGGGGCAGCAACCAGCCCGTCGAGCTGGCCGCCCGGCTCTGCCGGGACCGGGGGCGGGTCGTCGACATCGGCAAGTGCCGTCTGGACCTGCCGTGGAACGCGTACTACGAGAAGGAGCTGGACGTCCGGTTCTCCCGGAGTTACGGCCCCGGGCGCTACGACCCGGAGTACGAGCTGGAGGGCCGGGACTACCCCATCGGGTATGTGCGCTGGACCGAGCGCCGCAACCTGGCGTGCTTCCTCGACCTCGCCGCCCGCGGCCGCGTCGACGTGGAGCCCCTGGTCTCGCACGTCGCCGCCTTCGACGACGCCGTCGAGACGTATCAGCGCCTGAAGGACGGCGATCTGAAGGCCGTGGCGGTGCTGTTCCGGTACCCCGGGCGGCCGGCGGAGGCGCGGGCGCAGGCCCCGGCGGTGTCCGTGCCGGTGCCCGTGGTGAAGCGGTCCGGCGGCGGGTCGTCCTCCCCGTCCCGGGGCGCGGGGACGCCGGTGCGGCTGGCGTTCGTCGGCGCGGGCAACTACGCCACGTCGATGCTGCTGCCGCACCTGGCGGGGCGCGAGGGCGTCGAGTTGTCGGCCGTCGTCACCACGACGGCGCTCTCCGCGGCCAACGCGCGGCGGAAGTTCGGTTTCGCCGCGGCGACCACGGATCTGGACGCCGTGCTCGGTGACAAGTCCGTCGACGCGGTGTTCGTCGTCACCCGGCACAGCTCGCACGCCGAACTGACCCGGAAGGCGCTGCTGGCCGGCAAGAGCGTGTTCGTGGAGAAACCCCTGGCGCTCACCGACGAGGAGCTGGCCGGGGTGCTGGCGGCGGTGGAGGAGTCCGGGAACGACCGGCTCCAAGTGGGCTTCAACCGCCGCTTCGCACCGCTGCTCCAGGAGGCCGGGAAGCGGTTCGGCGCCCGCACCGGGCCCGCGAACCTGCGTTACCTGGTCAACGCGGGCCGGTTGCAGCAGGGCAGTTGGTACCTCCAGCAGGGCGCCGAGGGCTCGCGGTTCGCGGGCGAGGGCGGGCACTTCATCGACACCGCGAGCTGGCTGCTGGGGGCCGACCCGGTGTCGGTGTACGCGGTCGCCACGTCCGGCAACGAGGACCTCCAGGTCGTGCTCCGCTACCCGGACGGGTCCACCGCCACCCTCAGCTACGTCACCTCCGGCGCGCCCGACTTCCCCAAGGAGACGCTGGACCTGGTGGCGGACGGCAAGGTGCTGCGGCTCGACGACTTCGTGCGCGCCTCCGTGTACGACGGCCGCCGCAGGCGGTGGGTCAGTTCGCGGCTGCCGAAGGCACGGGACAAGGGCCAGTCCGCACAACTGGCCGCGTTCGTAAGGGCGGTGCGGACCGGCGGGCCCATGCCGGTGTCCCTGGAGTCGCTGGCCGCCACCACGGCGGCCACCCTCGCCGTACGGTCCGGCCTGGCCGCCGGTACGCCGGTGACCCTGACGGGGGCGCGATGACGGTGCGCTCGGGAAGTGCCGGCTGGTATCTGCGGCGGCTGTCCCGGATGGGGCCGCGTGAGGTCGGCGGCCGGGTGGGCGACACGGTGCGCAGACGGCGGTGGCGGTCGGCGCCGCCCTCCTGCCCGGCCGTGTCCGGTGCCCGGTTCACCGCGGTGCTGCCGGCGGGGGCGCTCGCCGCGGTGCCGCCGGACGCCGCGCGACGGCTCGTCGCCGAGGCGGACCGGCTGATGGCCGGGTACGTCACGTACTTCGGGGTGGAACGCGACGACCTGACCGACCCGGACTGGTCCCACGACCCCAGGACCGGGCGCCGGGCCCCCGGCGGCTACGCCTTCGACGTGCCGTACCGCGACGAGGACGCGGTCGGGGACATCAAGCAGATCTGGGAGCTGTCGCGGCACCAGTACCTGACGGTGCTGGCCGCCGCCTACGCGATCACCGGGGACGAGCGGTACGCCGAGCGCGTGGCCGCGCATCTGCGGTCCTGGTGGGAGGCCAACCCGCCGCTGCGCTCGGTGCACTGGACCAGCGGCATCGAGCTGGGCATCCGGCTGCTGTCGTGGGTGTGGGTGCGGCGGCTGCTCGACGGCTGGGCGGGCGCGGCCGCGCTCTTCGAGTCCAACCCGGTGGCGCGCGAACAGATCTGGCACCACCAGCGCTGGCTGGCCGCCTTCCCCAGCCGGGGCTCCTCGGCGAACAACCACGTCGTCGCCGAGGCGGCCGGGCAGTTCGCGGCGGCCTGCGCGTTCGGGTGGTTCCCCGCCTCGGCGCGCTGGCGGGCCGAGGCGCTGCGGCTCCTGGAGCGGCAGCTGCGCGCCAACACCTTCCTCTCCGGTCTCAACCGCGAGCTGGCCACCGAGTACCACGGGCTGGTGCTGGAGCTCGGGCTGGCCGCGGTGGCCGAGGCGGACGCCGCGGACGTGCCGGTCCCCGCGACGGTCCGGGTGGTGCTGCTGCGCATGACCGACGCGCTCGCGGCCGTCGTGGACAACCGGCTGCGTCCGCCGCGCCAGGGGGACGCGGACGACGGCCACGGCCTGGTCCTGGACGGCGCGGGCACCCACCGCTGGGCTTCGCTCCTGGCCACCGGGGACGCCGTGTTCGGCCGGCTCGCCTGGTGGCCGGAGGTGACCGGAGGCGATGTGCGCACCCCGCTGCTGGCCGCGCTCATCCGGCCGTACGCGAAGGTGGCGAGCGCACCGGCCGTGTCCCGCCCGGCGAGCAGGCCGGGCCACTTCGCCGACGCGGGACTCACCATCCTGCGCGGCCCCGGGGAGATTTGGTGCCGCTGCGACGGCGGCCCGCACGGCTTCCTGTCCATCGCCGCGCACGCCCACGCGGACGCGCTGTCCGTGGAGGTCCGGCACGACGGGGTCGACGTGCTGGCCGACCCGGGGACGTACTGCTACCACGGGCAGCCCGAGTGGCGGCGGTACTTCCGCTCCACCCTCGGCCACAACACCCTGGGCCTGGACGGCGGCGACCAGTCCGTCTCCGGCGGCCCGTTCCTGTGGACCCGGCACGCCCGTGGCCGCGTCCTGGCCGCGGACACCTCCGAGGGGGGTGTGGCCCGCTGGTGCGCCGAGCACGACGGCTACCTGCCCTCCACGCACCGGCGCCGGGTGGAGCTGACGGCCGCGAGCGGAGAACTGCGGGTGGTGGACGAGGTGCGCGGCGGCCCCCGCCGGGACGTGCGGCTGGCCTTCCACCTCGGCCCGGCCATCACCGCGGAGCTGGTGGGCGACCGCGCCCGGCTCACCTGGACCCGGGACGGCGAGGACCGCTCGGCCGTGCTCGACCTGCCCGGGGAGCTGTCCTGGCGGGCGCACCGCGGCGAGAGCGATCCGCCGCTGGGCTGGTACTCCCCCGGCTTCGGGCGCAAGGAACCCGCCACCACGCTGGTCGGCACGGGCTCCGCCGACGCCGCGCGCGGGTTCACCACCGTACTCAGGTTCCACGGCTAGGGGGCAGCGTGGGATCCACGAGGCGGTACGGGGTGTGGGTGGCGGCGTCGGCGGCGGCCCTGCTGGTGACGGGCTGTGTGAGCAAGCCGGGCGGACCGGCGCCGGAGCCGACGGGCCGGTCCGCCACGTCGGCGGCCCGGTCCGTGGCCCGGGTGTGCGCCGCGCCCCCGGCCGGTCCGGCGACCGCGCCCGCGGGCGCGGTGACGGTCGACCCCGCGGTCGTCGGTGACCTGGCGGCGAAGACCCGCGACAGCCCCCCGGGCACCACGTTCTGGCTGCGGCCGGGCCGGCACCGGCTCGAACCGGACCGCTACGCCCAGGTGCTCCCCAAGGAGGGCGACCACTACCTCGGCGCGCCCGGCGCGGTGCTCGACGGCCGCAAGACCAACCAGTACGCCTTCGGCGGTCCCGCCCGGGACGTCTCCCTGCGTCATCTGACCGTCGAGGGGTTCGTCGCGCCGCAGAACGAGGGCGTGGTCAACCACGACTCGGCCGACGGGTGGGTGGTGGAGCACACGACCATCCAGCACAACTCGGGCGCCGGGCTGATGGCCGGTGCGCGCCAGCAGGTGCGCGCCAGTTGTCTGCGCGGCAACGGCCAGTACGGAATGAACGCGTACAAGGACGGCGCCCCGCTCGGCGGTCTGGTGGTCGAGGGCAACGAGATCGCGGGCAACAACACCGACGACTGGGAGCGGCGCCGGCCGGGCTGCGGCTGCACGGGAGGCGTGAAGTTCTGGGCCGTCAACGGCGCCGACGTGCGCGGCAACTGGGTGCACGACAACCGCGGGACCGGGCTGTGGGCGGACACCAACAACAACGACTTCCGCATCGAGGGCAACGTCCTGGAGGCCAACGACGGTGCCGCGCTGATCTATGAGACCAGCTACAACGCGGTCATCCGGAACAACTCGTTCCTGCGGAACAACTGGGTGGAGGGCCGCAAGTACGTCGAGCGCGGCGACACCTTCCCGTTCGCGACGGTCTACCTGTCCGAGTCGGGCGGCGAACCGCGGATCCACGCCCGTACGGACAAGATCGAGATCGCCGGGAACGTCCTGGAGAACAACTGGTCCGGGATCACCCTGTGGGAGAACGCCGACCGGTTCTGCAACAGCCCCGCCAACACCTCCTCCGGCGACTGCACGCTGCTGGTGGCGCACTCCGACCGCTGTGCGCGCCCGGCGATCGCCGACGCGCCGCTGTACGCCGACTGCCGGTGGAAGACCCAGCGGGTGGACATCCACAACAACCGCTTCCTGCTGGACACCTCGGTCGTCGAGTGCACGGTGAAGTGCGACCGCATGGCGGTCCTGGCCAACTACGGCACCTACCCGGACTGGTCGCCCTACCAGGGCGAGCAGGTGGCCGAGGCGATCACTCTCAAGCAGCGCAACCGCTGGCACGACAACGTCTACGTCGGACCGTGGAAGTTCGTCGCCCACGACCCGAGCCGGGTGCTGGACACCGGGCAGTGGCAGGCCCCGCCGTACCAGCAGGACGCGGGCAGCACCTTCCGTATGCCGGACGGTGGTTGAGATGGAGACCGACCACACGCCGAAGCTCGTCGGCACGGTCTGGGGGCTGCTGATCCTCAACACGCTCGGCTCCGCGGGCGCGAAGACCATCGTCCCGCTGCCGCGCTCCCTCATCCAGCTGGTCACCATGGGCGCGCTGGTCGCCGCGTTCGCGCTGGCGCTCGCCCTCAACCTCCGACTGCGCGTCCGGCCCAGCGCCTTCCTGTCCCTGCTCACCCTGCTGCTGGTGCCGAGCGTGATCTCCAGCGCGCATCTGGAGTCCGGGTTCGGCGCGCTGTTCCGGTGCGCCCGGCTGGCGCTCTTCGTCGCCACGCTGTGGCTGCTCGGCCGCTGGTGGGACGGGGGTGTGACGTTCGTACGGCACCACATCCGGATGTACTTCGCGGTGCTCGGGTCGGTCGCCGCCGGTCTGGTCGTCTCCCCCGGCGCGGCCCTGCCCGGCCTCTACGGCGGACGCCTGGTCGGCGCGGTGTGGCCGCTCACCCCGCCGCAGATCGGCCAGTACGCCGCGGTGATCATCGGGCTCACCGTGCTGCTCCTGATGGGCCGCCGGACCGACCGGACCAGCGCGGCGGTCGTCATCGTGCCGTCCCTGGTCCTGCTGGCGCTGACCCACACGCGGACGGCCACGCTCGGCCTGTTCATCGGGCTGACGCTGGCGATCGGCTCACTCGTGCTGACCAGCGCCGCGGCCCGCCGGTTCTTCACCTGGGCGGTGCTGTGCGCCGTGGTGGCCGCGGCGGCGCTCGGCCCGGCGCTCCAGGCGTGGTTCCTGCGCGGCCAGAGCAAGGAGAACTTCTCCAGCCTCACCGGCCGGGCCAAGGTGTGGGACGCGCTCCTGTCGGCGCCCCGGTCGACGTCGGAGAAGGTGTTCGGCGTGGGCCTGGGCGACAAGTCGTTCGGCGGGCTGCCGATCGACAACAGCTGGCTGGCCGTCTACAACGAGCAGGGGCTGATCGGCATCACCCTCGTCGCGGCCGTCATCATCGTGCTCGGCGGCGTCGCGCTGCTGCGACCGCCGTCGTTGCAGCGGGCCTGCGCGATCTTCCTGATCAGCTACTGCGCGATCGCCTCGTACACCGAGGCGGGCCTGGGCGACGCCTCGCCGTATCTGCTGCATCTGGCCCTGGCCGCCTCGCTCCTCGCGGCGCCCGCCGCGCCCGCGTCCCTCCCGGCGCCCGCGATTCCCCGACGACCTGTCCCGCGCTGGGCCCGGGACCGGAGGTGACCCCACCCATGCACGTGCTCGTGGTGCACAACCGCTACTCCTCGGCGCAGCCGAGCGGGGAGAACAACGTCGTCGACCAGGAGGTGGAGCTGCTGCGCGCGGCGGGCCACCGGGTCGAGGTCTTCGAGCGGCGCAGCGACGACATCGCCGCCCGGTCCCTGCCGGGCAAGGCCGCGCTGCCCCTGCTCGTGCCGTGGAACCCGGCGGTCCGCACCGAGCTCGCCGCCCGGCTCCGCGCCGGGCGGCCGGACATCGTCCACGTCCACAACGTCTTCCCGCTACTGTCGCCCGCGGTCCTCGCCGCCTGCGCCGACGCCGGGGTGCCGGCCGTCGCCACGCTGCACAACTACACCCAGGTGTGCCCGCCCGGCACGCTGCGACGGGACGGCCGGCCGTGCACCGAGTGCGTCGGGGGGACGCCGCTGCCCGCCGTCCGGCACGGCTGCTACCGGGGTTCCCGGCTCGCCACGGTGCCGCTCGCGGTCAGCCTGTCGGTCAACCGGCGGCGCTGGTGGTCCGGTGTGGAGCGGTTCTTCTGCATCTCCGCGGCGCAGCGCGACGTCCTGGTGCGGGCCGGCATGCCGTCCGAACGGCTGGCGGTGAAACACAACTTCGTGCCGGAACCGGACGTCCGCCGCACAGGCGCCGGTGAGCATCTGCTCTATCTCGGCCGGCTCGCCGAGGCCAAGGGCGTACGGCTGCTCATGGCCGCGTGGGACGCGCTCGCCGCGGACGGCGGGGTGGGGGTGCCGCTCGTCATCGCCGGTGCGGGGCCGCTGGAGCCGGAGGTGACCGCCTGGGCGGCGGGCCGCGACGACGTGCGCCACGTCGGGCTCTACGACCCGGCGCGGTGCCGGCGGGCCATCGCGCGGGCGGTCGCGGTGGTGGCGCCCTCGACGTGGCTGGAGGCGTTCGGCCTGGTGGTGGTGGAGGCGATGGCGGCCGGGGTCCCGGCCGTCGCCGCCGGACACGGCGCCTTCGTCGAACTCGTCGAGGACGGGGTGACCGGTCTGCTGCACCGGCCGGGCGAGGCCGCCTCGCTCGCGTCCTGTCTGCGCCGGATCACGGACGGGCCGGACCGCAACCGGGAGCTGGGCCGGGCGGCCCGGCTCCGTTACGAGCAGGGGTTCAGCCCAACCGTCGGGCTGGAGCGCCTGGTGGAGGGGTACCGCACCGCGATCGCGGGGCGGCCGGAGCTGGTGCGCGGCGGGGAGACCCGCGCGGACCGGGGGGATGGGGACAGCAGATGACACGATGCCGACTCTGCGGCTCAAAAGCGATGGCGAGCGTCGTCGACCTGGGGGCGACGCCGCCGTGCGAGAGCTTCCTCGCCGCGGACCAACTGGACCTGCCGGAGCCGGCGTACCCGCTGCACCTGCGGGTCTGCACGGACTGCTGGCTCGCGCAGATCCCTCCGCTGATCACGCCGGAGGAGACGTTCAAGGAGTACGCGTACTTCTCCTCGTACTCGACGTCCTGGGTGGAGCACGCGCGCGGGTACGTCGAGGACGCCGTGCGGCGGGTGGGGCTGGGGCCGGACGCCTTCGTGGTGGAGGTCGCCAGCAACGACGGGTATCTGCTGAAGCACGTGGTGGAGCGGGGGATCCGCTGCCTGGGCATCGAGCCGTCGGTGAACGTCGGCGCGGCGGCGCGGGACGCGGGCGTGCCCACGCTCACGGAGTTCCTGGACCCGGCCACCGGCTCGGCCGTCCGCGCCGAGCACGGCCCGGCGGACCTGGTCGTGGCCAACAACGTGTACGCCCACATCCCCGACGTGGTCGGCTTCACCCGGGGGCTGCGCGCCCTGGTCGCCGACGACGGCTGGGTCTCCATCGAGGTGCAGCACCTGCTGACCCTGATCGAGGAGAACCAGTACGACACGATCTACCACGAGCACTTCCAGTACTACACGGTCGCGTCCGCGATCCGGGCGCTGGCCAGTGGCGGGCTCGCGCTGGTGGACGTCGAGCTGCTGCCCACCCACGGCGGGTCCATCCGGCTGTGGGCGCGGCCCGCCGAGGCGGCGGGCGAGCCGAGCCGTACGGTGGCCGAGGTGCTGGAGCGGGAGCGGGCGGCCGGGCTCCAGGAGCCGTCGGGGTACGCCGAGTTCTCCGCCCGGGTGGCCAAGGTGCGCCGGGATCTGCTCAGGTTTTTGATCGAGGCGGCCGAGCGCGGTGAGACGGTCGTCGGCTACGGCGCCCCGGGCAAGGGCAACACCCTGCTCAACCACTGCGGCATCCGGCCCGACCTGCTCGCGTACACCGTCGACCGCAACCCGTACAAGCACGGCAGGTTCACACCGGGCACCCGGATCCCGATCCTGCCGCCCGAGCGGATCGCCGCCGACCGGCCGGACTACGTCCTCGTCCTGCCGTGGAACCTGCGGGCCGAGCTGACCGAGCAGTTGTCCTTCGTGCACGACTGGGGCGGCCGGCTGGTCTTCCCCATACCGGAACTGAGCATTGTCGAGGTCACAGCATGAAGGTCGTCCTGTTCTGCGGCGGTTACGGGATGCGGATGCGCAACGGGTCCTCCGACGACGTGCCCAAGCCGATGGCGATGGTCGGCCCGCGGCCGCTGATCTGGCACGTCATGCGCTACTACGCGCACTTCGGGCACACCGAGTTCATCCTGTGCCTGGGGTACGGGGCCCACCACATCAAGGACTTCTTCCTCAACTACGAGGAGACGACCTCCAACGACTTCGTGCTGCGGCGCGGGAAGACCGAGCTGCTGTCCACCGACATCGCCTCCTGGACGATCACGTTCGTGCAGACCGGTGTCGAGTCGCCGATCGGGGAGCGGCTGCGCCGGGTCCGCCACCACCTGGAGGGCGAGGAGATGTTCCTCGCCAACTACGCCGACGTGCTCACCGACGCCCCGCTGCCGGAGATGATCGACCTGTTCTCCCGGCGCGACGCGGGCGCGTCGATGATGGTGGTGCCGCCGCAGTCCTCCTTCCACTGCGTGGAGCTGGGCGAGGACGGCCTGGTGGGGGGCATCACCGCGGTGAGCGAACTGCCGCTGTGGGAGAACGGCGGCTACTTCGTGCTCCGCCAGGAGATCTTCGACCACATACCGGAGAACGGAGACCTGGTCGGCGACGGCTGCGCCCGGCTGGCCAAGCAGGGCCGCCTGGTGGCGCACCGGCACCGCGGCTTCTGGAAACCGACCGACACCGTCAAGGAGCGGGCCGCGCTCGACGACGCCTACGCCCGGGGCGAGCGCCCGTGGGCCGTGTGGGAGCGGGACGGCGCGGGGGCGAGGGCGTGATCCGGCTCAGCGCCGGGCGCCCGGACCGGATCGCCGCGGTGGGCGCGCACTGCGACGACATCGCCATCGGCGCCGGCGGCACACTGCTGACGCTGTGCCGGGCGCGGCCGGGCGTCCGCGTCGACGCGCTGGTGCTCTCCGGCGGGGGCGGAGAGCGGGAGCGGGAGGAGCGGGCCGCGCTCGCCGCCTTCTGCCCCGGCGCCGACCTGCGGCTGACCGTGCTGAAACTCCCCGACGGCCGGCTGCCCGTGCACTGGGACGAGGCCAAGGCCGCGGTCGAGGAGCTGCGCGGGCGCACCGACCCGGATCTCGTGCTGGCCCCGCGCACCGAGGACGCGCACCAGGACCACCGCGGTCTGGCGCGGCTGATACCCACCGCCTTCCGCGACCACCTCGTGCTCGGCTACGAGATCGTCAAGTGGGACGGCGACCTGGGCCGGATGGCGGCGTACCAGCCGCTGTCGCCGGAGACCGCCGAACAGAAGGTGCGGCTGCTCCAGGAGCACTACCCCTCGCAGCGGCACCGGCCGTGGTACGACCGCGAGGCCTTCCTCGGCCTCGCCCGCATCCGCGGCATCGAATGCCACGCCCGCTACGCCGAGGCGTTCGCCGTCACCAAACTCATGCTCGACCTGGGGGAATGACCTGTGCGTGTACTGCTGACCGGACACCAGGGCTACCTGGGGACCGTGATGGCCCCGGTCCTCGCCGCCGCCGGACACGAGGTCGTCGGCCTCGACGCGGGCCTGTTCGCCGACTGCGTGCTGGGCCCGCGGCCCGAGGACCCGCCCGGGCACCGGGTGGACCTGCGGGACGTCACGGCCGAGCATGTGGCCGGGGTGGACGCCGTGATCCACCTGGCCGCGCTCTCCAACGACCCGCTGGGAGCGCTGGCGCCGCAGCTCACCTACGACATCAACCACCACGCGTCCGTACGCCTCGCCCGGCTGGCCCGCGAGGCCGGTGTGCGGCGCTTCCTGTACGCCTCGACCTGCTCGGTCTACGGCGCCGCCGGTGGCGGCGGCCTGGTGGCCGAGGACGCCCCGCTGCGCCCGGTGACGCCGTACGCGGAGTCCAAGGTGCGGGTCGAGGACGATCTGCACGACCTGGCCGACGGCGACTTCAGCCCGGTGTACCTGCGCAACGCCACCGCCTTCGGCTACTCGCCCCGGCTGCGCGCCGACATCGTGCTCAACAACCTGGTGGGCCACGCGCTGCTCTCCGGCGAGGTGCTGGTGCTCTCCGACGGCACCCCCTGGCGCCCGCTGGTGCACGCGGCCGACATCGCCCGCGCCTTCACGGCCGCGCTGGCCGCGCCCCGGGAGGCGGTGCACGACCGGGCGTTCAACATCGGCAGCGAGGTCAACAACGTCACGGTCGCCGAGATCGCCGACCAGGTCGCCGAGGCGGTGCCGGGTGCGAAGGTGAATATCACCGGGGAGAACGGCGCCGACCCGCGCTCGTACCGGGTCGACTTCTCCCGGTTCCGCGCGGCGGTCCCCGGCTTCGACTGCGCGTGGACGGTGAAGCGGGGCGCCCTCGAACTCGCCGACGCCTACCGTGCGCACGGGCTGACCCGGGAGGCCTTCGAGCAGCGCTTCACCCGTCTCGCCGTGCTGCGCGCGGCGTCCGGGGCGGGCACGGTCGACGACACCCTGCGGCGGCGCGGGTGACCGGGACGGGCAAGGAGATGCACGCCCTGGTGGAGCGGCTGTATCCGCTGTGCCGGAGCATCACCGGCGACGGGGTGCGCGCCACCCTGGACATCGTCGGCGAGTACGTTCCGCTCCAGGTGCACGAGGTGCCGACCGGGACGCGGGTGCTCGACTGGACGGTGCCGCAGGAGTGGAACATCCGGGACGCCTACATCGCCGACGCCACCGGCCGCCGGGTCGTCGACTTCGCCGCGTCCAGCCTGCACGTGCTGGGCTACAGCGTGCCGGTGTCCGCGACCATGCCCCTGTCCGAGCTGCGCGACCATCTGCACACCCTGCCGGAGCACCCGTCCTGGGTGCCCTACCGCACCAGTTACTACAAGCCGGCCTGGGGTTTCTGCCTGGCGCAGGAGACCCTGGACGCCTTGCCGGACGGTGAGTACGAGGTGTGCGTCGACTCCACGCTCGCCGACGGCCACCTCACCTACGCCGAGCACGTGGTGCCCGGACAGGTCGCCGACGAGGTGATCGTCTCCTGCCACGTCTGCCACCCGTCGCTGGCCAACGACAACCTGGCCGGCATCGCGGTGGCGGTGTTCCTGGCCCGCGCGCTGGCGGAGCGGACGCCGTATTACACCTACCGGTTCATCTTCGCGCCCGGCACCATCGGCGCCATCACGTGGCTGGCGCGCAACGCGGAGCGGGTGCGGGAACGGGTCAGGCACGGGCTGGTGCTGGCCTGCGCCGGCGACCGGGGCCCGTTGACGTACAAGCGGAGCAGGCGCGGCGACGCGGGGATCGACCGGGTGATGCGGCATGTGCTGACCGCTTCCGGACGGCCGCACGGGATCACCGAGTTCACCCCGTACGGCTATGACGAGCGGCAGTACTGCTCGCCCGGGTTCGACCTCGGTGTGGGCTCGCTCAGCCGGACGCCGTACGCGCGCTATCCCGAGTACCACACCTCGGCGGACAACCCCGACTTCGTCTCCCCGGACGCGATGGAGGACACCCTCGCCGTCTGCCGCGAGGCGTTCGCCGTCCTGGACCGCGACCGGCGGTACGTCAACCTCAGCCCCTACGGCGAGCCGCAGTTGGGGCGGCGCGGGCTGTACGACTCGCTCGGGGGCCGCAGCGACGCCAAGCAGACCGAGATGGCGATGCTGTGGGTGCTGAGCCTCTCCGACGGCGAGCACTCCCTGCTGGACGTCGCCGAGCGGTCCGGGCTGCCCTTCGACGCCGTCGCCGACGCGGCCGACGCGCTGCGCGGCGCCGAGCTGATCGGGGAATGACTCCGATGACCACCGAGGGGGAGAAGGCGGCGGCACCGGCCGGATCCGCCCGGCGGGCGCTGGTCGGCCGGCTGTCCTGGGGCCTGGCCGACCAGGCGGCCTCCAGCGTGAGCAACTTCGCGGTGGGGATCTATGTGGCGCGCTCGCTGGGGGTGACCGCGTTCGGTGTGTTCAGCCTGGCGTGGGTGACCTACGGCGTGGTGCTCAACGTCTCCCGGGGCCTTGCCACCGATCCGCTCGTGGTGCGCTTCAGCGGGGTGGCGGAGGCCGCCTGGCGCGGGGCGGTGGCCCGGTCCTCGGGTACCGCGCTCGCCGTCGGCGCCGCCCTCGGTACGGCGTGCGCGGCGGTCGGCCTCACCCTCGGCGGCCGGGTGGGGCCCGCGTTCGCCTGTCTCGGCTTCATGCTGCCGGGGCTGCTGCTCCAGGACGCCTGGCGGTACTCGTTCTTCGCCGCGGGCACCGGGCGCAAGGCGTTCGTCAACGACGTCGTGTGGGGCGTCGCGCTCGTCCCGGCGATGGTCGCGGCGGCCCACCGGGGCACCGTGGCCGCCTTCGTCCTCGCCTGGGGCGCGTCCGCCACGGTGGCCGCGGCGTACGGCTGCGTCCAGTGCGGCATCCGGCCCCGGCTGGGCGAGGCGCGCGGGTGGCTGCGCGAGCAGCGCGACCTCGGCTACCGCTACCTGGTCGAGAACGTCAGCCTCAGCGGCGCCAACCAGCTGCGGGCGTACGGGCTCGGCGCGATCGTCGGGGTCGGCGCGGTGGGCGCGGTCCGGGGCGCGGAGCTGCTGCTCGGCCCGTTCCTCGCCGTACTGATGGGCCTGTCGCTGGTCACCGTCGCGGAGGCGGCGCGAGTGCTGCGGCGGGCCCCGCACCGCCTGGGCACCTTCTGCCTCCTGCTGGGCGGCGGGCAGGCCGCCGCCGCGCTGCTGTGGGGCGGGGCGCTGCTGCTGATGCCGGACCGGCTCGGCGGGCTCGTCCTCGGCGACGTCTGGCACTCCTCCTCCCAGCTCATCGTGCCGGTCACCCTCGGCGTCGCGGGCGCCGGGCTCGGCACGGGGGCCGCGGCCGGGCTGCGCGCGCTCGCCGCGGCCCGGCGCGGCCTGCGCTGCCAGCTGTTCGCCTCCGCCTGCTACGTCGGCGGCGGGCTCGGCGGGGCGGCCGCGGCCGGCACGGTCGGCTCGGCCTGGGGCGTCGCCGTCGCGACCGGCTGCAGCTCGGCCGTGTGGTGGCTCCAGTTGCGGTCCGCCCTGCGCGAGCACCTTCACCACCCCATCCCCGAAGTGAGGACCTCATGACCGACCGTCCCCGGCTGAGCATCGGCCTGCCCGTGTACAACGGCGAGGAGTACCTGGCCGAGTCGTTCGACGCGCTGCTCGGCCAGAGTTACGAGGACTTCGAGCTGGTCGTCTCGGACAACGCCTCGATGGACGGGACCGAGGACATCTGCCGCCGGTACGCGGCGAAGGACTCGCGCATCCGGTACACGCGGCTGCCCCGGAACATCGGCGCGACGCCCAACCACAACCGGGTGTTCGCCCTGTCCCGGGGCGAACTGTTCAAGTGGGCCTCGCACGACGACCTGTACGCCCGCGACCTGCTGCTGCGCTGCGTCCAGGCGCTGGACGAGCGGCCGGAGATGATTTTGGCGCACACCGGCCAGGCGGTCATCGACGGCGACGGGCAGGTGAAGGTCCCGTACGAGTACACCCTCGCCACCGACTCGCCGCACGCGCCGCAGCGCTTCCGCAGCCTGCTGTTCGAGCCCGGCGGCGACGACTTCTACGGGGTGCTGCGGGCCGACGTGCTGCGCCGGGTGAAGCCGCTCGACAGCTACCACCACGCGGACCGCACGTTCGTCGCCGAGATCGCCCTGCACGGGCCCTTCCACCAGGTGCCGGAGCTGCTGTACTTCCGCCGCGACCACCCCGCCCGCGCCGAGCGGGCCAACCCCACCAAGCGCGCCCGCTGCGTCAACCTCGACCCGCGCCGGGCGGGCCCGCTGCATCCGACGCCCCGGCTGCTCGCCGAGTACGTCGCCGGCTTCGTCGCGGCGATCCGGCGGGCCCCGCTCTCCTCGGCCGACCGGCGGGCCTGCTACCGCCATCTCGCCGCGTGGATGGCCAGCCGGGCGCGGCCAGGCGCCGGCGAGCGGGTGGAGGACCGCGCGCCGGTCGACCCGGACCGGCTCACCGTCTCCGTGGACGCCCTGGTCCCGGGCCGCGAGGGGAGGGGGGCGTGAGCGCCGTCCGTGTCGGGGTGTTCGGCTTACTGGGCTCGGGCAACCTCGGCAACGACGGGTCGCTGGAGGCACTGCTCGGGTATCTGCGCGCCGAGCACCCGGAAGCGGCCGTGGACGCGCTGTGCGGCGGCCCGGAAGCCGTCACGGCCCGGTACGGGATCCCCGCGACGCGGCTGCACTGGTACCGCGGGGAGTACCGGACCGCGTCCCGCGCGGGCGCGGTCGCGGGCAAGGGGCTGGGCAAATTCGTCGACGTCTTCCGCACCGCCGCCTGGGTGCGCCGGCACGACGTGGTGATGGTGCCGGGCATGGGTGTCCTGGAGGCCACCCTGCCGCTGCGGCCGTGGGGCTTCCCGTACGCGCTGTTCCTGCTCTGCGCGAGCGGCCGGCTCTCCGGCACCCGGGTGGCGCTGGTCGGTGTGGGGGCCGCCCCGATCGGCAACCGGGCGACGCGGACGCTGGTGCGCTGGTCGGCGCGGCTGGCCGCGTACCGCTCGTACCGGGACGGCCCGTCCCGCGACGCGATGCGGGCGATGGGTGTGGACACCACGCGCGACGGGGTCTGCCCGGACCTCGCGTTCGCCCTGCCGGTGCCACCGGCGAGCGCGCCCCCGGGACCGGCGGGCACGGTCTGCGTCGGTGTGATGGCCTTCCACGGCGGCGACGACGACCGCGACCGGGCCGAGGAGATCCACCGGCGCTACCTCGACGGGGTGACCGGGTTCGTCCGGGCGCTGGTCGACGACGGCAGGCCGGTGCGGCTGCTCACCGGCGACGAGGTCGACCGGCCGGTGGTCGCCGCGATCCTCCAGGCGGTGGACTCGCCGCTGGTCACCGTCGCCGAGACGGCCTCGCTCGCCGATCTGATGAAGGAGGCGGCGGCGGCCGACACGGTGGTGGCGACCCGCTACCACAACCTGATCTGCGCGCTGAAGGCGGGCACACCGACGCTCGCCCTCAGCTACGCGGCGAAGAGCGACGCGCTCATGGCCCGGATGGGTCTGGGCCCGTACCGCCATCCGGCCCGCGAGGTCGACACGGACCGGTTGGTCGAGCAGTTCCGGGAGCTGGAGAAGAACGCGGCGGAGCTGCGCCGGACCCTCGCCGAGCGGAACCGTGCCGCCGCCCGCCAACTCGACGACCAGTTCGCCGCGTTGACCGCGGCCCTGTTCCCGACGACCGGCCGTGCGCGGCCCCGCGCCCGCCAGGAGGCTCCATGAAGGTGACCGAAGTCCCCGAGATCGCGGGCGCGTTCCTCTTCGAACCGACGCCGTACGCCGACGAACGCGGCTTCTTCTGCCGCACCTTCGACGCCGACGTGGTCCGCTCGGTGGGCCTGGACCCGGACGCCTTCGTCCAGGACAGCCTCTCCCGCTCGGTCCGGGGCGTGCTGCGCGGTCTGCACCTGCGCTCGGGAGAGGGCGAGGCCAAGCTGGTGCGGTGTTCCCACGGGCGGATCTTCGACGTCGTCGTGGACCTGCGGCCGACTTCGCCGACGTACCGCAACCAGGCCTCCTTCGAGCTGTCCGGGGAGACCCAGGTGACCCTGTACATCCCGGCGGGCTGTGCGCACGGTTTCCAGGCGCTGACCGAGACCGCCGACACCTCTTATCGGATCGACCGCCCGCATGATCCGGCCGAAGACGTGACGATCGCCTTCGACGACCCGGAACTTGCGATTGACTGGCCCCTGCCGGCCACGTCGATGTCCCAGCGGGACCGGGCGGCGCCGGGCCTGGCGGAGGTCCTGAAGTCCATCGAGAGGTGAGGTCGGTTGGCAACCCAAGACACCGAAGCCACGGAAGAGTTCCGCCTGCCGCGCTCGCGGCTGGCGAACGAGCGGCTGCACGCGATGATCCCCGGCGGCGCGCACACCTACGCCAAGGGCGACGACCAGTACCCCGAGAACCTGGCCCCGGTCATCAGCCACGGCCGGGGCGCCCATGTGTGGGACGTCGACGGGAACCGCTACATCGAGTACGGGTCCGGCCTGCGCTCGGTCAGCCTCGGCCACGCCCACCCCCGGGTGATCGAGGCGGTACGGCGGGAACTCGACCGCGGCAGCAACTTCGTCCGGCCGTCCATCGTGGAGGTGGAGGCCGCCGAACGGTTCCTGGCCACGGTGCCCACCGCCGAGATGGTGAAGTTCGCCAAGAACGGCTCCGACGCCACCACCGCGGCGGTGCGGCTCGCCCGCGCCGCCACCGGGCGCCAGCGGGTGGCGCTCTGCTCCGACCACCCGTTCTTCTCCGTCGACGACTGGTTCATCGGCACCACGCCGATGTCCGCCGGTGTCCCGGCGGTGACCACCGACCTCACGGTCGGGTTCCCCTACGGGGACCTGGCCGCCACCGAGGAACTGCTCGACCGCTACCCGGGCGAGGTCGCCTGCCTCATCCTCGAACCCGCCGCCCACACCGAGCCGCCGCCCGGGTATCTGGCGGGCCTGCGCGCACTGGCCGACCGGCACGGCTGCGTCCTGGTCTTCGACGAGATGATCACCGGTTTCCGCTGGTCCGAGGCGGGCGCCCAGGGCCTGTACGGTGTCGTCCCCGACCTCTCCACCTTCGGCAAGGCGCTGGGCAACGGGTTCGCCGTCTCCGCGCTGGCCGGGCGCCGCGACCTGATGGAGCGCGGCGGGCTGCGGCACTCCGGCGAGCGGGTGTTCCTGCTGTCGACCACGCACGGCGCGGAGACGCACGCGCTGGCCGCCGCGATGGCCGTGCAGAGCACCTACACCGAGGAGGGCGTCACCGCGCGGCTGCACGCCCTCGGCGAGCGGCTGGCCGCCGGTGTCCGCGCCGCCGCGGCCGGTGCGGGCGTCGGCGACCACGTCGTCGTCCGGGGCCGGGCCAGCAACCTGGTCTTCGCCACCCTCGACGAGAACGGGCAGCCGTCGCAGCGGTACCGCACCCTGTTCCTGCGCCAACTGCTCGCGGGCGGGGTGCTGGCCCCGTCGTTCGTGGTGAGCAGCGCCCTCGACGAGGCCGACATCGACCGTACCGTCGACGTGGTGGCGCAGGCGTGTGCGGTGTACCGCAAGGCGCTGGACGCCGCCGATCCGGACCCCTGGCTCGCGGGGCGGCCGGTGAAACCGGTGTTCCGGCGCCTGGCCTGACCGTATGTCAGCGAGCTTGCTCCCGCCCGGCGTCGGTCCTGCGGCCGGCGTCCGGTCCCCGGTCGGCCGCGCGGTCGAGCAGCCACGCGGTCGCCGGTACCACCGCGAGTGCGGTGCACCAACCGCCGAGGACGTCGGTCGGGTAGTGCGCGCCGAGGGCCACCTGCGCCCAGCCCATCACGGCGCCGGCGGCCAGCGCGGCGGCGAGCACGAGGGACGTGGCGGCCGTCCTGCCGAGTCCTGGGCGGCCGGCCGCGGGCAGCGCCACCACGAGGGCGAGGGCGGTCGCGAAGGCGGTGTGCCCGCTGGGGTAGGACAGGTTGCCGTCGCCGTGGATGGTGCGTCCCACCAGGTGCTTGAGGAGCGTCGCCGTGGCGACCGTCGCGCCCGCGGCGGCGACGACGAGCACCGCCGCGCGAGGGCGCCGCAGCAGCAGGAAGACCGTGACGAGGACCGCGAGCAGCAGGGCCGATCCGGCGGGCTCCCCCAGGAAGTCCAGGGCCAGAGCGGCACGCCGCCACGGCGGTCCGACGCTGTCCGCCGTCGGCGCGACGAGCCGGCGGTCCACGCCGCCGGGCTCGCCGTGGCCCGCGTACCGGATTCCGAGCGCGGCGACCACCAGCGCGGCGAGGGCCGCGATCAGCGCGAACCGCGCGCGCAGGGCCGGAGGCAGCGCCTCGGGCGCCGTCCGGCCGGTCGACTCCCCGCCACCCGCCGCCGTCAAGGTCCCCCACCCTTCGGAACTGCCCGGTGCCGCCCCCCGACGGCATCGGGAGCAGTCTCCCCCGCCACCGCCCGGGCCGACAACGCGTTCACCCGAACCGCCCCCGGACGGCCGGTTCCTGCCCCTGCCGGCCGGGGATCCGTCCTGGTTCAGCGCACCCGTCCCCGCGGTTTCAAGGGGCCCGGCGGGAGCTCCGGCGCCGGGAGCGGGGCTCCGTCGTAGCCCTTGACCGTCCCGAAGCGGCTGCCGTCGGTCCACTGGGCGCGCGCTTGGGCGATCTCCTCGGAGGAGCGCCCGATGAAGTTCCACCACATCACGATCTCCTCCTCGAACGGCTCGCCGCCCAGGAGCATCAGGGAGGCGTCGGAGAGCGCGTGCAGGGGGAGTTCGGTGCGGCCGCAGCCGAGGTAGAGCATCGAGCCGGGCAGGACCGGGACGCCGTCCACGCGCGCCTCGCCGGACATCGACAGGACCGCGTACTCGAAGTCGGGGTCCAGTGGCAGACCCGGCTCCGCGCCCGCGGTGAGGGACAGGTCGGCGCCGACCAGCGGCGAGTAGACCGTGCCCGGCGAGGCCGCGCCGTCGATCTCGCCCAGGATCACCGTGGCCCGCAGACCGGGCGCGGTGACCGTGGGCAGGTCCGCGTGGTGCTGGAAGTGCGGTTCGGTGTGGCGGTGGGCGTCGGGCAGGGCGACCCAGAGCTGGGCGCCGTGCAGCAGGCGCGCGTGCTCGCGGGGGCTCTCCTCGGAGTGGCTGATCGCCCGCCCGGAGGTCATCAGGCCGAGCTCGCGCGGGCGGACGGTCCGGAGGCTGCCCAGGCTGTCGCGGTGCAGCACCTCGCCCTCATGCAGCCAGCTCACCGTCTGGAGCCCCATGTGCGGGTGCGGCGGCACCTGCATACCGGGCTCGTCGGCGATGTCGTCCGGGCCGTAGTGGTCGACGAACGCCCAGGCGCCCACCATGCGGCGGCCGAGGTTCGGCAGCAGCCGGCGGACCTCGGTGGACTCGCCGAGCCGGACGGTGCGCGGCGACAGCAGCTCGCGCACCGGCTCGGCGACGACGAAGCCGCGCCCGCCGCACACGGAGAGCGTGGCCTGACGATCGAGATTGCTCATGCCGGTCAACCTATTCCTGTCGGGGTACCCGGTGGCAGCCTCCCACGCACCGGAGGACCATGGGTGGTGGAATTTTCAACCATCACGGGGCGTTGGCGCCGTCGTACCAGCAGGACCGGGCCCCGCCCGGCAGCCCAGGAAGGACGTGTCGTGGCCGGCAGCTACTACGAGTTCGGGACCACCGCCGAGCGCTGGGACCGCGCCCAGCAGTTCTTCGCGGCCAAGGAGTACGTCACGGCCGTGGGCATCCTCACCGGCATCGTCGACGAGGTGCCCGAGCAGGTCGCCCCGCGGCTGCTGCTCGCCCGCGCCTACTACCACTCCGCCCAGCTGAAGAAGGCGGAGGCGGAGCTGCGTGCCGTCCTGGAGCGCGATCCGGTCGAGGGGTACGCGACGCTCATGCTCGGCCGCACCCTGGAGCGCCAGGGCCGGCCCGGGGACGCGGCCCGCTATCTGCGGCTCGCCGCCGCCTTCGACGGGGACGTCGCCGCACAGCCGTGACCTGCGCTCTCGGCGCGATGGCCGGTCCGTGAGCCGTACATGGCACACTGGCCGCCGATCCGCCGAAGGAGTGCCGAGCCGTGCCCATGATCCGCAACCTCCGCAGGGCGGTCCGCCGTGCCTACCGCCGCACGGTGGACCTCAGCCACCCGGCCCGCTCGCCGCTCGGCAGCGCCGTGGTGAACTGCGTGGTCTACCGCGACGGGGTGCGCCAGCCCGGCGACTGCCCGGTGGAGGAGGCCGTACGGCGGGTGCGCGGGACCGGGGAGGGGTTCGTGTGGGTCGGGCTGCACGAGCCGAGCGCCGAGGAGTTCGCCGGGATCGCCGAGCTCTTCGGGCTGCACCCGCTGGCCGTGGAGGACGCGGTCCGCGCCCATCAGCGCCCGCAGGTGCAGAGTTATGACGACGTGCTGTTCGCGGTGTTCAAGACCGTCTGCTACGTCGAGCACGAGGAGCTGACCGCGACCAGCGAGGTCGTCGAGACCGGTGAGCTGATGATGTTCACCGGGCCCGACTTCGTGGTCACCGTCCGGCACGGCAGGCACGGTTCGCTCGGTCCGCTGCGCGAGTCCCTGGAGAAGACCCCCGACCAGCTCGCCCAGGGCCCGGCGGCGGTGCTGCACGCGATAGCGGACCACGTCGTCGACGACTACCTCGTGGTCATCGACGCCATGCAGGCGGACGTGGACGCGGTGGAGACCGCCGTGTTCAGCGACACCGCCGGGCGCGGCGACGCGGGCCGCATCTACCAGCTCAAGCGCGAACTGCTGGAGTTCAAGCGGGCGGTGACCCCGCTCTACCGGCCGCTGAAGGCGCTCGCCACCGAGCCGATGCCGCTCATCGGCCCGGACACCCAGCCGTACTTCCGTGACGTCTTCGACCATCTGGCCAGGGTGAACGAGCAGATCGGCTCGTTCGACGCGCTCCTGGACTCGATCCTCCAGGCCCATCTGGCACAGGTGACGGTGGCCCAGAACGAGGACATGCGCAAGATCACGGCCTGGGCGGCGATCGTCGCCGTGCCGACGATGGTGTGCGGGATCTACGGCATGAACTTCGACCACATGCCCGAGCTGCACTGGAAGTACGGCTACCCCCTCGCCCTGGCGGTCATGGCGGTGGCCTGCCTCGCCATCCACCGGGGGTTCCGCCGCAACGGCTGGCTGTAGACGCGCGGTTGACAGGCGGGCGCGGTCACCCTCCGTAGAAGCGGGCGTTCCGACTCCGCCACCTATTTTCAGCCAACTCGACTACAGGTATCACCGAAGCGGTCACGCTGTGCCACATTGCTCGGCATGGAGACCAACACCGTGTTCTGCACGATCGTCCCGCCCCATGTCCTCGACAAGCTCGCGCAGGCCGAGGACCCCGCCACGTTCGAGCCAGCCCGCCGCACCCTGGAGCACGACGCGCTCCAGCGCACCCGGCGCCGGATCACCACCGTGCGTGGCCTGGCCCCGTCGACAGGCACGCCGTCCGACCATCCCGACCGCACGATCTACGACGCGCGGGGGCAGGAGACGCTGCCGGGGAAGAAGGTGCACGCCGAGAGCGACACGCCGTCGAAGGACGCGACCGTCAACCGCGCGCACGCCGGGCTCGGTGCCACTTTCGAGCTGTATCTCAAGGCGTACGGCCGGCACTCCATCGACGACAGCGGGCTGCCGCTCGACGCGACCGTCCACTACGGCGAGAAGTACGACAACGCCTTCTGGAACGGCGAGCAGATGGTGTTCGGCGACGGGGACGGCGAGCTCTTCCTCGACTTCACCATCCCGGTCGACGTCATCGGCCACGAACTCACCCACGGCGTCACGCAGTACACCGCCAACCTGGAGTACTTCGGGCAGTCCGGCGCGCTCAACGAGTCGCTCTCCGACGTCTTCGGCTCGCTCATCAAGCAGTACGCGCTCGGCCAGTCCGCCGACCAGGCCGACTGGCTCATCGGCGCCGGGCTGCTCGGCCCGGGCATCCACGGCGAGGCGCTGCGCTCGATGAGGGCGCCGGGCACGGCGTACGACGACCCGCAGCTCGGCAAGGACCCGCAGCCCGCCACGATGGAGGACTTCGTGCGCACCAGCCGGGACAACGGCGGGGTGCACATCAACTCGGGCATCCCCAACCACGCGTTCTACCTGGCGGCGACCGCCCTGGGCGGCTACGCCTGGGAGCGGGCCGGGAAGATCTGGTACGCCACGCTGACCGGCGGGGAGCTGGCGAGCGACGCCAAGTTCTCCGACTTCGGCCGCCTCACGGTCGCCACCGCCCGCAGCCTCTTCGGCGACGGCGACGAGCTCCAGGCCGTCACCAAGGCGTGGAGCCAGGTCGGGGTGCCGCTCGCCTGAAGGCGCGTCGCCAGGCGCGAGGGGGTCCGGCCGGGGCAGCGGGCTCCCCTCGCGCACGGAAGCGGCGCGACGGCACGGCCCACGGCCGCCCGGCGGCTTCCCATGCGCCGCGCGGGGCCCGCTCAGAGCGACGGGACCGGGATCTCCAGCTCCGGGCGGTCCCACAGGACCGCGGGCGGGTTGGCGCGGGCCGTGCCGGTCCTGAGCGCGCCCACGCTGCGGTAGAAGCCTTCGGAGGGCGGGTGCGAGACCACCCGGACGCGGTCGAGACCGGCGGCCCGGGCCCGGTCGGTCATGTGCGCGATGAGCCGGCGTCCGATGCCGAGCCCCTGGGCGTCGTCGGCGACGAACATCAGGTCCAGCTCGGCCGGGGCGAGCAGCAGGGCGTAGAAGCCGAGCAGCCGGTCGTCGGCGCCGACCGCCACGTACACCTCGTGCGTCTCGATGTAGTCGGGGCCCACCCGGTAGCCCGCGACCATCGCGGCGTACGGGCCCTCGTAGGCACGGGAGGACCGTACGAGCCGGGTGAGCCGCTTGGCGTCGCGGGCGGCCGCGCGCCGGATCCGCACGGTCTCCTCGGCGTCGCCGGTAATGCGTGAGGTCATGGGGTGAGTATTACTGACGCGGAGCCGCGCGGGCGAACCGGGGGCGGTACGCGCAACGGCGTACGGCGGTGTACGCGCCGGAGCCCGGTGGACCGTACTTATCGCGGCTTGTCGCGCGGGACGGGCGCGCACGGCGCCCGGGCGGCGGATCCTGGGAGTGCGCGGTGCGCACACGGAGGAGGCCGTCGTGGGAATGCTCGTGATCGAAGGTTCGTACCGCATCACCGGTGCCCGCCCGGACGGCGACTCCGTCCGCTTCCACCCGGCCGATCCCGCCCACTGGGACCTGGTGCCGGGGCCGCACCGCGTCCGGCGCAACCGCTCCGGCGGCGCCCAGCTGCGCCTCGACGGCATCGACACGCTGGAGACGCACTACGTCCCGGCGCACGGCCGTGAGCTGAGCCAGCCGCCGCCGTTCGCGGAGCGGGCGGCGGGCGCGCTCACCACCTGGCTCGGCTTCCTCGGCGTGGAGCGCGACACCCACGGCACGGTCACCGCGTCCGAGCCCGCCCAGGCCCCGGGATTCATCCTCACCCGGGGCGCCGACCTGCACGGACGCTGCGTGGCGCTGGCCGGCCGGGGACCCGCGCCGGGGCCCGGCGGGCGTCAGCTCTTCGTCGACGAGGCGCTGCTGCGCCAGACCGCCAACCTCGCCCAACTGGCCGACGGGCTCGCCTATCCGACGTACTACACCAAGCTGTTCGTCGGTCTGCGCGCCGCGATGACGGAGGCGGTACGGGAGGCGCGCACGGCCGCGGGCGGGCTGTGGCCGGTCGACCTGACCGCGACCGGCGCGAAGATCGACGGGCTGGGCTCGCTCACCGGGACCGCGGTCGTGCTGCCGAAGCTGTTCCGGCGTCTGGCGGACTATCTGGTGCTGGGCGACGGCGACCCCTCGCTCGCCGGGTTCAAGGCCTTCCTCGACCAGCGCGCCGACCGCGTACTGATCGTCCCCAAGGGGCAGTTCACCACCTTGTCGACGGTCGTGGAGGTCGCCGACCAGACCGTCCGGATGACGGAGCTCCCGGAGAACCTGGTCTTCGAGGAGCGCTGACGGCGGCCTCCACCCGTGCGGCTACCGGTCCCGGTACGCCTCCAGGAGCCGCAGCCACACCTCACTGATCGTCGGGTACGCCGGGACCGCGTGCCACAGCCGTCCGATCGGGACCTCGGCGGCGATGGCGACGGTGGCCGCGTGGATCAGCTCGCCCACGCCGGGGCCGACGAAGGTGACGCCGAGCAGGACCTCACGGTCCAGGTCCACGACCATCCGGGCGCGGCCCCGGTAGCCGTCCGCGTACAGACCCGCGCCCGCGACCCCGCCGAGGTCCTGGTCGACGGCGCGGACACGGTGTCCGGCCGCCTCCGCCTCGGCCAGGGTCAGCCCCGCCGACGCCACCTCGGGGTCGGTGAAGACGACCTGGGGGACGGCGGCGCGGTCGGCGGTGGCCGCGTGGGCGCCCCACGGGTCGGTCTCCAGGAGGGGGACCTTCGCCGCCCGCGCGGCGATCGCCGCGCCCGCGATCCTCGCCTGGTACTTGCCCTGGTGGGTCAGGAGCGCGCGGTGGTTGACGTCGCCCACCGCGTACAGCCAGTCGCTCCCCGCCACCCGGCAGGAGTCGTCGACCGGCAGCCAGGAGCCGGGCTCCATGCCGATGGTGTCGAGGCCGATGTCGTCGGTGCGCGGGGCGCGGCCGGTGGCGAAGAGGATCTCGTCGGCCTCGATGCGCCCGCCGTCGTCCAGGACCACCGTGACGGGGCCGGAGCCGCCCTCGCGGACGACCTCGGAGACGTTCACCTGCGTACGGACGGAGGCACCCGCCTCCTTCAGTGCCTCGGCGACCAGCTCGCCCGCGAACGGCTCCATCTTCGGCAGCAGCCCCTCGCCGCGCACCAGGACCGTCACCTGGGCACCGAACGCCTGCCAGGCCGTCGCCATCTCGACGCCGACCACTCCCCCGCCGACGACCACGAGCCGGCCCGGCACCTGCTGGGCGCTGGTGGCCTCGCGGCTGGTCCAGGGCCGGGCGTCGGCGATGCCGGGGAGGCCGGGCAGGAGGGCGCGGCTGCCGGTGCAGACGGCCACGGCGTGCCGGGCGGTCAGCACGTGGTGCTCGCCCTCGGGGCTGGTGACGCTGACCTTGCGGGTGCCGTAGAGGCGCCCGTGGCCGCGGTAGAGGTGGGCGCCGATGCCGTCCAGCCACCGCACCTGCCCCTCGTCCTGCCAGTGCGAGGTGTACTCGTCGCGGTGGGCGAGCACGGCGGGCACGTCAAGCGGGCCCGCCACGCTGTCGCGCAGGCCCGGCACCTTGCGCGCGTCCGCGCGCGCGATCACCGGCCGCAGCAGGGCCTTGCTGGGCATGCACGCCCAGTACGAGCACTCGCCCCCGACCAGTTCGCTCTCCACCACGGCGCAGCTCAGCCCCGCCGCCCGCACCCGGTCGGCGACGTTCTCGCCCACCGGTCCCGCTCCCAGCACCACCACGTCGTATTCCAAGGCTTCGGTCATGGGGACAGTCTGGTGCGAGGAGTACCGCGAAGCCACAGGGGCAGGGGTGGGTCAGCGAATGAATCCACGGAATACCACGACGGCGGCAGCCGTTGTGCGAGGCGGCTTCACGGTGAGGCCAGGAAGAGGGAGTGCGTGATGGCGACTGTGGAGCTGACCAAGGAGAACTTCGACCAGGTCGTGTCCGACAACGACTTCGTCCTGATCGACTTCTGGGCCTCCTGGTGCGGTCCCTGCCGGCAGTTCGGCCCGGTCTACGAGGCCGCGTCCGAGCGCCACGAGGACCTGGTCTTCGCCAAGGTGGACACCGAGGCCCAGCAGGAGCTGGCGGCGGCCTTCGAGATCCGTTCGATCCCCACGCTGATGATCGTCCGCGAGAACGTGGCGATCTTCTCGCAGCCCGGCGCGCTGCCCGAGGCCGCCCTCGAGGACGTGATCGGCCAGGCGCGCGCCCTCGACATGGACGAGGTCCGCAAGTCGGTCGAGGAGGCCGACAAGGGGAAGTAGGCCGCCCCGGACCGCCCGCGCCTCAGCCCAGCTGCCAGGCGATCAGTGACAGGGACACCATCGACAGGAGCGTCGAGAGCAGCACGGTGTCCCTGGGCAGCTGGGTGTCCAGGGAGTACTCGGACGCGAAGATGAACGCGTTCTGCGCGGTGGGCAGCCCCGCGCACAGCACCACCGCGAACAGCGCGTGCCCGTCCAGGGCGAAGAGCCAGCGTCCGAGCGCGTAGGCGAGCAGGGGCTGCGCCGCGACCTTCAGCCCCACCAGGATCAGCCGCTCGGTCCGGCCGTCGGCGTCGGGCCGGGCGCGCGCGTTCAGCGACATCCCGAGGGCGAACAGGGCCGACGGGACGGCGGCGCCGCCGAGGATCTGGAGCGGCGAGACCACCTCCGCGGGCAGCTTGAGCCCGAGCCCGGCGATGACGAGACCCAGCGCGGACGCCCCGATCACCGGGTTGCGGAAAGGCAGTTGGAGGATCCGCGTCCAGCGCTCGCGCCCGGCCCGCCGTACGTCCAGCTCGATCAGGACGAGGATCAGCGGCGTGATGAAGAGCATCTGGAAGAGCGCCGCGGCGACGATGAACGAGGTGTCGTGCAGGACGTGCACGGCGACCGGGATGCCCAGGTTGGCGGAGTTGACGTAGGACGCGGCCATCGCGCCTATCGCCTGCTCGCCGCGTTTGCGGCGGAACATCCAGCGGCTGACCAGCAGTCCGGCCGCGAACACCGTGACCAGGCTGGCCGCGAAGACGGCCACGCCCGGCCGGGCCAGGTCGCCCGGGTGCGAGCGCGCCATCGTCAGGAACAGCAGCGACGGCATCGCGAAGGTGAACGCGAACCGGCCCAGTACGTGCTGCGCCTGGTCGCCGAGCACATGGGTGCGCCCGGCGCCCCAGCCGCAGGCGGTGAGCGCCCAGATGGGCAGGAAGCCGCTGATCACTGAATGCACCGCGCAAGCATAGGAGTGCGGTGTGAGGGGTTGATCGGGGCGGTACCGCGTGCCCCTGTCAGGGGCGGGGGAACTGGGCGAGCAGCCCCCGTCGGCCCGCAGCCGACGACGTGCCCTAGAACGGGTGGCCCTCCGGGCGGCCCCGCACCGTCGTCCACCGCAGCTCCGTGAACGCCTCCACGTTCGCCGCGCCCCCGAACCGGGCGCCCGTTCCGGACGCCGCGACTCCGCCGAAGGGCGCGACCGCCTCGTCGTTGACCGTCTGGTCGTTGATGTGGGCGATCCCGGTCGGGATCCGGTCCGCGAGTTCCAGGCCGAGCGCGGTGTCACGGGTGACGATGCCGAGGGAGAGCCCGTACGGGCTGTCGGCGGCCAGCGTCGCGGCCTCGTCCGGGGTGCGGAAGGACCGTACGGGCGCGACCGGACCGAAGACCTCCTCCGCGTACGCCGGGGTGGCGTCGTCGACGTCCGCGAGGACGGTCGGCCGGTAGAACAGGTCGCGGTGGGTGCCGCCCGCGGCGAGCCGGGCACCGCGCGCGGTGCTGGCCCGCACCAGGTCGTGGACCTTGGTGAGCTGGGCCTCGTCGATGAGCGGGCCGAGGTGGACCTGATCGCGGTACGGGTCGCCCACGGCCAGTGCCTCGGCCCTGGCGGCGAGCCGCTCCACGTACTCCTCGTAGAGCGAGGCGTGCACGAGGTGGCGGCCGGTGGTCATGCAGATCTGGCCCTGGTGGAAGAAGGAGCCCCAGGAGGCCTGGGCCACCGCGCCCTCGATGTCGGCGTCCTCCAGGACGACCAGCGCGGAGTTCCCGCCGAGCTCCAGGTGGGCGCGCTTGAGCAGGCGTCCGGCGGCCTCGCCGACCGCGCGCCCGGCGGCGGTCGAGCCGGTGAAGGAGATGACCGGGACACCGGGGTCCGTGACCAGGGCCCGCCCCATTTCGGCGCCGCCCGGCAGGACGTGCAGGAGCCCTTCGGGCAGCCCCGCCTCCTCGAAGACCGCGGCGAGCGCGAGGCCGCCGCAGACGGCCGTGCGCGGATCGGGCTTGAGGACGACGGCGTTGCCGAGCGCCAGGGCGGGCGCGACCGAGCGGATGGAGAGGATGAGCGGGGCGTTGAACGGGGCGATGACCCCGGTCACCCCGACCGGCACGCGCCGGGTGAAGCTGAGTCTGGGCTCCTCGCTCGGCAGCACCTCACCGAGCGGCCGGGAGGCGAGCGCCGCCGCCTCGTAGCACTCCTGGGCGGCCACGTGCAGCTCGAAGTCCGCCTTGCCGGGTATCGAGCCGGACTCCCGTACGAGCCATTCGCGCAGCTCGTCGGCGTACGCCGTGAACAGGTCGCCCGTCCGGCGCAGGACGGCCGCGCGGGCGAAGTGCGGGGAGCGGGCCCAGCCGGGCTGGGCCGCCCGGCCCGCCGCGACGGCGGCCGCGAGGTCGTCGGCGGTGGCCAGGGTGAGCGTGCCGAGACCTTCTCCGGTGGCGGGTTCGGTGACCTCGTACTCACCCCCCGACAGCGTCCGCGCCTGCCAGGTCTTGGGGTCGAGCAGGGTCATGAAGGATCTCCAGACTCACGGGGGAACGAGGGGAGGCCATGATCACGGGGAAGTCCCGTGCGGCATCCTAGTCCGGTCATCCGGGGAAACGTCCCCCGCCCGCCCCACCTGACACACCGGCAGGCGTGCGCGCCCGCAAGGGAGTTGGGACGGAAGGCGGCGGTCCGCCTCCCGTGCCCGCCCCGCGGTGCCTCAGCGCTCCAGGACCAGCGCCAGCCCCTGGCCGACGCCGATGCAGAGGGCGGCCAGCCCCACGCCCGAGCCGGCGGCGGCCAGTTGGTGGGCGACCGCCCCGGCGAGGCGGGCGCCCGAGGCGCCGAGCGGGTGGCCGATGGCGATGGCGCCGCCGCGCGGGTTGACCACGGCCGGATCCAGCTCCGGCCACGCGGCCAGGCACCCCAGCGCCTGGGCGGCGAACGCCTCGTTGAGCTCGAAGACGCTCAGGTCCCCCAGGCCCCGGCCCGCCTTGGCCAGCGCGGTGCGCACCGCCTCGACGGGGCCGAGCCCGAAGAGCTGCGGCTCGATCCCGGTGACCGCGGAGGTGCGGATCCGGGCCAGCGGCTCGCGGCCGGTGGCGCGCAGGCCCTCCTCGTCGACCAGGAGCAGGGCCGCGGCGCCGTCGTTGAGCGGCGAGGAGTTGCCCGCGGTCACCGAACCGCCTTCGCGGAAGGCGGGCTTGAGGCGGGCGAGCGCCTCCATGGTGGAGGACTCGCGGACGCACTCGTCGCGGGCGAGCCCGACGCCCTCGTACGGGACCACCTCGTCGTCGTACAGGCCCTTAGCCCAGGCCTCGGCGGCCTTGCGGTGGCTGTCGAGGGCGAACGCGTCCTGCTGCTCGCGGGTCAGCCCGTGCCGGTCCGCGATCAGCTCCGCGCCCTCCCCGAGGCCGGCCGTCCACTCGGCGGGCATCCTCGGGTTGGTCATCCGCCAGCCGAGCGTGGTCGACCAGAGCTGCTGGTGCCCGGCCGGGAAGGCGCGCTCCGGCTTCTGCATCACCCAGGGGGCGCGGGACATCGACTCCACCCCGCCCGCGACCGCGATGTGCGCGTCACCGAGCGCCACGGCGCGGGCGGCCTGGATGACGGCCTCCAGACCCGAGCCGCACAGGCGGTTGACGGTGACGCCGGGGACCGTCACCGGCAGCCCGGCCAGCAGCACGGCCATCCTGGCCACATCGCGGTTGTCCTCGCCGGCGCCGTTGGCGTCGCCGAAGTACACGTCGTCGATACGGGCCGGGTCGAGCTGGGGGGAGCGGGCGACGAGCGACTTCACCACGTGCGCGGCCAGGTCGTCGGGCCGCACCCCGGCGAGCGCTCCCCCGAACTTGCCGATGGGGGTGCGCACGGCGTCGACGATGTACACGTCCCGGATGCTCATCCGCTTCTCTCCCGCTGCTCGGTCGGCCGTGCCGGGTGTCGCCCGGCGCGCTCGGTCCGACACGCTCGGTCGGCCCAGTGAACTCTGGTTCACGATCAAGGCCGAGTCTCGGCCCGCCCCGGCGCGCTGTCAACGGTCCTCGGAGGACGGCCCCGGCCGCACCGGGGCCGCCCGGTGGCGGTGCCCGGTCACTCCGGGGCGATGAGCGCGGTGAGCCCGTAGTCCAGCTCCGCGCCGTCCACGAGGATCGCCTCGACGGTGCGGGTGGCGGGGTCCACGTCGGCGACGACGCCGTGCCCCGCGTAGCGCGGGTAGCCCGTCTCGCCGGTCTCGCCCGTCGCCTCGACGAGGGCGGAGCGGACGGCGCTGTCGGCCACGGACGCGGTGCCGCGGGTCTCCACGTGGGAGGGGACGATGAGGACGACCAGGCGCGAGGGGTGCATGGGGGGACGGTAGGGGCGCGGGGGCGGCGCGGGGAGGGTGCCACTCCGCCGGTGGCCGGATTTTTGCCCTGCCCGGCGGTCCGCGCGGCTCCGGCAGAGGCCGGGGGCCCGGCCGGACGACGCGGCCCGCGCGCGGCCCCGCCCGGGGACGTCCGGCGCCAACTCGCCCACCCGGCAGGGTCTCAGGCGCCGACCTCGTCCTTGGCCGGGTCCTCCAGGTACTCCTCGCGCACCTCGCGCGGGCCGAACGGCCACACCTTCTCGAAGCGGGCCCACAGCACGAACGCCACACAGCCCAGCGCCACCCAGGCCAGCGACCATTCGATGGGGTGGCGGCCCGGGGCGTTCTTGTCGGCGTAGCCGTAGATGACGAGCCAGCCGACCAGCGCGACCAGGCTGGGCAGCGGGTGGAGCCACATCCGGTACGGGCGGCGCAGTCCCGGTTGGCGGCGGCGCAGCACGGTGACGGCGGCGATCTGGGCCAGCGCCTGCACCAGCACCATCACCGTGGTGAGCAGCTGGATGAGGGTGGCGAGGTCGGTGTGGCGGCCGATGAGGAAGCCGACCGCGGTGACGGCGCCCATCGTGGCCAGGCCCAGCGTGGGGAAGCGGTGGCGGGGGTGGAGGCGGGCGTAGGGGCGGAAGAAGACGCGGTCGCGGGCGGCGTCGTAGGGCACCCGGGAGCCGCCGAGCAGTCCGGTGAAGACGGAGGCGAAGGCGGTGATGAGGATGAGGACGGTGATGACGTCGGCGGCGCCCTTGCCCCAGGTCTTCTCCAGGACGGCGGAGGCGACCGAGGTGGAGGCGATGTCGCCGGGGTCGGTCATCCGCTGCCAGTCGATGACGCCGAGGGTGCCGATCTGGAGCAGCAGGTAGATCGCCATGATGCCGAGGATGGAGAAGACGATGGAGCGCGGCAGGGTGCGGCCCGGGTCCTTGATCTCGGCGCCCATGTAGGCGGTGGTGTTGTAGCCGAGGTAGTCGTAGATGCCGATGGTGAGACCCGCGGCGAAGCCGAGCCAGAAGTGGTCACTGGTGAGCGTGAAGGCGCCCGAGGGGTAGGTGAAGGCGCGGTCGGCGCTGAAGTGCGTGGCCGAGGCCGCGATGACCAGGGTCACCGAGGCGATCATCACGGCCCACATGACGGTGGTGATCCGCGCGATGTGCTCGATGCCGCGCCACAGCAGCAGCACGACCAGCGCGATCACGCCGAGCCCGACCAGGTCGCCGCCGGTAGCGCCGAGGCCGGGTGCCAGATAGCCGAGGTACTGGACGAAGCCCACCACGCCGGTGGACATGATGAGCGGGATGAAGAGCATCGCCGTCCACACGAACAGGAACGGCAGCAGCCGTCCGCTGCGGTACTGGAAGGCCTGGCGCAGATAGACGTAACTGCCCCCGGATCCGGGCATGGAGGCGCCGAGTTCGGCCCAGATCAGCCCGTCGGCGAGGGCGAGCACCGCGCCGGCCACGAAGCCGAGGACGGCCTGCGGGCCGCCGAAGGCGGCGACCATCAGCGGGATGGTGACGAACGGGCCGATGCCGCACATCTGGCTCATGTTGATGGCGGTCGCCTGGAAGAGTCCGATACGGCGGACGAAGCCGCCGGTCGGCGGCGGTGTTCCGGACACGGGGACCCTCCTGGGGCTCGGTGGACGCGGGGCTCGGCGGACGCGGGGAACGGCCCTGCGGGCGACGGCTCTTGACCCGTGCGGAGGTGCGCCCCGGCGTCGGGCGTGCTCAAGTTAAGTATCTTTACTTATGACGTCAAGAGGTCGCCGGGAAACCGTCGGGAGCGATACGTGAGAATGAGCGGATGACCAGCAGCGACGAGGGTGAGCAGCCCTGGAACCCCCAGCGTCAGCGCAACAGCAACGAGCGGCTGCTGCTCGACCGGCTGCGCGCGGGCGGCCCCTCGTCCCGGGCCCAGCTCGCCCGCGAGAGCGGACTGTCCAAGCCCACGGTCTCCAGCGCGCTGGCCGCGCTCGCCGCCACCGGCCTGGTCCGCGAGGCCGGCACGCACACCCCCGAGCGCGGCCGGTCCGCGGTGCTCTACGCCCCGGACCCGACCGCCGGGTACGCGCTCGGCATCGACATCGGGCGGGCCTGGCTGCGGGTGGCGCTGGCGGACCTGGACGGCACGGTGGTGGCCCGCTCGGAGGTCCGCAACCAGGCCCGCACCTCGGGCACCATGGCCGACCTCGTGGTCTCCACCGCGCACCGGCTCGTCGAGGGATCGGCCGTGGACACGGAGAAGATCGCCCAGGCGGTGGTCGGCACACCGGGGGTGTACGACGCGGAGAAGCGGCGGGTGCGCTACGCCCAGCACCTGCCCGGCTGGGGCCGGCCCGGCCTGTTCGACCGGATGCGGGACGGGCTGGGGATGCCGCTGGCCGTCCACAACGACGCCAACCTGGCGGCGCTGGGCGAGTACACCTTCGGCGTCGGCGCGGGCAGCCGCCTCTTCGTCTACGTCCTGATCGGCACCGGGCTCGGCATGGGCGTGGTCAGCGAGGGCCAGCTCTTCACCGGGGCGCACGGCGGCGCCGGAGAGATCGGCTTCCTGCCCTGGCCCGGGCGGCAGAAGCCGGACACCCTGGAGGACGCGGTCTCCGGGGACGCGGTGGTGGCGGCGGCCCGTTCGCACGGCATGGCCGGGCCGCTCACGGCGAAGGACGTCTTCGACGCGGCGCGGGCCGGGGACCCGGCGGCCGTCAAGGCGGTCGAGCTGGAGGGCGAGCGCCTGGCCCACACCGTGGCGGCGGTCGCCGCGGTGCTCGACCCGGATCTGGTGGTGCTGGGCGGGGGCGTGGGCCACAGCGCGGACCTGCTGCTGCGGACGGTCCGGGAGACCCTGCGCACTCTGACCCCGCTGCGCCCGAAGGTGGCGCCGAGTTCGCTCGGGGAGGACGCGGTGCTGCTCGGCGCGGTGGCGACGGCGCTGGGCACGGCCCGGGACGTGACCTTCGAGCGGCGGACCCGCTCCGGACACCCGGGTCGTTGACATGGATTCCTCAGGTCTCTACCTTCGGGGTGCAAGTTAGTAAGGATTCCTAACTTTGATGCCCGACCTGGATACCGGGAGCCCACCGTGTTCCACCGTCGCCCTCCCGTCCGCCGCAGGACCGCCGCGGCCGCCGCGCTGACCCTCACCCTCGCGCTCCTCTCGGGGGCCCAGGAGGCAACTCCCGCCCCCCGCGCGGCGGTCGCCCCCAGCACGACGGCACTCTCCGGGTACGCCATCCAGTCCACCGCCAGGGTCACCGACTCCGCGGCGGCCGTCTCCAGCCCCGGCTACCCGGCGGCGGGCTGGTACCGAACGGGCCCCCGGTCCACGGTCCTCGCCGCGCTGCTCGCGGCCGGCACGTACGCCGACCCCTTCTACTCCACCAACCAGAAGAAGATCCCCGCCGCGGACTTCACCGTCCCCTGGTGGTACCGCTCGGACTTCACCGTCGCGGACACCTCCGCGCGCACATACCTCGACTTCAGCGGGGTCGTCTCGGCCGCCGACGTGTTCGTCAACGGGCGCCGGGTCGCGGACCGGAGCGCGGTCGCCGGGGCCTACACCCGCCATGAGCTCGACATCACCTCCGCCGTGAGGTCCGGCACCAACACCGTCGCCTTCCGCGTCCAGCCCAACAACCCCCGCGAACACCTCACCATGGGGTGGATCGACTGGCTCCAGCCGCCGCCCGACGAGAACATGGGCATCGTCCGGGACGTGCTGGTGCGCCGGGGCGGCCCGGTCGCGCTGCGCGACGCGCATGTGGTGACCAGTCTCGCCGTGCCCTCGCTGGCGACCGCCGACCTGACCGTGAAGGCACAGGCCCGCAACGACTCGGCGGACACGGTGACCGCGACCGTCTCCGGCACGATCGGCGCGGTCTCCTTCGGCCAGGACGTCACCCTCGCCCCGCACGAGACCAGGACGGTCACCTTCTCCCCCGCCGCGTACCCCGGGCTGCGGCTCACCGAGCCGCGCGTGTGGTGGCCGGCCGGGATGGGCGAGCAGGCGCTCCACACGCTGGACCTGTCCGCCTCGGTCTCCGGCGACCTCTCCGACACCGCGCACGAGTCGTTCGGCATCCGCGACGTGAGGGCGCCGCTCGACGCGGACGGGGCCCGCCAGTACTCGGTCAACGGCCGCCCGCTGCTCATCAAGGGCGGCGGCTGGTCTCCGGACGAGTATCTGCGCTGGGACCGCACGTATGTGGAGGACCGGCTCAGGTACGCGCTCGACCTGGGCCTCAACACCCTCCGGCTCGAAGGGCACATCGAACCGGACGAGTTCTTCGACCTGGCGGACCGCTACGGCATCCTCACCCTGCCCGGCTGGGAGTGCTGCGACAAGTGGGAGGGGCAGGTCAACGGCGGTGAGGCGGGCGAGAAGTGGACCGCGGCGGACTACCCGGTCGCGAAGGCGTCGATGGCCGCCGAGGCGGCCCGGCTGCGCGGCCACCCCAGCGTGATCTCCTTCCTCATCGGCAGCGACTTCGCCCCGGACGCCACGATCGAGAAGGCCTACGTGGACGCGCTGCGGGCCGCCGACTGGCCCACCCCCGTGGTGGCCGCCGCCTCCGACAACTCCGCGCCGATCACGCGGCGTTCGGGCATGAAGATGAGCGGCCCCTACGACTGGGTGCCGCCCGCCTACTGGTACGACAAGCAGGAGGGCGGGGCGAGCGGCTTCAACTCCGAGACGAGCGCCGGCCCCGACGTCCCCACCCTGGACACCCTGCGCCGCATGATGTCACCGGCCGAGCTGGACACGCTCTGGAAGAACCCCTCGGCCAAGCAGTACCACCGCTCCCCCTCGTCGGTCTTCGCCACCCTCGGCATCTACGACGCGGCCCTGACCGGCCGCTACGGCGCCCCGACCGGCCTGGACGACTATGTGCGCAAGGCCCAGCTCGCCCAGTACGAGAACGTGCGCGCCCAGTTCGAGGCGTACGCCCGCAACGCCAAGGACGCCTCCAAGCCCTCGACCGGGATCGTGTACTGGATGTTCAACAGCGGCTGGACCTCCCTGCACTGGCAGCTGGTGGACCGCTACCTCGACCAGGGCGGCGCCTACTTCGGCGCCAAGAAGGCCAACGAACCGCTGCACGTCCAGTACTCCTACGACGACCGCACCATCGCCGTGGTGAACAACCGGCACACGCCCGCCTCCGGTCTCACCGCGCGGGTGACGCTTTTCACCACCGACGGGAAGCAGAAGTACGACAGGACGGCGACGGGGGTGGCCGTGGGCGGCGACGGGGCCCGGACGACGGCGCTCACCGTCCCGGCGAAGGTCGACGGCCTCTCCACCACCTACCTCGCCCGGCTGCTGCTCACCGACGCCACCGGGCGGGAGGTGAGCCGCAACGTGTACTGGCTCTCCACCAAGGCGGACGTCCTCGACTACGCCAGGACCGACTGGTACCACACCCCCACCACGGCCTACGCCGACCTCAAGGGCCTGAGCACGATGGCGAAGGCGGCGGTGACCGCCACCGGCGCCACCACGGCGCACGACGACGGCACGTCGACCACCACCGTCACCCTCACCCGCACGGGAACGGGCGCGGCCCCGGCGCTGCTCACCGACGTCCACCTGGTGGACGCCGGGGGCGCCCCGGTCCTGCCCGTCCGCTGGTCCGACAACCAGGTCTCGCTCTGGCCCGGTGAGACCACGACCCTCACCGCCACCTACCGGACCGCCGACCTGCACGGATCCGCCCCGTGGCTGCGCGTCTCCGGCTGGAACACGCCGACGGCCACGGTCAGGGGCTGAACCGGGACCGGTGGACGCCGAGAGCCTGTCCTTGAAGAGGCTCTCAGGTCCTCGCCAGCACCGGCCACACGGCCGGGTCCTCGAAGTTCAGGGCCCACAGGGAGGTGGCGCGGACGCCGTAGCGGGCCAGGACCGGCAGATCGGCCTCGACACCCCGGGCGTCCTGGTACCAGACCTCGCGGGCCGTGCCCCCGTCCTGGTAGCTGAAGTGCGGGGTCTGCGAGACGGGGTCGAGCTGATACGGCGCGCCCTTCGCCGTGCGCAGGGTCTCGGCCTCGCGCCAGGTGACGTGCCGGGCCCGGCCACCGCCCGAGGCGGGCCAGTCCCAGCCGTAGGCGGGCAGCGCCATCTCGATCCGGTCGGGCGGGATCAGCACGGTGGCGCGGCGCAGGATGTCCTCGTACCAGTCGACCCCGGCCAGCGGGCCGGGGCTGCCGCCCGACCAGTGCCGGTCGTACGCCATGATCCGCACCCGGTCGGCGGCCCGGCCGAGCGCCGCGTAGTCCCAGACGCGGCCGGTGGTCGCGGTCTGCGGGGAGACGGTGCTGACGCACTTCTTGGCGAGGGCGTGCAGACGGGCGCAGAGCTCGCCGATGAAGGCGGCGTAGGCCGCCCGCACCGCGGGGTAGTCGGCGTCGCCGGTCGGGGCGATGGACTCGTAGTCGATGTCGAGGCCGTCGTAGGAGCGGCTGCCCACCACCGTGAGCAGGGCCGTGATGTGGGTGGCCCGGCGGTCCGGGTCGGTGAGGATCGCGGCGAGGACGCCGGGTTTCATCGTCTCCATGACGGTGGGCACCACCGCGATCCCGGCCGCGTGCAGCCCGTCGATGACGCGCTGGGCGCCGGCACCGGGATGCCCGTCGATCCGCTCGGCGCCGACCGCCTGGTACCAGAACGGGCTGACGGTGTGCAGCTGGGCCGCGTGGCGCAGGGCGTCCTGATAGGCGCCCTCCTGGTCCCAGTACGGCAGCCAGGCGGAGACGGACCGGGGCGGCGGCGCGGGTTCGGCGGCCGCGCGGGGCGGGGGCGCGGCGAGGACGGCGAGGACGGCGCAGAGCAGCGCCGCGAGGGCTCGGACGATCATGCTCCGAGCCTGGCCGCCGTCCGTCTCCAAGGCGCGCGTCCGCTGCGCCGTCCGGCGCAATCGCGGGGTCCGCGCTCACCCCCGGCGGTCGGCGCGGGGCCGTCACGCCGCCGCGAACACCTCCTCGAAGGCCCGCAGCGTCGCGCGGCCGGCCGTGCGGTCCAGGACCGCGAAGACCACCTCGTCGAAGTGCCGGGCGAAGCGGCCGCCGCCCGTGAGATGGGCGTGGAAGGCGCCCGCCACCTGCGCCGGGTCGTTGCGGAAGACGCCGCAGCCCCAGGCGCCGAGCACCAGCCGCCGGTAGCCGCAGTGGGCCGCGGTCTCCAGGACGCGCTCCGCGCGCCGGGCGAGGGCCGGGGCGATGCGGTCCACGTCCCGCGGGGCCCGCCGGCGGATCACTCCGGCGTTGGGCGCGGGGCAGGTCAGGAAGCCGACCCGGAACGGCTCGTCGAGGAGGCGGCCCCGGTCGTCGCGGAAGACCGGCACCCCGGGCGAGTGGATCACCCGGTCGGTGTAGAGGACATCGCGGTCGGCGCGGTGGTGCTCGTAGAATCCGGGCGCCCGCAGCAGCGTCGGGTACAGCGCGGAGGAGCGGCACAGCGCCTCCTCCTGGGCCTGCGCCCCGTTCAGGAAGCCGCCGCCGGGGTTGCGCGCGGAGGCGAAGTTCAGCACGGCGACCTCGCCGGGGCCCTCGCCCACCAGGCGCCGGGCCGCCTCCAGGCTGCTCTCGCCGGTCACCGCGCATACGCTGGAACCGTCGGTGCCGGGCGTCACGGGCACCGGGCCGGGGCCGAAGAGGCGGGTTCCTTCGACGGCCGCCGCCACCCAGGCGGCGATCGCGACCGTGGACCCGCCGGGCGTCTCGTACGCTCCGGCTTCGGTGATCTCCACGGTGTGGCGCGCGAGGTCGCGCAGTCGTGCACTCATATTTAGCATCGTTGACGCCAGGAGAACACTCCCGCAACATACTTTCCGTCCGGATGGGCACTCTTGTGCGAGAAGACGGCAGTGGCTTAGGTGGGACAGTGCACCGAAAACGTTCCCGCGTGGGGGAAGCGACCATGCTGACCAGACAGTTCACCGAAACGGAAGCGGACGATCTGCTTCGATGCATCTGTTTCAAGACCGGTCCACCTCGGGCTGTCGGGGTCGAAGTGGAGTGGCTGGTCCATGATCTCCACGACCCGCGTCTGCCCGTTCCGCACGACCGACTCGCCGCCGCCTACGCCTCGTTGAGGGCGCTGCCGCTGCGGTCGGCACTCACCGTCGAACCCGGCGGCCAGCTGGAGCTCAGCTCGCTGCCCGCCGGTTCCCTCATGGAGTGCGTCGACTCCGTGGCGGCCGATCTCCGAGCCGTCCGGGCCGCTCTTCGCACCAGGGACCTCACCCTCACCGGACTCGGCCAGGAGCCGTGGCAGTCGCCGCGCCGCTTCCTGCACGATCCCCGCTACGACGCCATGGAAGCCCACTTCGACCGGACGGGACCGGCGGGACGGGCCATGATGTGCGCCTCCGCCTCCGTCCAGGTCTGCCTCGACGCCGGGTACGAGGAGCCGGGCCCGCTCGGCTTCGGACGCCGCTGGCGCCTGGCCCACCTCCTCGGCGCGGTCCTGGTCGCCGCCTTCGCCAACTCCCCCCGCCAGGAGGGCAGAACCACCGGCTGGCGCTCCTCCCGGCAGGCGGTGTGGACCGACATCGACCCGGTACGGGCGCTCGCGCCGCCGCTGGACGCCGAGCCCCGGGCGGCCTGGGCCGCGCACGTCCTGGACGCGCCGGTGATGTGCGTGCGCTCCGACGGGGAGGCGTGGCAGGCGCCCGAGGGGCTCACCTTCCGCCAGTGGCTGCGCACCGCGCAGCCGCGCCCGGCCACCCGCGAGGACCTCGACTACCACCTGACCACGCTCTTCCCGCCGGTGCGGCCGCGCGGGCACCTGGAGCTGCGCATGATCGACGCGCAGCCCGGCGAGGACGGCTGGATCGTCCCGCTCGCCGTGACCACCGCGCTCTTCGACGACCAGGAGGCGGCCGAGACCGCCTACCGGGCGGTCAAGTCCCTGGCGGAGCGGGCCGGTTCGGCGCCCGCGCCGCGCAACCCGCTGTGGGCCGACGCCGCGCGCGCGGGGCTCGCCGACCCCGAGCTGCGGGAGGCCGCCGGGACCTGCTTCGCCGCCGCGCTGGAGGCACTGCCCCGGCTCGGCGCCACCACCGAGGTCCGCGAGGCGGTCGCCGCCTTCACGGACCGCCATGTCGTACGGGGCCTCTCCCCCGCGGACCTCCCGTCCGCGCCCGCCCCCGGGAAGGAATCCTCCTCATGACCGCCCCCGAACCGACCGGAGCGGACGCCACCGACCCCGAGGCGCTGCGCCGGCGCGCCCTGACGGCCCTCACCGCCGCCCGGGCGCGCACCGCCACCCTCACCTCCTGCGTCGACGACCACGACCTCACCGCCCAGCACTCCCCCCTGATGTCGCCGCTGGTCTGGGACCTGGCGCACATCGGCAACCAGGAGGAGCAGTGGCTGCTGCGGGCCGTCGCCGGGCGGGACGCGATGCGCCCGGAGATCGACTCGCTGTACGACGCCTTCGAGCACCCGCGCGCCGCCCGCCCCTCGCTGCCGCTGCTCTCCCCGGCCGAGGCGCGCCGGTACGCGGCGGAGGTGCGCGGCCGGGCGCTGGACGTCCTGGAGTCCACCCCCCTGGAGGGCGGCCCCCGCCTCGTCGACGCGGGATTCGCCTTCGGAATGGTCGCCCAGCACGAACAGCAGCACGACGAGACCATGCTGATCACCCATCAGCTCCGCAGGGGTCCGGCCGCGCTCTCCGCGCCCGAGCCGCCGGGCGGCTCCACCGCGGACCTGCCGGAGGAAGTCCTCGTCCCCGGCGGCCCGTTCACCATGGGCACCTCCGCCGAGCCCTGGGCACTGGACAACGAGCGCCCCGCCCACCACCGCATCGTCCCCGCCTTCCACCTCGACACCACCCCGGTCACCTGCGGCGCCTATCTGCGGTTCATCGAGGACGGCGGCTACACCGACGAGCGCTGGTGGGAGCCGAAGGGCTGGGCCATGGTGCGCCGGCACGGGCTCACCGCCCCGCTGTTCTGGCACCGGGAGGGCGGCCAGTGGCTGCGCCGCCGGTTCGGGGTGACCGAGCCCGTACCGCAGGACGAGCCGGTGCTCCACGTCAGCTGGTACGAGGCGGACGCGTACGCCCGCTGGGCCGGGCGGCGGCTGCCCACCGAGGAGGAGTGGGAGAAGGCGGCCCGGTACGACCCGGCCTCCGGCCGCTCCCGCCGCTACCCGTGGGGCGACGCCGACCCCACCTCCGACCACGCCAACCTCGGCCAGCGCCATCTGCGCCCGGCCCCCGCGGGCGCCTATCCGGCGGGCGCGTCCCCGCTGGGCGTGCGGCAGCTGATCGGGGACGTGTGGGAGTGGACGTCCAGCGACTTCATGCCGTACCCGGGCTTCGTGGCCTTCCCCTACCGCGAGTACTCGGAGGTGTTCTTCGGGCCCGACCACAAGGTGCTGCGCGGCGGTTCGTTCGCCGTGGACCAGGTGGCCTGCCGGGGCACCTTCCGCAACTGGGACCTTCCGGTGCGGCGGCAGATCTTCGCCGGGTTCCGGACCGCGAGGGATGCCTGATGTGCCGTCATATAGCGTTCCTGGGAACGCCCGTTCCGCTCGGTGAGCTGCTGGTGAGCCCGCCGCACGCGCTGTACCGGCAGTCCTGGGCGCCGCGTCGGCAGCGGCACGGCACGGTCAACGCCGACGGCTTCGGCGTCGGCTGGTACGCCGAGGGCGACCCCGTACCGGGGCGCTACCGCCGGCCGGGGCCGATCTGGGCCGACCCCTCGTTCGCGGACCTGGCCCGTGTGGTGCGCACCGGCGCGCTCCTCGCGGCGGTACGGGACGCCACCGAGCCGGGCCCGGACAACGAGGCCGCCTCCGCGCCCTATGCCGCCGGACCCTGGCTGTTCAGCCACAACGGGGCGGTACGGGGCTGGCCCGGCTCGCTCGCGGACCTGGCCGCCGCCCTGCCCGCCGAGGAGCTGCTGCGCCTGGAGGCCCGCTGCGACTCGGCGCTGGTGTGGGCCCTGCTGCTGCACCGGCTGCGGGCGGGCGACGAGATGGGCCGCGCGCTCGCCGAGACGGTGGCCGAGGTCGCCGCCGCGGCCCCGGACTCCCGGCTGAACCTGCTGCTCACCGACGGCGTGAGCATCGCCGCCACCGCCTGGGGCGACACCCTGTGGTACCTGGCCCGGCCGGGCGAGCGCACGGTCGTCGCCTCGGAGCCCTACGACGACGATCCGCACTGGCACGAGGTCCCCGACCGCACCCTGCTGGCCGCGACCCGTACCGACGTTGTACTGACCCCCCTCAAGGAGCCCTCCTCGTGCACCAGTCCCGCCCGTTCCAGCTGACCCGCACCCTGCCCGAGGACGCCACCGGGGCCGCGCTGCGCGCCGACGTGCTGCACGGGCTGACGGCGGACCCCAAGACCCTGCCGCCCAAGTGGTTCTACGACGCCCGGGGCAGCGAGCTGTTCGAGGAGATCACCCGGCTCGACGACTACTACCCCACCCGCGCCGAGCGGGAGATCCTCGACCAGCGGGCCGCCGAGATCGCGGCGGCCTCCGGGGCCCGCACCCTGGTCGAGCTGGGCTCCGGCTCATCGGAGAAGACCCGGCTGCTGCTCGACGCGCTGCCGGACCCGCTCACGTACATCCCGGTGGACGTCAGCGAGAGCGCGCTGACCGGCGCCGCCGCGGCGCTGATCGCGGAGCGGCCGGCGCTCGCCGTGCACGCGCTCATCGCCGACTTCACCCGGCCGCTCGACCTGCCCGCGACGCCCGGGCCGCGGCTGGTGGTCTTCCTCGGCGGCACGATCGGCAATCTCCTGCCGGACGAGCGCGCGCGGTTCCTGGCCTCGGTCGCCGCGGCGATGGAGCCGGGCGACAGCTTCCTGCTCGGCACCGACCTGGTGAAGGAGGAGTCGGTCCTGGTACGGGCCTACGACGACCGGGAGGGGGTGACGGCCGCGTTCAACAAGAACGTCCTGGCCGTCATCGACCGCGAACTCGGCGCCGACTTCGACCTCGACGACTTCGCGCACGTGGCCCGCTGGGACGCGGACCGCGAGTGGATCGAGATGCGGCTGCGGGCCCGCGCCGACCTCACCGTGAAGATCCCCGAACTGGACCTCGTGGTCCGTTTCGAGGAGGGCGAGGAGCTGCGCACCGAGATCTCGGCGAAGTTCCGCCCCGAGGGGGTACGGGCGGAGCTCGCGGCCGCGGGGCTGACGGCCACCCACTGGTGGACCGACGCCGACGGCCGCTTCGCGCTGTCGCTCGCCGTCCTCGGCGGCGCCGTCACGGGAACAGCAGCGAGCTGATCCGCGCGGAGGCCGTCCTGGCCGCCGTCCTGGGGTCGGCTCCCGTGAGCACGGCGGTCATGTACGGCTTGATGGGGTTGTCGGCCTCCACGGCGGCCCACTGGGGCGAGTTGGGCGTGGCCCGGCCCCGGGCCGCGCTCCGCGCCATCGCGGCCGCGCCCGCCTGGTTCTCCACGGCGGCCGCGAGCGCGGGCTTGTTCGGTACGTAGCTCATGGTGGCCGCGAGGTCCCGCTGCCACTTCTCCCCGGCGAGCGCCTTGACGACCTCCACGGCCTCGGTGCGGTGCGCGGACCGCTTGGGCACGATCAGGTCCGAGCCGCCGGTGAAGACCGCGCCGGGCACTGCGGCCGTCTTGCCGGGGACGGGGAAGTAGCCGAGCTTGCCGACGAGGGCGGGGTTGGCCTTCTGGATGGCCTTGGCGGTGCCGGGGACGGCGATGATCTGGGCGACACCGCCCCTGGCGAAGACCTCGGCCTGCGGGGGCGTGGCCTCGTCGGCGTTCTTGGGGCCGTTGCCCAGCGCCTGGAGCCTGCGGTAGAAGTCCATGCCGCGCAGGGCGGCGGGTGTGGCGAGGGTGCCGGTCCACTCCCCCGCGCTCTCCTGGGCGAGCTCGCCGCCCTCGTCCCAGACGAACCCGGCGAGGGTGTACCAGTCCTGTCCGGCGAGGTAGATGCCCTGGGTGGCGCCGGTATTGAGCTTCTCGGTGTCGCTCAGCCACTCGGCGCGGGTCCTGGGGGCCCGGGTGATGCCGGCCGCCCGGAACAGGTCCTTGTGGTAGATCACGACGCGGTTCGCCGCGTACCAGGGGATGCCGTACTGCGCCCCGTCGACCCGGCCGGGCTCCGCCAGGCCCGGGAGCCAGTCGGCGCTGCCCCAGTCGCGCAGCGACTCCAGGGTGAGGTCGAGCAGTCCGCCGCTGGCCGCGTACTGGGAGACCTGGGTGTTGCCGACCTCGATGACGTCGGGTGCCTCACCGGCCTTGAGGGCGGCGCTCACCTTCTGCCCGACACCCGTCCACTCCTGGATCCGTACGTCGAGCCGGACCGAGCGGTGCTCCTTCTGGTACGCGTCGGTGAACCGCTCGATGAACTCGTCGGAGGCGCTGTCCTTCATCAGCCAGACGGTGACGGTGGTGGTGGAGTCCCCGCCGACGCCCGGCAGCGCGCCGCAGCCGCCGAGGGCGAGGGCCGTGAGGAACACGACGGGGGCATGGAGGAGGGCAGGGAGGAAGCGGTTCTTCACGGAGGTCACCTTCTGCGTCACGGCACGGGCAGTCATGACCCGACGTGGGGGAAGCGCAGACGGCTCTTCCGGGGAAGGGGCGGTTGGCCAGTTCGGGTGCGGCCGATTTTGGTCTGTACCAATGAGCCGGTCAAGCCCCGTGCCGCAACCGGCTCCGGAACCGACGTCTCGCGAACCGGCGCGAGGTGGGGCACGGTGGAGGGACGCGACGAAGAGGAGTGCACCTCCATGTCCAACCACACGTACCGCGTCACCGAGATCGTCGGCACCTCCCCGGAGGGCGTCGACCAGGCCATCCGCAACGGCGTCGCCCGCGCGGCGCAGACCTTGCGCAACCTGGACTGGTTCGAGGTCACCCAGGTGCGCGGCCAGATCGCCGACGGGCGGGTCGAGCACTACCAGGTGGGTCTGAAGGTCGGCTTCCGGCTGGACGACGACCAGGAGGTCTGACCGGCCCCGGGGCGGGCCGCGCGGTCCCGGCCGCTCAGGTCCGCCCCTCCCGCTCCTGCGCGTCCTTCAGCGTCTCGGTGGGCACCGCCCAGCGCGCCCGGACGACGGGGAAGCCCGCCCGTTCGGCGGCGTCGCACACCAGCTCGTCGTCGTCCACCAGCATCCGCACCTCGCGTCCCGCCCCCAGCCGGCGCAGCAGCTCCAGCTTGGTGGTCCGGGCGGGCCTGCGGTCGGCGTCGGGCCGCATGTGGAGCGTCCCGTCCGGCAGCCCCTGGGCGGCCAGCCACGCCCGGGTGTCCCGGCGGCAGCGCTCGGGCCGGCCGGTGAGGTAGACGACCTCGCACTCCTCGGCCGCCGCCAGGCACAGCGCGATGCCCCGGGCCAGCGGCGGATCGGCCGGGGCGGCGGCGAAGAAGGCGTTCCAGTCGCGCCGGGCGCCCTCCAGGAAGTGCTGGCGGTGGCCGCTGTCGGCGAGCGTGCCGTCGAGGTCGAATACGGCCAGTGGCCTGCTGTTCCGCGTCATGCGCCCACCCTAGGGAATCCTGGCGCCGCGAGGACGTTGACGCCTGTGTGAGCTCAGTGATCGCGTCGACGCGCTTCTCCGTCCTGGACCGCTCCCGTATCCGCGCGGGGCACGACGGCCCCGGGGCCCTGCGGGACACCGTGGCCTTCGCCCGCGAGGCCGAGCGGCTCGGCTACCACCGTTTCTGGGTCTCCGAGCACCACAGCGTGCCCGGGGTCGCTGGTTCCGCGCCGACCGTGCTGGCCACCGCCGTCGCCGCCGCGACCTCCACCATCCGCGTCGGCACGGGCGGCGTGATGCTCCCCAACCATCAACCGCTGGTGGTGGCGGAGCAGTTCGGTGTACTGGAGTCGCTCTTCCCCGGGCGGATCGACATGGGCCTGGGCCGCTCGGTCGGCTTCACCGACGGCATCCGCAGGGCACTGGGCCACGGCAAGGAGGACGCCGACGCGTTCCCGGAGCGGCTGACGGAACTGCTCGGCTACTTCGACGGTACGCAGCGGGTCCACCCGCAGGTGCACGCGCGCCCGGCCGAGGGCCTGCGCGTCCCCCCGTTCGTGCTCGCCACCGGCCAGGGAGCCCGGCTCGCCGCAGAGGCGGGGCTGCCGCTGGTCATCGCCGCCGTACGCGGCGAGGACGCGATGCTGCGGGTGATCGACGACTACCGCGCGGCGTTCCGGCCCTCCGCCTGGAGCGAGCGGCCGTACGTGGTGCTCTCCGGCACGGTCGCGGTGGCGGCCACGACCGAGGAGGCCCACCGCGTCCTGCTGTCCGAGGCGTGGTCCACGGCGTACTCCCGTACCCGGGGCGCGTTCCCGCCGCTCTCCCCGGCCGAGGAGATCGGGACGCTGACGATGACCGAGCGCGAGCGCGCCCTGTTCGAAGAGGCCCTGCACGGCCAGGTCCACGGCACCGAGGACGAGGTCGAGAGCGCCCTGGAGAAGCTGCTGACGCGCAGCGGGGCCGACGAGTACCTGGTCACCACGAGCACGTACGACCGCGCCGCCCTGCTGGACTCCTACCGTCGACTGGCCCGGGTCGCGGGTCTGACCAGCGCGTCCGCCTAGGATTTCCGGTATGCCAAGCCCCGCGCGACCCGCCACGGACCCGACCGGCCAGGCCCACGACCCCTTCGTCCGGGTCACCGGCGCCCGCGAGCACAATCTGCGCGGGGTCGACGTGGCCGTCCCCCGGGACGCCCTGGCGGTCTTCACCGGTGTCTCCGGGTCGGGGAAGTCCTCGCTGGCCTTCGGGACGATCTACGCGGAGGCCCAGCGGCGCTACTTCGAGTCGGTGGCGCCCTACGCGCGGCGCCTCATCCACCAGGTGGGCGCGCCGAAGGTCGCGGAGATCACGGGGCTGCCGCCCGCCGTCTCGCTGGAGCAGCGGCGTTCGTCCCCGACCTCGCGCTCCTCGGTGGGCACGGTCACCACGCTCTCCAACTCGCTGCGGATGCTGTTCTCCCGCGCAGGCACCTACCCGGCGGGCGCCGCGCGCCTGGACTCCGACGCCTTCTCGCCCAACACGGCGGCCGGGGCCTGTCCCGAGTGCCAGGGGCTGGGCCGGGTCCACCGGACGGATGAGGACCTGCTCGTCCCCGACCCCTCGCTGTCCATCCGCGAGGGCGCGATCGCGGCCTGGCCGGGCGCCTGGCAGGGCAAGAACCTGCGGGACGTCCTCGACGCCCTCGGCTACGACGTCGACCGGCCCTGGCGCGAGCTGACGGCGCGGGACCGCCACTGGATCCTGTTCACGGACGAGCAGCCGGTGGTCACCGTGCACCCGGTGCGCGAGGCGAACCGTATCCAGCGCCCCTACCAGGGCACGTACATGAGCGCGCACCGCTATGTGATGAAGACGTTCGCGGAGAGCAGGAGCGCGGCGCTGCGCGCCAAGGCCGAGCGCTTCCTGACCGCGACCGACTGCCCCGTCTGCCGCGGCAGCCGGCTGCGGCCGGAATCCCTCGCGGTCACCTTCGCCGGCCGGACCATCGCGGAGCTGGCCGCGCTCCCCCTCGACGCCCTCGCCGAGCTGCTGCGCTCGGCCGACGGCGGCCCCACGGCCGAGGTGCTGACCTCCGACCTGCTCCGCCGGATCGGCCCCGTCATCGAGCTGGGCCTCGGCTACCTCAGCCTCGACCGGACCGCGCCCACGCTCTCGGCCGGGGAGTTGCAGCGGCTGCGGCTCGCGACCCAGCTGCGGTCGGGGCTCTTCGGGGTGGTGTACGTGCTGGACGAGCCGTCGGCGGGGCTGCACCCGGCCGACACCGAGGCCCTGCTCACCGTCCTGGACCGGCTGAAGGCGGCCGGGAACTCGGTGTTCGTCGTCGAGCACCACCTCGATGTGATGCGGCACGCCGACTGGCTGGTGGACGTGGGCCCGTACGCCGGTGAGCACGGCGGGCGGGTCCTGCACAGCGGGCCGCCGGAGGCGCTGGCGGAGGTCGCCGCGTCGCAGACCCGGCGCTTCCTCTTCGACACCGGGCCCGCCCCGGTCCGCGCGGTGCGCGAGCCGTCCGGATGGCTCAAGGTGGGACCGGTGACCCGGCACAATCTGCGGGGCCTGACGGCCGAGCTGCCGCTGGGCGTGTTCACGGCCGTGACGGGCGTATCGGGCTCGGGCAAGTCCACCCTGCTGGGCGAGGTGACCGACCGGCTCCCGGGCGTGGAGCGGCTGGTGACGGTCGATCAGAAGCCGATCGGCCGCACCCCCCGGTCCAACCTCGCCACCTACACCGGCCTCTTCGACGTCGTCCGCAGGCTCTTCACCGCCACCGAGGAGGCGCGGGCGCGCGGCTACAAGGCGGGCCGGTTCTCCTTCAACGTGCCCGGCGGGCGCTGCGAGACCTGCCAGGGCGAGGGGTTCGTCTCGGTGGAGCTGCTGTTCCTGCCGAGTACGTACGCGCCCTGCCCGGACTGCCACGGCGCCCGGTACAACCCGCGGACGCTGGAGGTCACCCACCGGGGCCTGACCATCGCGCAGGTGCTGGACCTGACGGTGGAGGCGGCGGCGGAGTTCTTCGCGGACACCCCGGCCGCGGCCCGGAGTCTGCGCGCGCTGCTCGACGTGGGCCTGGGGTATCTGCGCCTGGGCCAGCCCGCCACCGAGCTGTCCGGCGGAGAGGCCCAGCGCATCAAGCTGGCCTCCGAGCTCCGCGGGGCCTCCCCCGCCCGGCCGAAGCCGGGAGCCCGGGGAAGCGTACGCCGGGAGCACACGCTCTATCTGCTGGACGAGCCCACGACCGGGCTGCATCCGGCCGATGTCGAGGTGCTGCTGCGCCAGTTGCACGGCCTCGTCGACGCGGGCCACTCGGTGGTGGTGGTCGAGCACGACATGACGGTGGTGGCGGGCGCGGACTGGGTGATCGACCTCGGGCCCGGCGGGGGCGACGCGGGCGGCAGGATCGTGGCGGCGGGCCCGCCGCGCGAGGTCGCATCGGCGGGGGCGGGACGCACGGCCCCGTATCTGGCGAGGGCGCTCGACGGCTGACGGGGCCGCCGGGGATCCGGGGCGCGATCAGTAGCAGATCCGCCCCGGACAGCAAGCTGACGGCCCGTCAATTCCTGGCGCGGGAGCGCCTGTTCGGTCCCGGAAAGCGGACTTACTCTCAAGTTCACCAGGGTATGACGTCACCCCCGTTCCTCCTCGCACCCCCACACCATCGAAGCCGTTCGATCGAGGAGCCCCCCATGGCAACCCGCAGATTCCGCGCGCCCGCCGCCCTCCTGGCCGCCGCGGCAGCCCTCGCCCTCGGCGCCACCACCGCCGCGGGCGCCGCCGCCCCCGGCCCCACCACCGTGAACCCGGCCGGGCACTCCTTCACCGCCAAGCTCAGCGGCAAGGCCGTCTTCACCGCCGGCACCACCACCATGACCTGCACGGTCTCCGTCTCCGCCCCCACCGGACCGGCCACCAACAAGGTCCCCGCCGCCCCCGGCAACCACAACGCCGCGGGGCCGGTCTCCGCCACCATCAGCCCGCCGACCTTCAGTGGCTGCACCACCAGCATCTTCGGCGTCGGGGTGACCGTCACCAGCAACGCCACCAACGGTGCCTGGAGCATCTCGGCCCAGAACGGCTCGCCCGTCGCGGCCGGGCTCACCATGCCCAAGGCCGGGGTCGTCATCAGGACCAGCGGTCTCGCCAGCTGTACGCTCACCGCCTCGCCCAGCGGCCCCAGCAGTGTCAACGGCACCTGGACCAACGGGGCCCCGTCCAGGCTCGCCATCGCCAACGCGCCCGTGGCGGCCACCGGAACGGGCGGATTCCTCTGCCCGACCGGCGACCAGACGGCCACCTTCTCCGCCACCTACGACGTCACGGACACCACCGACCCGGCCCAGCAGATCACCGTGACCAGCTGATCACCGTGACGAGCTGATCACCGTGACGAGCTGATCCGCCCGTACACCGGCGGGTGTGCCCCGGACCCCCGGCCCGGGCCCACCCGCCGCCTCCCGCCTCAGCGGCCCGCCCGGCGCGCCTTCCTGGTCGCGCGCAGCCACTCCTTGTTCATCGCCGCGATGGAGGGCAGCGGGATGCCCTTGGGGCAGGCGGTGGCGCACTCGCCGGTGAGGGTGCAGCCGCCGAAGCCCTCGGCGTCCATCTGCTCCACCATGTCCAGCACCCGGGTCTCGCGCTCGGGCGCGCCCTGCGGCAGGACGTTCAGATGGTTGACCTTGGCCGAGGTGAAGAGCATCGCCGAGCCGTTGGGGCAGGCCGCCACACAGGCGCCGCAGCCGATGCACTCGGCGTGCTCGAAGGCGAAGTCGGCGTCCGGCTTGGGCACCGGGGTCGCGTGCGCCTCGGGCGCGGCCCCCGTCGGGGCGCTGATGTAGCCGCCCGCCTGGATGATCCGGTCGAAGGCCGAGCGGTCCACCACCAGGTCCTTGACGACCGGGAAGGCCGCCGCCCGCCACGGTTCGACGTCGATGGTGTCGCCGTCGCGGAAGGCCCTCATGTGCAGCTGGCAGGTGGTGGTCCGCTCGGGCCCGTGCGCGTCGCCGTTGATGACCAGGCTGCACGCGCCGCAGATGCCCTCGCGGCAGTCGTGGTCGAAGGCGACCGGGTCCTCTCCGGAGAGGATGAGCTCCTCGTTGAGCGTGTCGAGCATCTCCAGGAAGGACATGTCGGCCGAGATGCCGTCCACTTCGTAGGTGGACATCGCTCCGTCGGCGTCGGCGTTCTTCTGCCGCCAGACGCGCAGGGTGAGCTTCATGCGTAGCTCCGCTGGGTGGGGTGGACGTACTCGAAGACGAGGTCTTCCTTGTGCAGGACGGGGGCGGCGCCGGTCTCGGAGAACTCCCAGGCGGCGGCGTACGAGAACTCCTCGTCGCGCCGGGCCGCCTCGCCCTCGGGGGTCTGGGACTCCTCGCGGAAGTGGCCGCCGCAGGACTCGGCGCGGTGCAGCGCGTCCAGGCACATCAGCTCGGCGAGCTCCAGGTAGTCGACGACCCGGTTGGCCTTCTCCAGGGACTGGTTGAACTCCTCACCGGTGCCGGGCACCTTGATGCGGCGCCAGAACTCCTCCCGGATCCGGGGGATGCGCTCCAGGGCCTTGCGCAGTCCCTCCTCGGTGCGGGCCATTCCGCAGTACTCCCACATGAGTTCGCCCAGTTCGCGGTGGAAGGAGTCCGGGGTGCGGTCGCCGCCGACGGCGAGCAGCAGGTGCAGCCGGTCCTCGGTCTCCGCGACGGCCTCGGCGACCACCGGGTGCTCGTCGGTGACCGGCTCCAGGTGGGGGTGGCGCGCCAGGTAGTCGTTGATGGTGGCGGGGAGCACGAAGTAACCGTCGGCCAGGCCCTGCATCAGGGCCGAGGCGCCGAGCCGGTTGGCGCCGTGATCGGAGAAGTTGGCCTCGCCGATCGCGAACAGACCGGGAACGGTGGTCTGGAGGTCGTAGTCGACCCACAGCCCGCCCATCGTGTAGTGCACGGCGGGGTAGATCCGCATGGGCACCTCGTACGGGTTCTCGGCGGTGATCCGCTCGTACATCTCGAAGAGGTTGCCGTACTTCTCCTCGACCTTGTCGCGCCCCATCCGCGCGATGGCGTCCGCGAAGTCGAGGTAGACGCCCTGACCTCCGGGGCCCACCCCGCGTCCCTCGTCGCAGACGTTCTTGGCGGCGCGCGAGGCGATGTCGCGCGGGACGAGGTTGCCGAAGGAGGGGTAGATCCGCTCCAGGTAGTAGTCGCGCTCGTCCTCCGGGATCCGCGCGGCCGGGCGGGTGTCGCCCTTGGCCTTCGGCACCCAGATGCGGCCGTCGTTGCGCAGCGACTCGCTCATCAGGGTCAGCTTGGACTGGTGCTCGCCGGTGCGCGGGATGCAGGTGGGGTGGATCTGGGTGAAGCAGGGGTTGGCGAAGTACGCGCCGCGCCGGTGGGCCCGCCACACCGCGGTGGCGTTGGAGTTCATGGCGTTGGTGGAGAGGTGGAAGACGTTGCCGTAGCCCCCGGTGGCGAGCACCACCGCGTCCGCGAAGTAGGTGTCGATCCGGCCGGTGACCAGGTCGCGGGCGACAATGCCGCGCGCCCGGCCGTCCACCACGATCAGGTCCAGCATCTCGGTGCGGGCGTGCAGTTCGACGTTGCCCGCGGCGATCTGCCGCGACAGCGCCTGGTAGGCGCCGAGCAGCAGTTGCTGGCCGGTCTGACCGCGCGCGTAGAAGGTGCGGGAGACCTGGACGCCGCCGAAGGAGCGGGTGTCGAGGAGCCCGCCGTACTCGCGCGCGAAGGGCACGCCCTGGGCCACGCACTGGTCGATGATCTCTACGGAGATCTCCGCGAGGCGGTGGACGTTGGACTCCCGTGCCCGGAAGTCGCCGCCCTTGACGGTGTCGTAGAACAGGCGCCGGACGGAGTCGCCGTCGTTGCGGTAGTTCTTGGCGGCGTTGATGCCCCCTTGCGCGGCGATGGAGTGGGCGCGGCGCGGGGAGTCCTGGAAGCAGAACTGGACCACGTGGTAACCCTGTTCGGCCAGGGTGGCGCCCGCCGAGCCGCCCGCGAGCCCGGTGCCGACGACGATCACGGTGTGCTTGCGGCGGTTGGCCGGGTTGACGAGCTTCGCCTCGAAGCGGCGGGTGTCCCAGCGCTCGGCGACGGGACCCGGGGGCGCCTTGGTGTCGGCGATCGGCTCGCCGAGCGTGTAGGCGGCGTAGTCGGTGTAGGCGGGGTGGTCGGTGTGGTCGGTGTGCGAGGTCATTCAGCTCACCACTCCGGTCATGACGGCGACGGGGACGGCGACGAAGCCGGCGGTCAGCACCAGCGCGAGGGCGTTGGCCAGGGTCTTGAGGAACCGGTCGCGGGCCGCGCTGCCGGCGCCCAGGGTCTGGGCCGCGCTCCACAGGCCGTGCCGGACGTGCAGGCCGAGGGCGAGCATCGCCACGATGTAGACGGTGTTGCCGTACCAGGTGGAGAAGGTGTCGACCACGTTCTGGTACGGGTGCCCGGACTGGAAGCCGCCGGGGTGCGCGGTCCCGGTGGTCAGGTCCAGGATGTGCCAGACGATGAACAGCCCGAGGATGACGCCGCCCCAGCGCATGGTGCGGGTGGCGTAGCTCGCGCGGCGGCGCTTGTGGACGTAACCGTCGGGGCGCGCCCGCAGATCGCGCCGGCTCAGCTGGTAGGCGCAGACCGCGTGCGCGACGACGGCGGCGACCAGCACCACCCGGATGATCCAGAGCGCCCATTCGTAGTGCAGGAACGGCTCGCCGACGGTGCGCAGCCAGTGCGCGTACCCGTTGAAGTCGCCCGCGCCGAAGAAGATCTTGAGGTTGCCGAACATGTGGACGGCCAGATAGGTCAGCATGATCAGACCGCTGACGGCCATGACCGTCTTCTTGCCGACGGTCGAGTCCCACACGGTGCGCGTCAGCGACGGTTTTCGGTCCGTCCGCGTTGCCAGAGCCATGCCGTAGACGCTAGGGGCGGAACAGCGAGAGGTCCAAGACATGGATACGCTCATTCCGATAGCCATGACCTATCGTGGTCCCATGCAGTTCCAGCAGCTCCTGTACTTCGTGGCCGTCGCCGAGACCCGCCACTTCACCCGCGCCGCCGAGCGGGTCCACGTCTCGCAGCCCTCGCTCTCCCAGCAGATCAGGGCGCTGGAGAAGGAGCTGGGCGCCGAGCTGTTCAGCCGCGCCCGGGGCAACATCGCGCTCACCGACGCGGGCGAGGCGCTGCTTCCGCTGGCCCGCCGCATCCTCGCCGACGCCGACACCGCCCGTATCGAGGTGCAGGAGCTGGCCCAGCTGCGGCGCGGCCGGGTCCGGCTCGGCGCCACCCCGAGCCTGTGCACCGGTCTGCTGCCGGACGTGCTGCGCGCCTTCCACGACCGCCATCCGGGCATCCAGCTCCTGATCGAGGAGGGCGGCTCGCACGACCTGGTACGGGAGCTGGCGCGCGGCGCCCTCGACCTCGCCCTGGTGGTGCTCCCGCTGCCGCCCGGCTCGCCCGCGCTTCGGACCGTCGAGCTCATCCACGAGGACCTGGTGGTCGTCTCGGCCGCCACCGAACCGGCCCCCGGCAGCGACGGCCGCGTCCACGTCCGCGATCTGCGCGACGCCCCGCTCGTCATGTTCCGGCACGGCTACGACCTGCGTGAACTCACCGTCGCCGCCTGCCGCGCCGAGGGCTTCGAGCCGGTCTTCACGGTCGAGGGCGGTGAGATGGACGCCGTGCTCGGCTTCGTCCGGGCCGGGCTCGGCATCGCGGTGGTGCCGAGCATGGTGGCCGCCCGGGCGGGCCGCGACCTGCGGGTCACCCCGCTGGCCCGTCCCGGGCTGCGCCGCACGATCGCGCTGGCCCACCGCAGCGACGTGGACCCGCCACGCGCCGCGCGCGAACTCCGGCAGGTCCTGCTCGGGGTGGGGACCTGACGCCGGCGGACAGCGGGCAGGTGTCAGACGGCGTCGGTGAGGGCGAGCGAGTGGATGCGGTCCGGGGCGCCCGGACGCGCGTAGTACCAGCCCTGGGCGGTGTCGCAGCCCAGCTCGCGCAGCTGCTCGGCCTGCGCCCCCGTCTCCACCCCCTCGACGGTGACGGCCAGGTGCAGGCTGTGGGCCAGCGCCACGATCCCCTCGACGATCTTGATGTCCACGGGGTCGGCCGGGTGCTGCTGCATGGACCGGGTGAACGAACGGTCCAGCTTGAGCACGCTCACCGGGAGCCGGCGCAGGTTCGCCAGGTTGGAGTAGCCGGTGCCGAAGTCGTCGAGCGCGATGTCCACCCCCATGTCCGCGAGCTGGCGCAGCGGCTTGAGCAGGTCGTCGTCGGCGCCGATCAGCGCGGACTCGGTGACCTCCAGGCACAGCGCGCCCGGCTCCAGGCCGGAGCGCTCCAGCACCTCCACCGTGTCGGCCACCAGGCCCGGGTGGTGCAGCTGGGTGGGCGACAGGTTCACGTTCACCCGCAGCGGCCCGCGCGCCCGGGAGCCCGGGTGGCGCTCCTGCCAGAACCTGGCCTGGCGTACGGACTCCGCCATCACCCAGCGCCCCAGCGGCACGATCAGACCGGTGTGCTCGGCGAGCGGGATGAACCGGTCCGGGCCCAGCACCCCGTGCTGCGGATGCGACCAGCGCACCAGCGCCTCGGCCCCGTGGACACTGCCGTCGACCAGGTGCACCAGCGGCTGGTACTCGATGAAGAACTCCCCGCGCTCCAGCGCGGCCGGCAGCGCGTTGGTCAGCCCGTGCCGGGTGATCGCCCGGGCGTCGGCCTCCGGGTCGGCCCGCTCGAAGCGGTTGCCGCCCGCCGCCTTCGCCCGGTACATGGTGATGTCCGCGCTGCGCAGCACCTCCGCCGGGCCGCGCTCGCCCGCCGGGCCCTCCACCACGCCGATCGAGCCGCGCACGGAGATCTCGCGGCCCTCCAGGCGGATCGGGGCGGAGAGCACGTGGAGGATGCGGGAGGCCAGCTCGTCGACCTCGCGCAGGGTGTCGGTGCCGGTGGTCAGGGCCACGAACTCGTCGCCGCCGAGCCGCGCCACCATCTCGCCGGGCCCGGTCGCACAGCTCTGGAGCCGGTCGGCGACCTCCACCAGGAGCCGGTCACCCGCCGAGTGGCCGAGGCTGTCGTTGACCGCCTTGAAGCCGTCGAGGTCGAGGTAGCAGAGCCCGAAGCGCTTGCCCTCGCCCGCCGAGAGCGCCTTGTCGAGCCGCTCGAAGAACAGGGTGCGGTTGGGCAGCCCGGTCAGCGCGTCGTGGGTGGCCTCGTAGCGCAGCCGCAGGTTCAGCAGCCGCCGCTCGGTGGTGTCCTCCAGCAGGGCGAGCTGGTACTGCGGGCGGCCCTCGGCGTCGCGCAGCAGGGAGACCGTCAGATTGGTCCACAGGACGGTGCCGTCGCCCCGGTAGTACGGCTTCTCGACCCGGTAGTGGTCGCGCTCGCCCCGGACCAGCTCCTCGTACAGCTTCCAGACCTGCGGCGCGTCCTCGGGGTGCACCCACTCGCTGACGTTGCGGCTGCGGATCTGCCCCTCGACGCCGCCGAACATCCGGGTGAGGGTCTCGTTGACCTCCAGGACGTGGCCTTCGAGGTCGGCGATGCCGATGCCGACCGCGGCGCCCTCGAAGATCGCGCGGAACCGGGCCTCGGTGGTGTGCAGGGCCTCCTCGGCGGCGCTGCGCGCGCTGAGCGCGGAGCGGGCGATGGCCTCCTGCTCGCGCAGGGTGCGTTCGCGCAGCGCCTGGGCGAACCCGGCGGCCAGCGCGTGCTGGAGGCGGGCGCAGCGGGCCCGCGCCTCCTCCGCCCGCAGCTCCCCGCCCGTACCGCAGTACAGGACGAGGTAGGAGTCGACCACGCCGAGGGTGCGGCTGAGCGCGTCCGGGTCGGTGCAGTGGGCGCCGACCAGGGCGGCGCCGATCTCCTGCGCGGGCGCCGGGTCGAAGTGGCGGCGGTGCAGCGCCTCGATGAGCCGGCGGGCCAGCGGCAGCAGATGGCGCTCGAACTCGGGCCGGGTCAGCGAGGTGGCCGTCACCGGGAAGATGGCCCGGCTCCAGATCGTGGCGAACCGTCTGAGCCGGGACTCGGGACCGTCGGGATCGACGGGCTGCCCGTCCGCGTGGGCCGGGGTGCTCACGCTATGCGTCCCACGCCGGCGAACCCCGAGAAGGCGTACGGGTCTTCCTGCTCCGGCGAGTTCTCCGGGCGCCACATGGGCATCTGCACCAGACCGGGCGCGACCATCTCGAACCCGTCGAAGAAGGTGGCGATCTCCTCGCTGGTACGCATGACCAGCGGATTGCGGATGGTGCGGTAGACGCCCACCGCGCCGCCGGCCCGGTCCTCGCTGAGCGGGATGCCCTCGTACGCGGCGTGGGTGAGGATCAGCATGCTGCCGGGGGCGAGCGCGTCGCGCAGCTCGGCGACGGCGGCGCGCGGGTCGTCGGCGTCCTCCACGAAGTGCAGGACGGCGACCAGGAGCAGCGCGAGCGGCCGGTCCAGGTCGAGCAGGCCGGTGACCTCGGGGCTGGAGAGGATGTCCTGGGGCTTGCGCAGGTCGGCGGCGACCACGGCGGCGTGCTCGTTGCCCTCCAGGACGGCCCTGCTGTGCGCGACGGCCACCGGGTCGTGGTCGACGTAGACGATTCGCGCGCCGGGGACGGCGCTCTGGGCGACCTCGTGGACGTTGCCGAAGGTCGGTATGCCGGAGCCGATGTCCAGGAACTGCGTGATGCCCTCGTCCAGGGCGAAGCGGACCGCCCGCCGCATGAAGGCACGGTTCGCCTGCATCACCTTCGGCAGCCCCGGAATGAACTCCATGGCCTTGCGCGCGGCTTCCCGGTCCACCTCGAAGTTGTGCGATCCGCCCAGGTAGTAGTCGTAGATGCGGGACACACTCGGCACCGAGATGTCGATGCCCGTAGGGGCCCAGGCAGGACGCTCCATCTATGTCTCCAACAGCTCGCCGCGGCGTGTGATGGCCATGTGCATGGTCAGTGTTCGAGCTGAGGCTACTGATCGTCCGGCAAGAGGGCGAGTAAAAACGGAAAATGCCGATCCGTTATTGGTCACACACAAGTTCGGTCACATCGTCCGGAACACGCCCCGGTCCGGCCGGAACACACGTCGAACCCGCCACCGCGCGGGGGACACGGTGACGGGCCGACGGCCTGGGGAGGGCGCCTACTTGGCGGTGGCGATCAGCTTCCCCTCGGGCGACACGGCCCACCAGGTGCCGCCCACGCCCTGGCCGTTGGTGTCGCCGGGCTTGCTGTCGCCGGAGTAGGTGTAGACGGGCCAGCAGTTGATGGACTGCTGCTTGATGCCGTCGGGCCGGTCGAAGGTGACGAAGCCCTTCTGGATGATGCCCTCGGTGTTCTTCTTCTCGACCGGAGCGACCACCGGCCACTTCTTGAGGCAGTCACCGGTGCAGGCCGACTTCATGGGCCAGGCGGAGTCCTTCTTGAACCGGTAGACGGTCATCCCCCGGGCGTCGACGATGATCTTGCCGAGCTTGGCGTCGTCGCGGACCGACAGACCCGGCAGACCGGGAGCCTCCTGCTCCCCGGCGCCGGAGCTGTCCGCCGAGGCCGTCGCCTTCTTGCCGTCGGGGGCCGCGGCGTGCCAGGTGCCGCCCACCCCCTGCCCGGTGGCGTCGCCGGGCTTGGTGTCCTTGGTGTACCGGTACATCGGCCACCCCGCGATCGTCAGCTGCTTGCTGCCGTCGGTGCGGGTGACCTCGCCCATCAGGCCGGCGTCGGTGCCGGGAGGGGCGACGGCACTGCCCGCGGGCACGGCCGGCCACAGCTTCGCGCAGTCGCCGTCGCAATTCGACTTGGGCGGACTGGCGGTGTCCTTGTCGAAGCGGTAGAGCGTGAAGCCCGCGCTGTCGGTGACCACCTTGCCGAGTTCCTTGCTGTCCCACACCGCGAGCTGCCCGGCCGCCTTGGCGGCCGTCTGGGAGGTGGAGCCGGACGCCGAGCCGTAGCCGCCGTCCCCGTATCCGTAGCCCGTGCCGCTGCCGGCCGCCGGGGCGGCGTTGCCGACCGACTGGCCCTTGGGCGAGGCACTTCCCTTGTCCTGACCGCACGCCGTCGCCGTGAGTGCCAGTACTGCCGCCGCCGTCACCGCGAGCGAGGCGTTGCGCCAGGTTGCCATGTCAACTCCCGTTGATCCTCTGCTGGTTGTGGCGCCTGGGGTGCGCCTTTCATGGCTCTAGGTACGCGTCAGGGACCCCCGGGCGTTCAACGCCTGCGAAAGAATTTTCCCGCCCGCGCTGAATCGCCCCGGGCGGTTCCAAACGCAAAGCGGGCCAACCTCCCCCCATCAGGCGAATCCGTGCCCGTCTCATGGCCGAACCGCGCGCGGGGCCGGATGATCCTCGGCGTGCACGTACCCCACCTGGCCCAGCGGCTGCTCTCGGCCGCGGCCCTCGCCCTGCTGCTGGCCGGCCCCGCGCCGTCCGCGCGCGCGGACGCCTGCGCGTACGCCTCGGTCTCGGGCGGCGCCGGGGACGACTGGGCGGTCGCGGTCGCGGGGGGCGGCGTCTGCACGCCCCCGCCTCCGCCCCCCACACCGAAACCGCCGCCGCCGAGACCGCCCACGCCCAAACCTCCGCCGCCCGAACCCCCGCCCGCCCCACCGCAGCCGCCCCCGGCCCCGCCCCGGCCGGTGCCTCCGCCGGTGGGACCGCCCGCGCCGCCGCCCCCGAAGCCGGCGCCGGTGCGGCCCGCGGTGCCCGTACCGCCGGCGCCCGCTCCCCCGTCGCCGCCCGCGCCCGTACCGCCGAGCCCGTCGGCCACACCGCCGCCGCCGCGGCCGCGTCCGGTCGCCCTGCCCGCCTACCGCAGGCCGCCGCGGAAGAAGCCCTCGCAGGGGCTCTCCCCGGTGACGCTCACCCTGCTGATCACCGCGCCCGCGGTGGTCGCCGTCGCGGTCCTGCGCCCCCGCTCCCACTAGCCGTCGGCCCCCGGCGCGCCCGCGCCGCCCCACGCTCCCCCGCCGGAGGTACCCCTTGAAGGACTGGATCGTCCTCGCCATCGCGATGGCCGCCGCGTGCGCCGTCGTGCTGACCATCGTCGTCGTCAACCACCGCCGCATCCGCGAGGACGACGACCCCTCCCAGACCCCGGACGTCATGGAGTACATGACGATGATGATGGGAGTGGTGTACGCGATCGTCCTCGGTCTTGCCATCGCGGGCGTCTGGGAGGCCCGCGGGGCCGCCTCGGACACGGTCCGCCAGGAGGCGCAGGCGCTCCACGAGGTGAGCGAACGCGCCCAGGTCTACCCGGCCCCGGTGCGCGAGCGCATCCGCGCCGACGTCGACTCCTACGTCACCTACGTCGTCCACGCGGAGTGGCACCACATGGAGGTCGAGGGCGAGCTCGGCGACAAGGGGACGGTCCTGCTCGACCGGCTGCGCCGGGACGTCACGGCCTACCAGCCCGCCAACGACCACGAGGCGCAGGCCTACCAGCCGCTGGTCGACCAGGTGGCGGCCGTCGACGAGGCCCGCACGACACGCGGGCAGGGCGCCGGGGCGACGATGCCGGGGGTCGTCTGGTTCGGGCTGATCACCGGGGCCGTGGTGACCGTCGGCCTGATCTTCACGCTCCAGATCCGCCGCACCGGGCGCGAACTCCTGCTCGCCGGGCTCTTCAGCGTGCTCATCGCCTTCCTGCTCTTCCTGATCTGGGACTTCGACGCCCCCTTCGGCCGGGGCCTGTCGGCCACCGCCGCCCCCTTCCACGACCTCTTCCCCCACCTGTTCGACTGAGCTGGGCGCCCGGCGACACCCCGGCGGGTCCGCCGAGTGGGGGAACCGCATGCCCCATTCGCCGGACACCGATCGCGACCGGAGCCCCCCGCTCCTAGCGTGTCGGGCATCGAGGTGCATTTCCCGCATGGTGCGGAAACCAGTTCCGCGGTGCTCCTCGGGGACCCGGAGGATTGTCCATGGGCGCGATACGCATCGCATCCGCCACCTTGCTCGGCGCCGCGGCGATCACCCTCGCCGCCCCCGCGACAGCTCTGGCCGCCGACGGCGGTGGCGCGCACGGCAGTACCATCACGTCGTTCGGCTTCAGCGTGACCCCGTCCACCGTCGCTCCCGGCGGTTCGGTCACGCTCAACGTCACCGGGTGCCCCTCCACCGCCACCGCCTCCTCCGGCGTCTTCAACACGGTGACCATCTCGCCGAACAGCTCCACGACGGCCCAGGTCGACTTCCAGGCCAGGCGCGGTGCCACCTACACCGTGACGTTCATGTGCGCCGGCGAGCGGGGAACCACCGATCTCACCATCACCGGTGGCGGCTTCCCGACCCTGCGGCCCACCGCCACGCCCACCATCAGCACCACCACCGCCCCCTCGCGCGGTACCCGGGGCGGCGTCGGCGGCACCGCGCAGGGCGTCGACATGGGCGAGATCGCGATCGGCCTCGCGCTCGTCGCCGCGGCCGGCGGCGGTCTCATGCTCTATCTGCGCCGCCGCGACCAGTAAGGCCCCCGGCCCGCCCCCCACCCAGGAACGGCCGCGAACCGCCGGTCGTCCCGAGTCCTGGCCAGGACTCGGGACATCGAG